>NZ_BAAAFN010000001.1:0-24674 GCF_039523555.1 Castellaniella daejeonensis
TGGTCAACGTGGCCGATCGTACCCACGTTCACGTGCGGTTTGGTCCGTTCAAACTTGCCTTTTGCCATGATTTATCTCGTATTTCCTAGGAAATGAAAAGTGGATGCCCGGCCTGCCGGCCGGGCTATGTATTACTTGCCGCGAGCGGCGATGACTTCGTCGGCGACGTTGCGCGGCGCCTCGGCGTACTGCTTGAATTCCATCGTGTAGGTGGCGCGACCTTGAGTCTGCGAACGCAGGCTGGTCGAATAACCGAACATCTCGGCCAGGGGAACTTCGGCCTTGATGATCTTGCCGCCGCCCGGGATGTCGTCCATGCCCTGGACCATGCCGCGGCGGGACGACAGATCGCCCATCACCGTACCGGCGTAGTCTTCCGGGGTTTCGACTTCGACGTGCATCATCGGCTCGAGCAGGACCGGGTTGGCCTTGCGCATGCCGTCCTTGAACGCCATCGAGGCAGCCATGCGGAACGCGTTTTCGTTCGAGTCCACGTCGTGGTACGAACCGAAGAACAGCGTGACCTTGACGTCCACGACCGGGTAGCCGGCCACCACGCCCGCAGGCAGGGTTTCCTGGATGCCCTTGTCCACCGCCGGGATGAACTCGCGCGGCACCACACCGCCCTTGATGGCGTCGACGAACTCGTAGCCGCCGCCCGCTTCCAGGGGTTCGAGCTTGAGCACGACGTGGCCGTACTGGCCGCGACCGCCGGACTGCTTGACGAACTTGCCTTCGATTTCTTCGCAGGTCTTGCGGATGGTTTCGCGGTAGGCCACCTGGGGTTTGCCGACGTTGGCTTCGACGCCGAATTCACGACGCATCCGGTCGACCAGCACTTCGAGGTGCAGTTCGCCCATGCCGGAGATGATGGTCTGGCCGGATTCTTCGTCGCTGCGCACGCGGAAGGACGGATCCTCGGCGGCCAGGCGCTGCAGGGCGATGCCCATCTTTTCCTGGTCGGCCTTGGACTTGGGTTCCACGGCCTGGGAGATCACGGGCTCGGGGAATTCCATCTTTTCCAGCAGGATGTGGTCACCCACGTCGCACAGGGTTTCACCCGTGGTGACTTCCTTCAGGCCCACGACGGCGGCGATGTCGCCCGCCACCACTTCCTTGATTTCGGCGCGGTTGTTGGCGTGCATCTGCAGGATGCGGCCGATGCGTTCCTTCTTGCCCTTGATCGGGTTGTAGACGGTGTCGCCCGAGGACAGCACGCCCGAATACACGCGGATGAAGGTCAACTGGCCCACGAACGGGTCGGTCATCAGCTTGAACGCCAGAGCGGACAGCTTTTCCTTGTCATCGGCCTTGCGAACGACTTCGTTGCCTTCGTCGTCGGTGCCGCGGACCGGGGGGATGTCCACCGGGGAGGGCAGGTAGTCGATGACGGCGTCGAGCATGCGCTGCACGCCCTTGTTCTTGAAGGCGGTGCCGCACAGCATGGGCTGGATTTCGCAGGCGATCGTGCGCAGACGGATGCCCTTGTCGATTTCCTGCTCGGTCAGCGAGCCGGTCTCGAGGTACTTGTTCATCAGTTCCTCGTTGGCCTCGGCAGCGGCTTCCATCAGGTTTTCATGCCATTTGGCGGCCTCGTCGGCCATCTCGGCGGGAATGTCGATGTAGTCGAACTTCGTGCCCTGGGAGGCTTCGTCCCAGATGATGCCGCGCATCTTGGTCAGGTCGATGACGCCCTTGAAGTTGTCTTCGGCGCCGATCGGGATGACGATGGGCACGGGGTTGGCCTTCAGGCGCAGACGCAGTTGGTCGTAGACCTTGAAGAAGTTGGCGCCGGTGCGGTCCATCTTGTTGACGAAGGCCAGGCGGGGCACGCCGTACTTGTTGGCCTGGCGCCACACGGTTTCGGACTGAGGCTGCACGCCGCCCACGGCGCAATACACCATGCAGGCGCCGTCGAGCACGCGCATGGAACGTTCGACTTCGATGGTGAAGTCGACGTGGCCCGGGGTGTCGATGATGTTGATGCGGTGCTCGTCGTACTGGTGCTCCATCCCGCGCCAGAAGGCCGTGGTGGCCGCCGACGTGATGGTGATGCCGCGTTCCTGTTCCTGCTCCATCCAGTCCATGGTGGCCGAGCCTTCATGGGTTTCGCCAATCTTGTGGTTGACGCCGGTGTAGAACAGGATGCGCTCGGTGGTGGTGGTCTTCCCTGCGTCGATGTGCGCGGAGATACCGATATTGCGATAGCGCTCGATGGGGGTTTTGCGGGCCATGATGTGTTTCCTGGTGATTGACCGGCTGGATTACCAGCGGAAGTGGCTGAAGGCCTTGTTGGCCTCGGCCATCTTGTGGGTGTCTTCGCGCTTCTTCATGGCACCGCCGCGGCCTTCGGCGGCATCCATCAGTTCACCGGCGAGACGCAGATCCATCGACTTCTCGCCGCGCTTCTTCGCGGCTTCGCGCAGCCAGCGCATGGCCAGGGCCAGGCGGCGCACGGGGCGCACTTCGACCGGCACCTGGTAGTTGGCGCCGCCAACACGGCGGGACTTGACTTCGACCACCGGCTTGACGTTGTTGATGGCGGTGTTGAAGACTTCGATGGGTTCCTTGCCCGTCTTGGCCTGGATCTGGTCCAAGGCGCCGTACACGATGCGTTCCGCCACGGCTTTCTTGCCGGACAGCATGACGACGTTCATGAACTTGGCCAGCTCGACACTGCCAAATTTGGGATCGGGGAGGATTTCACGTTTCGGTACTTCGCGACGACGAGGCATTTCGATTTCCTTGTGACGATTCAGTTGAGCCGCCGGGCGGCCACGGCTTCCATCGGGAGAGCCACTTACGTGCCACAGCCCCATGGCTGCGGCTGCACGTTCCGGTCAGCACGACCGGGATACTGCTGCGATGAACGGGATTACTTCTTGGGACGCTTGGCACCGTACTTGGAACGGGCCTGCTTGCGATCCTTGACGCCCTGCAGATCCAGGGAGCCGCGGACGATGTGGTAGCGCACACCGGGAAGATCCTTCACACGGCCGCCGCGCACCAGGACCACCGAGTGTTCCTGGAGATTGTGGCCTTCGCCGCCGATGTAGGAGATGACCTCGTAGCCGTTGGTCAGGCGCACCTTGGCGACCTTACGCAGGGCGGAGTTCGGCTTCTTCGGGGTGGTGGTGTAGACACGGGTGCAGACGCCGCGACGCTGGGGGCAGTTTTCCAGCGCCGGGCTCTTGCTGCTCTCGCGACTGACTTGGCGCGGTTTGCGCAGCAGTTGAGCAATGGTAGGCATGACCTTTACGCATCCTTTGTACTTGCGTACGTTTACGTCGATATTCAGAGTGCCCGGGCTTGCCTGGCCGCGCGAGGGCGGCGGGGGGCATTTTCAGGCGATGTGCGCAAAATCCGCCTGAAACGAATGACGTAAAGAGCGGGTCTTGCACAAGGGCTTTGCTCGCCAGGGACCATGCAGCCCCAGGCGTTGCCAGGCGGAAAAACCAAGCATAAGACCAACGGCGCACACCGTGACCAGATGCCATTAACCCAGCAAGCCAAGAAGTGTAGCATGATTTGTTTTTGCAGGGCAAAGAGTTATTCACATTCGCCCTTTGCACAAGTGGCCGCTTCCGGCGGCATGACCCATGCATGCATCGAACCTGGTTAACTAAACTGTTAATTCATACCTCGACTTGTGCTATCTTCAGCCCGACCGAGCCCATCACAATGGAGCGAGACATGTCCGACACAGACGAAGACGCGAACCCGGCCGGTATCCAGGGCATCGAGTTCGTCGAATACCTGTCCCGACAACCCGACACCCTGGGCCAGGCCCTCGAGCGCCTGGGATTTCGCCCGATCGCACGGCACCGCTCGCGCGCGGTACGCCTGTACCGCCAGGGGACGATGAATGTCATCGTCAATGCCGACGCCGACACGCTGGCCGAATACCCGGAGATCGAAAGCGACCGGATCCATGCGATCGCCCTGCATGTCGCCGACGCCGCGCAGGCCTACGACCACTGCATCCGGCAGGGCGCCCGGCCGGTTCCGACACGCGCGGCCGCCATGGAGCTGAACATTCCCGGCATCGGCGGTATCGGCGACTCCGTTCTTTACCTGGTCGAACGGCGGCCCAGCTTTTCGATCTACGACGTGGATTTCGACTATGAGGTGCCGTTCCCCGACACCCCCGTCCTCGTCCCGGGGCTGCACTTTTTCGGCTTGGTGCAATACGTGGACCCCGGCCGGACAGCGTACTGGGCCGAGTTCTACGCCAGGCTGCTGGGGTGCCGCGTTCTGCCGCCGGGCACGCGCTTCGGCATCCTGCCCAACGGAACCATCCTGCGCGGGCCGGGCGGCCGGTTCCATCTGCAGCTGGTCGAGCCCTCGGGCGATGCCTTGTTCGACGTGAAATGGGACGAGCAATTCGCCCGCCTGGCCTTCGGCGTACCCGACGTGCCCCGCGCCGTGCAAACGCTGGCGGCACGCGCCGTTCCGTTCGACGACAACGAGTTTTCCCATCCGGATCCACACGGCGCCATGACAATGGGCATGTCCTACGACGTGAACTTCGAACTGGTCCATAGCGACCCTGCCGCATCCGGACCGGGCCAGGCCCGCTGAACGGCGCACCGACCGAGCTCGCCCCCGCCCCGGGCGAGCGGACCGCCCCGCCCCGGGAAAATCCCTAGAAGAATATGTTTGACGCCTCTAAGGTCGATCACTACATTATTTTGTATGTACCAGTTAGTACATCTCACTCTGGATGGATATGCGTCTCCCCACCGAAACACCTGCCCTGCTCCTCGGCCTGATCGGCGAAGGCATCGGTCAATCGCTCAGCCCCGCCCTCTATGAAGAAGAAGCGGCCCAACACGGCATCCTGTGCCTGTACCAGCGCATCGATCTGGACGAGCTGCGGCTGACCCCGGCAGCCCTGCCTGAACTGCTGACAGCCGCCGAGCGCTTCGGTTTCAAGGGCCTGAACATCACCCACCCATGCAAGCAGGCCATCATTCCCCACCTGCATGCCCTGTCCGACGAGGCGCGCGCCATCGGCGCCGTCAATACGGTGGTGCTGCATGAAGGCCGGCGCATCGGCCACAACACCGATCACTACGGTTTCGCCCAGAACATCCGTCAGCACATGGGCGACGGGCCCATCGGCCGCGTCGTGCAGCTCGGCGCCGGAGGCGCGGGCGCCGCCGTGGCCGATGCCATCCTGCGCCTGGGCGCCGGGCACCTGGCCCTGTTCGACCAGGCTCCGGCTCGGGCCCAGGCCCTGGCCCAGGCGCTGCAGGCCCGATTCCCGCACGCCTCCATCGCGGCAGGCGGTGACCTGGCCCAGGCGATGCGGGCGGCCGACGGCCTGGTCAACGCCACACCGGTCGGCATGCACAAGCACCCGGGCACGCCGCTGGACCCCGACCTGCTGGAGCCCCGGCACTGGTTTGCCGAAATCATTTATTTCCCGCTGGAGACCGAGCTGCTGCGCATCGCCCGGCAAAAAGGCTGCCGCACGGTCGATGGCATCGGCATGGTGGTGCATCAGGCAGCCCGCGCCTTCGAGCTCTACACCGACGGCATCCCCGCCGACGCCCATCGCATGACGGCCCGGGTCATGCGGATCCTGGAACGACGCGCCGCCACCGCCGGCACCTGAGCCCCTTCCCGATTCAAGGAGAGCGACTTGAACAGGTTTCTCAATGCGTTCGGCCAGTGCCTGCAATTCCTGATCGCCGCCATGCTGATGATCATGGTGGTTCTGGTATTCGGCAACGTGGTGCTGCGCTATGGCTTCAACTCCGGCATCATCGTGTCGGAAGAAGTGTCCCGGATGCTGTTCATCTGGGTGACATTCCTGGGCAGCATCATCGCTCTGCGTGAGAACTCCCACCTGGGGTCGAATTTCGTCGTGCGCGCGTTCGGCCCCGCCGGCCGGCGCGCCTGCCTGATCGTCGGCCGGGTGCTGATGCTGGGCATCTGCTGGCTGGTGTTTTCCGGCGCACTCGATCAGACGCGGATCAATCTCCCGGTGGCCGCACCCATCACAGGCATGTCGATGGGTTGGTTCTACGCCAGCGGCATCGCCTTCAGCGTTGCCGGTGCCCTGATCCTGCTCTGTGATCTGTTCACACTGGCCACTTCGCCCATGGCGACCGTGGACCGGTTCCTGGACGAGACGGGAGAACGGGCATGATCCTCACGACCTTTCTCGTCGCGCTGCTGGGTGCCATAGCCCTGGGCATCCCCATTGCGTTCGCCCTGATGCTCTCGGCCGCCGCGCTGATGTGGCACCTGGACATGTTCGATGCCCAGATCCTGGCACAGAACCTGATCAACGGTGCCAACAGCTTCCCGCTCCTGGCCGTGCCGTTTTTCATGCTGGCGGGCGAAATCATGACCGTGGGCGGCCTGTCGCGCCGCATTGTCGATTTCGCCATGGTGCTGGTGGGACATGTCCGGGGCGGCCTGGGCTACGTCACCATCATCACCGCCTGCCTGATGGCCGCGCTTTCGGGATCCGCCGTGGCCGACGCCGCCGCCATGACAGCCCTGCTGCTGCCCATGATGACGGCGGCCGGATACGACAAGAAGCGATCCGCGGGGCTGATCGCCTCGGCCGGCATCATCGCGCCGGTGATCCCGCCCAGCATCGGGCTGATCATCTTCGGCGTATCGGCCAACGTATCGATTTCCAAGCTGTTCCTGGCGGGCATCGTTCCCGGACTGCTCATGGGCGCCGCACTATGGATCACCTGGACCTGGCTGATCCGCCGCGAGAAGCTGACGACCGCGCCCCGGAAATCCATGCGCGAAGTCCTGCAGGCCGCGCGCGCGGGCATCTGGGCGCTGGGCATGCCCGTCATCATCGTCGTGGGCCTGCGCTTCGGGGTATTCACCCCCACCGAAGCGGCCGTGGTGGCGGCGGTATACGCCCTGTTCGTGTCCACGGTGATCTACCGCGAGATGACCTGGAAAAGCTTCTACCGGGCGTTCTACAACTCAGCCAAGGTCAGCGCCGTCATCATGCTGCTGGTGGCCGCCGCGATGGTGAGCGCCTGGCTCATCACGGTCGCCGGCCTGCCCGACCGCATGGTGGACCTGCTCGACCCGCTGATCGGCGAACCGATGCTGCTCATGATCGCAGCCATGCTCCTGGTGGTGCTGGTCGGCACGGCCATGGACATGACGCCCACCATCCTGATTCTGACCCCGGTCATGATGCCGGCCATCAAGGCCGCCGGCATCGACCCCATTTACTTCGGCGTGCTCTTCATCCTGAACAACGCCATCGGCCTGATCACGCCTCCTGTCGGCACGGTGCTCAACACCGTGGCCGGCGTGGGGCGCCTCAGCATGGACGACACCACCCGTGGTGCGCTGCCTTTCATGCTGGCCCAGCTTGCCGTGCTGTTCCTGCTGGTGCTGTTTCCCGACCTCGTTCTCGTTCCCGCCCACTGGCTTTACCGATAACCCATCCAGGAGACAAACATGAAACGATTCGTCCTTTCCGCCCTGACCGCCATGAGTCTGGGCCTGGCCTCGCTGGCACCCAGCCACGCGGCCGACATCCACGAGCACACGATCAAATTCGCTTCCCAGAACAACAAGGGGCACCCCCAGGTCATCGGCATGCAGAAATTTGCCGACCTGGTCGCAGAGAAATCCGGCAACAAGATCCGGGTGCGGCTATTCCCCGGCGGCGTGCTGGGCGGCGACCTGGAAACCGTGTCGGCCCTGCAGGGCGGCACCATCGAGGCCACGGTCCTGAACTCGGGCATCCTGCAGGCCCAGGTCAAGGATTTCGCGGCCTACGACTTTCCTTTCCTGTTCAACGGCGACAAGGAAGTCGACGCCCTGGTGGATGGTCCCTTCGGTCAGACGCTGCACCAGAAGCTGCTGAACAAGGGACTGGTAGGCGTGGCGTATTTCGATCTGGGCTTTCGCAACATCACCAACGGCAAGCATCCGATCAACAAGCCCGAGGACATCGCCGGCCTGAAACTGCGGGTGATCCAGTCCCCCATCTACGTGGATGTGTTCAAGGCGCTGGGCGCCAATCCCACGCCGCTGGCCTGGCCCGAGGTCTACAACGCACTGGAACAGGGCGCCGTCGATGGCCAGGAAAACCCGTTCACGGTGATCCTGAACGCCAAGTTCGATGAAGTGCAGAAATACCTGGCGGTCACGCGCCACATCTACAATCCGCAATCCGTCATCTTCAGCAAGAAGTTCTGGGACACCCTGACACCCGACGAGCAGAAGCTGCTTCGGGATGCCGCCGTCGAAGCCGCCGTCTACCAGCGCCAGGTCTCGCGCGATGCCGCGTCCAAGGCCCTCGAGACCCTGAAGCAGCACGGCATGCAGGTCACCGAGATGTCGCCCGAAGACATGGACAAGATGCGTGCCATGGTCAAGCCCGTCGTGGACAAGTACGCCCAGGAAGTGGGTGAGGCCTCGATCCAATCCATGTACTCCGAACTTGACAAGATCCGCCAACAAAAGCAATAAACCCGGAGGGCGGGCAGGTGCCGCCCCGGCGCGGGACCGCCTCCCGCCCCTCCATCGACAGGAAACCCCCATGAAAATTCTCGTGCTGCACGGCATCAACCTCAATATGTTCGGTCAGCGCGACCCGAAGCAATACGGTACGACGACCCTGGCACAGATCGATGCCCGGCTGGGCGAACTGGCCGCCGAACTGGGCGTCGAGATCGAATGCTTCCAGAGCAATTGCGAAGGCGCCCTATGCGAACGCATCCATCGCGCCCACACCGACGGAACGCAGGCCGTGCTGATCAACGCCGGGGCCTGGACGCACTACAGCTACGGCATCCGGGACGCCCTGGCCATCCTGGCCGTGCCCATCGTCGAGGTCCACATGTCCAACATCCATGCACGCGAGCCGTTCCGCCATACCTCGGTGATCGCCGAAGTGTGCCAAGGCCAGATTGCGGGCTTCGGCGCGGACAGCTACCTGCTGGCCCTGCGGGCCGCGGTCGCCTCGGCCCAGGCGCGCCAGGACACCTGAGCCTGCGCGCATGCCTTCGCAGCAGACATCCGTTTTTCAACACCCCGACATGACACAAAACCCGCCTGCCAATCCACGCAACACCGCCGCCGAGACAACCCGGCGCAACATCCTGGAAGTCGCCATCCGGGAGTTCGCACACAAGGGCCTGGCCGGCGCACGCATCGACGAGATCGCCGAGCAGACCTGCGCCAGCAAGCGGATGATCTATTACTACTTCAAGAGCAAGCAGGCGCTGTACCTGGCCGCACTGGAGGAGTCCTACCACCGCATCCGTGAAATCGAGAGCAGCCTGAACCTGGAAAATCTGGCGCCGGACGAAGCCATGCGGACCCTGGTGGGCTTCACCTTCGACTATCAGTCGCACAATCCGGACTTCGTGCGCCTGGTCATGAACGAAAACATGCACTATGGCCGCTATCTGGCCCAATCAAAGACCATCAAGGATCTGAATATCCCGGTCATCCACAGCATCCGCGACATCTACGCGAGAGGCTGCGAACAGGGCCTGTTCAGGCCCGGCCTGGATCCGATCGATATCCACGCATCCATCAGCGCGCTGTGCTTCTTCAACGTCTCGAACCAGCACACGTTCTCGCTGATCTTCCGGCGCGATGTCATGGACCCCGAGGTCTACGCGCGGCGACGCGCCAGCGTCATCGACACAATCCTGCGCTCGATGCTGGCCTAGAAAGCCTGCGGCATCCACCGGTCTTGCGCACCAGAGGCCACTCATGCAACGACGCTACTCCCTCGCTCATCTGACTCTGCTTTCCCTGGATCCGCCGGCCATGATCCGGGCAGCCGCGCAAGCGGGTTATGACGCCTGCGGACTGCGCCTGCTGCCCTTCACGCCCGGCGGCATCGCCTACGATCTGATGGGAAAACCCGGTCAGCTGCGTGAAACGCTGGCCCTCATGCACGATACCGGCGTGCGCGTCGAGGACATCGAGATCATCCGTCTCGGCGCCTCGTTCGAAGTCGATGCCTGCCTGCCATTCCTGGAGACAGGCGCCCGGCTGGGGGCCCGGAACATCCTGGTGTCCGGCGAGGACGCCGACCCGGCTCGCCTGACCGACTCCTTCGCCCGGCTCTGCGAAGCCGCCCGGCCCCATGGGCTGACCGTGGACCTGGAGTTCATGCCCTGGCTGGCCGTGAACAGCCTTCAGGCCGCCCGGCGGATCGTCGAAACAGCCGGGCAGGACAACGGGGGCGTGCTGATCGATCCGCTGCATTTCACCCGGTCCGCCAGCTCGCTGGACCAGCTGGCGGACCTGCCCCGACCCATGATCCACTACGCGCAGATCTGCGATGCGCCGGCCGAGGCGCCCGCCACCATCGACGAGCTGACCCGGGCCTCGCGATCGGCCCGCCTGGCCCCCGGCGAAGGCGGGATCGACCTGAAGGCAATCTTCATGCGCCTGCCGCACGACATCCCGATCAGCATCGAGATTCCCAACGACGAGCAAAGCACCCGCCTGGGTCCGCAGGCGTGGATCCGGCATTGTCTGGAAGCTTCGAAGCGGTTCTTTTCAGCCTAGCCGGGCCTGCACCCAGCGCCGCAGGATCGGCCCCGAGGTCAGCATCAGGCCGCCGCCCGCGATGATCAGCATCCCCAGCCAGGTCATGCCGTCGGGCACGCTCGAAAATGCCAGCCACCCCAGCAGCGTGGCCCAGAATATCTGGGAATAGCCGTACGGCCCCAGTGTGGCGGCCGGCGCATGCAGCAGGGCATGGGTCATGACCAGGTGGCCGAGAGCGGCCACCGTGCCCAGGCCGGCCACCAGCAGCAGATCCACCCAGGCCATGGGTTCCCAGGATGCGATACCCCAGGGCGTGAGGATCAGCGCACCGATCAGGCCGGTATACAGATTGCTGGTGGCGGGGTGCTCGGAACTGCGCGAGAAGCGCGTGACGAGCTGGTAGCACGCGTTGCAGACGGCCGACCCCAGGGGAAACAGAATGGCCCAGGTCAGCAGGCCGCCGCCGGGCCGGGCAATGATCAGCACGCCGGCGAAACCGCATGCCACGGCGACCCAGTCCAGGCGGCTGGCTTTTTCTTTCAGCACCAGCCCGGACAGCAGGGTGATGAGCACCGGCGCCATGAAGACGATGGCCGTGGTCTCGGCCAGGGGCAGCCGCGCCAGGCCGTTGATCACCAGCACGCTGCTGCAGCACAGGCAGAGACCGCGGAACAGCTGGACCCCGTACCGGCCGGTACGGAACAGCTTGCGTCCCATGCGCGGCTGGAAGATCAGGAAAACGGCCAGCGCCTGGGCCATGTAGCGCACCCACACGATCTGGGTGACGGGATAGCTGGACGTCAGGTACTTGGTGCCCGTGTCCAGGAACGAAAAGAACAGGCTGGCCGCGCACATGAGCAGCGGCCCAAGCCAGGCCCGCGCGGGACGATACGCATCCATGGATTCAGGCCAGCTGGAGCTGCTCCAGGACCGGGCGCACGTCCGGCCGCACGCCGCGCCAGACGCGGTAGGATTCCGCCGCCTGGCCGACGAGCATGCCCAGGCCATCGACCGCCAGGGCCGCGCCCCTGTCGCGCGCCTGGCGCATGAACGGGGTGTCCTCGCCATAGGCCAGGTCGTAGGCCAGGCCGCCGGCCGCCACACGGTAGTCCACGGGGGGCGCCTCGCCTTCGTTCAGGCCGGCCGAAGTGGCGTGTATGACCACGTCGTATTCCTGCCCGCCGGCGGCTTCCAGCGGCCCGCCCCGTACGCGGCCCGCGGCTTCCAGCGCGTGCGCCAATGCCTCGGCCCGGGCGGCGGTGCGGTTGACCACCAGGATCCCGGCAGGCCGGGCCTGCAGCAGCGGCAGCAGGATGCCGCGCGTCGCACCGCCCGCGCCGATGACCAGGATCCGGCGTCCGGCCAGGGGCACGCCCAGCCGGTCCTGGATGTCGCCCACCAGCCCGACGCCATCGGTGTTGTCGCCGAGGATGCCGTCGGGATCGAACTTGAGCGTATTCACGGCGCCCGCCGCGCGGGCGCGCTCGGTCAGGGTGTCGGCCAGCTCCGCCGCGGCCAGCTTGAACGGTGCCGTGACGTTCATGCCGCGCCCGCCTGCCGCGGCGAAAGCCAGGACGGTTTCACGGAACGTTTCCGGTTCGGCCAGGATGGCTTCGTAGCGCAGATCGTGGCCGAACTGGCGGGCAAAGGCCGTGTGCAGCAGCGGCGATTTCGATTGCGCAATGGGATTGCCGATGACGGCGTAGCAGTCAGTCATATGATGTCCAGGCAAGATCTTCGACTATAAAGCATGCGGCCCGCTCCATGGGGCCGGCCGGCGTCCTTTCCCATGCGGTCCGGCTGTCTCCAGGACGAGGGTCCTGAACGAATAAAACCCCGCCCCCGGAAAGGGGACGGGGCCTGGTGCCCTGATGGCAGGTACGGGCGGCCGGGGCCGCCCGCCGCGATCAGTCCTGCGCCGGCGCCTCGCCGTCGGCGGGCGTGTCGGCATCCGGGTGCTCGTCCTCGGAAGCCACGTGGGCCATCTCGGACGGTTCCCCGAACGGGTTGGCCAGCTCGCGGGCCGCGGCGCGCTCGGCGGCCTCGAAGGTTTCCTTCTCGTGGCGGGCGATGTGGTAGGACATGCCCGTGCCGGCCGGGATCAGGCGGCCCACGATGACGTTTTCCTTCAGGCCGCGCAGTTCGTCGCGCTTGCCCATGATGGCCGCCTCGGTCAGCACGCGGGTGGTTTCCTGGAAGGACGCCGCCGAGATGAACGAATCGGTCGACAGGGACGCCTTGGTGATGCCCAGCAGCACGTTTTCATACGTGGCCGGGATCTTGCCTTCGGCTTCCATGCGGTCGTTCTCGTTCAGCAGCTCGGAGCGTTCGACCTGCTCGCCGGTGATGAAGCTGGTATCGCCGGCGTTGGTGATGTTCACGCGGCGCAGCATCTGGCGAACGATCACCTCGATGTGCTTGTCGTTGATCTTCACACCTTGCAGGCGGTAGACGTCCTGGACCTCGTTGACGATGTAGGAAGCCAGCTGCTCGATGCCCTGCAGGCGCAGGATGTCGTGCGGATCGGCGGGACCGTCGACGATCAGTTCACCCTTGTTGACCACCTGGCCGTCGTGCACCAGCACCTGCTTTTCCTTGGAAATCAGGAATTCGTGGCTGACGCCGTCCATGTCGGTGATGACCAGGCGCTGCTTGCCCTTGGTGTCCTTGCCGAAGGACACCGTGCCGGTGACTTCGGCCAGCATGCCGGCGTCCTTGGGCGAACGGGCTTCGAACAGCTCGGCCACGCGCGGCAGACCGCCGGTGATGTCGCGGGTCTTCTGGGATTCCTGCGGGATCCGGGCAAGGAAGTCGCCCACGCCCACGGGCTGGCCGTCGCGCACGGTGATCAGCGCGCCCACCGGCAGCGAGATCGCCACCGCGTGGTCGGTGCCGGCCACCTTGATTTCCTGGCCCTGCTCGTCGAGCAGCAGGATCTGCGGGCGGGCGGCAGCACCCTTGGTGCCGCGCGTCTTGGGCGTGATCACGACCAGCGTGGACAGGCCGGTGATCTCGTCCACCTGGCGCGCCACCGTGACGCCTTCCTCGATGTTGGCGAAACGGATCGTGCCGTTGTATTCGGACACGATGGGGCGCGTCAGCGGATCCCAGGTGGCCAGCTTGGTGCCGGCCTTGACGACGTCGCCGTCGCCCACGGCGATGGTGGCGCCGTAGGGCACCTTGTGGCGTTCGCGCTCGCGGCGGTTGTCGTCATAGATGACGATTTCGCCGGAACGGGACACCGCGATGCGGTCGCCCTTGGCGTTGGTCAGGTAGCGCAGGCCGATGGCAAAGCCCACCGTACCGGCGGACTTGGTCTCGACCGAGCTCGCCATGGCCGAGCGCGAGGCGGCGCCGCCGATGTGGAAAGTCCGCATCGTCAGCTGCGTGCCGGGTTCGCCGATGGACTGTGCCGCGATGACGCCGACGGCCTCGCCCTTGCTGACCAGCGAGCCGCGGCCCAGGTCGCGGCCGTAGCAGTGCGCGCACAGGCCATGGCGGGTCTCGCAGGTGAGCGGCGTGCGGATCTTGACCTCGTCGACACCGACCTCGTCCAGCAGTTCGACCAGATTCTCGTCCAGCAGCGTGCCGGCCGGGATCAGGGTTTCCTGGGTGTCGGGGTTGATGATGTCCACGGCCGCCACCCGGCCCAGCACGCGGTCGCGCAGCGGCTCGATGACTTCGCCGCCTTCGACCAGGGCTTTCATGACGTAGCCGTGGGTGGTGCCGCAATCGTCTTCGGTGATCACCAGATCCTGGGTCACGTCCACCAGACGGCGGGTCAGGTAGCCCGAGTTGGCGGTCTTCAGTGCGGTGTCGGCCAGGCCCTTGCGCGCGCCGTGGGTCGAAATGAAGTACTGCAGCACGTTCAGGCCTTCACGGAAGTTCGCCGTGATGGGGGTTTCGATGATGGAGCCATCGGGCTTGGCCATCAGGCCGCGCATCCCCGCCAGCTGGCGGATCTGGGCGGCGGAACCCCGGGCCCCGGAGTCGGCCATCATGTAGATGGAGTTGAACGATTCCTGGCGCGTTTCCTTGCCGTGACGGTCGATGACCGGCTCGGTGGAGAGCTGCTCCATCATGGCCTTGCCGACGCGGTCGCCGGCCTTGCCCCAGATGTCCACCACATTGTTGTAGCGTTCCTGGGCCGTGACCAGACCGGAGGAGTATTGCTTGTCGATTTCCTTGACCTCCTTGGAGGCCTGGGCAAGGATTTCGTTCTTGACGTCGGGCACGACCATGTCGCCCATGGCGATCGACACGCCGCCGCGCGTGGCCAGGCGGAAACCCGACTGCATCAGCTTGTCGGCGAAGATCACCGTGGCGCGCAGGCCGCAGCGACGGTACGACATGTTGATCAGGCGCGAGATCTCTTTCTTCTTCAGCGCCTTGTTCAGCACGGAGAAGGGCAGGCCCTTGGGCAGGATCTCGGACAGCAGGGCGCGGCCCACCGTGGTCTGGAACCGGCTGACCACGGCCTTCCATTCGCCGTTCTCGTCCTTGACGTATTCGGGCAGGCGGGTCGTGATGCGCGTCTGCAGCTCGACTTCGTGGTTGTCATAGGCGCGCTGGACCTCGGCCAGATCGGCCAGGAACATGCCCTCGCCCTTGCCGTTGATGCGCTCGCGCGTGGCGTAGTACAGGCCCAGCACGATGTCCTGCGACGGCACGATGGCGGGTTCGCCGTTGGCCGGGAACAGGACGTTGTTGGACGCCAGCATCAGCGTGCGGGCTTCCAGCTGGGCTTCCAGCGACAGGGGCACGTGCACGGCCATCTGGTCGCCGTCGAAGTCGGCGTTGAAGGCCGCGCAGACCAGCGGGTGCAGCTGGATGGCCTTGCCCTCGATCAGTTGCGGCTCGAAGGCCTGGATGCCCAGGCGGTGCAGCGTGGGCGCGCGGTTGAGCATCACCGGGTGTTCGCGGATGACTTCTTCGAGGATGTCCCAGACCACCGGTTCCTGGCTCTCGACCAGCTTCTTGGCCGCCTTGATGGTGGTCGCCAGACCCATCATTTCCAGGCGGTTGAAGATGAAGGGCTTGAACAGTTCGAGCGCCATCAGCTTGGGCAGGCCGCACTGATGCAGGCGCAGCTGCGGGCCCACCACGATCACGGAACGGCCGGAGTAGTCGACGCGCTTGCCCAGCAGGTTCTGGCGGAAGCGGCCGCTCTTGCCCTTGATCATGTCGGCCAGGGACTTGAGCTGGCGCTTGTTGGCGCCGGTCATGGCCTTGCCGCGGCGGCCGTTGTCGAGCAGCGAGTCGACGGCCTCCTGCAGCATGCGCTTTTCGTTGCGCAGGATGATGTCGGGCGCCTTCAGTTCGAGCAGGCGCTTGAGGCGGTTGTTGCGGTTGATGACGCGGCGGTACAGGTCGTTCAGGTCGGACGTGGCGAAGCGCCCGCCATCCAGCGGCACCAGCGGACGCAGGTCCGGCGGCAGCACCGGCAGCACTTCCATGATCATCCACTCGGGCTTGATGCCGGATTTCTGGAAGCCTTCCAGGACCTTCAGGCGCTTGGAGATCTTCTTGATCTTGGCGTCGGAGCCGGTGGCCTTCAGTTCGGCGCGCAGCTTCTCGACCTCGGAGTCGATGTCGATGTTGCGCAGCAGCTCACGCACGGCCTCGGCGCCCATCAGGGCGTGGAAGTCGTCGCCGTATTCCTCGGTCTTGGCCAGGTAGTCGTCGTCGGACATGATCTGGCCGCGCTTGAGCGGCGTCATGCCCGGCTCGATCACGCACCAGGCCTCGAAGTAGAGCACGCGCTCGATGTCGCGCAGCGTCATGTCGAGCACCATGCCCAGGCGCGAAGGCAGGGACTTCAGGAACCAGATGTGCGCCACCGGGCTGGCCAGCTCGATGTGGCCCATGCGCTCGCGGCGCACCTTGGCCACGGTGACTTCGACACCGCACTTCTCGCAGATCACGCCGCGGTGCTTCAGGCGCTTGTACTTGCCGCACAAGCACTCGTAGTCCTTGATCGGGCCGAAGATCTTGGCGCAGAACAGGCCGTCACGCTCGGGCTTGAAGGTGCGGTAGTTGATGGTCTCGGGCTTGCGGACTTCGCCAAAGGACCACGAACGGATCTTTTCCGGCGAGGCAATCCCGATGCGGATGGCGTCGAATTGCTCGTCCTGGGAGACTTGCTTGAAGAGATCGAGTAGCGCTTTCATTATTTACGCTCCAGATCCATGTCCAGGGACAGGGATCGAATTTCCTTGACCAGCACGTTGAACGATTCGGGCATGCCCGCGTCGATCACGTGATCGCCCTTGACGATGTTCTCGTAGACCTTGGTCCGGCCGGTGATGTCGTCGGACTTCACCGTCAGCATTTCCTGCAAGGTATAAGAGGCGCCATAGGCTTCCAGCGCCCAGACTTCCATTTCCCCGAAGCGCTGGCCGCCGAACTGGGCCTTGCCGCCCAGCGGTTGCTGGGTCACCAGGGAGTACGGACCGGTGGAACGCGCGTGCATCTTGTCGTCCACCAGGTGGTGCAGCTTCAGGAAGTGCATGTAGCCCACGGTCACGGGACGCTCGAACTGCTCGCCGGTGCGGCCATCGGTCAGCCATGCCTGGGTGCGGCCGCTGGTGAGCTTCAGGCGCTCGGCGACCTCGTCCGGGTAGGCGATTTCCAGCATGCGGGTGATGTCTTCCTCGGTGGCACCGTCGAAGACCGGCGTGGCCAGGGGCACGCCTTTGCGCAGGTTGTTGGCCAGCGTCAGCACCTCGTCGTCGGTCAGCTGGTCGAGCTTCACCGAGCCGCCGCAGGCGTTGTAGACGGTTTCCAGCTTCTTGCGCACGGCCTTGACCTGGACGCCACGCTCGTCGTCGAGCATGTCGGCAATGCGCTGGCCCAGGCCCTTGGCGGCCCAGCCCAGGTGGACTTCCAGCACCTGCCCGATGTTCATCCGGGAAGGCACGCCCAGCGGGTTGAGCACGATGTCCACGGGGGTGCCGTCGGCCATGTGCGGCATGTCCTCGACCGGGGTGATGCGCGAGACCACGCCCTTGTTGCCGTGGCGGCCGGCCATCTTGTCGCCCGGCTGCAGACGGCGCTTGACGGCCAGGTAGACCTTGATCATCTTCAGCACGCCCGGGGGCAGCTCGTCGCCCTGCGTGAGCTTCTTGCGCTTTTCCTCGAAGGCCAGGTCGAACTGGTGGCGCTTCTGCTCGAGGGCGTCCTTGACCTGCTCCAGGGAGACGGCGGCGTCTTCGTCGGCCAGGCGGATGTCGAACCACTGCCAGCGGTCCAGATCGTCCAGGTATTCGGCCGTCAGGGCGGTGTTCTTTGCCAGCTTGCGCGGGCCGCCGTTGGCGACCTTGCCGATCAGCGTCTTGCGCAGGCGGTCGAAGGCATCGTTCTCGACGATGCGCAGCTGGTCGTTCAGATCCTGGCGGTAGCGGCGCAGTTCATCGTCGATGATGGACTGGGCGCGCTTGTCGCGCTCGATGCCTTCGCGGGTGAAGACCTGCACGTCGATGACGGTGCCGACCATGCCGGAGGGCACGCGCAGCGACGTGTCCTTCACATCGGAGGCCTTCTCGCCGAAGATCGCGCGCAGCAGCTTTTCTTCGGGGGTGAGCTGGGTCTCGCCCTTGGGCGTGACCTTGCCGACCAGCACGTCGTCGGCACGCACTTCGGCGCCGATGTGCACGATCCCCGAATCATCCAGGCGGTTGAGCTGGACTTCGGCCAGGTTGGAGATGTCGCGCGTGATTTCCTCGGGTCCGAGCTTCGTGTCGCGCGCGACCACCGTCAGTTCCTCGATGTGGATCGACGTGTAGCGGTCGTCGGCGACGACGCGCTCGGAGATCAGCACCGAGTCTTCGAAGTTGTAACCGTTCCAGGGCATGAACGCGATCAGCATGTTCTGCCCCAGGGCCAGTTCGCCCAGGTCGCTGGAAGCGCCGTCGGCCAGCACGTCGCCGCGCGCCACCACATCGCCGCGCGCCACGATGGGCCGCTGGTTGATGTTGGTGTTCTGGTTGGAACGGGTGTACTTCTTCAGGTTGTAGATGTCCACGCCGACTTCGCCCGCGACGTTCTCGTCGTCGTTGACGCGAATCACGACGCGGTCGGCGTCGACGAAGTCCACGATCCCGCCGCGCACGGCCTGGACGGTCGTGCCCGAATCCACCGCCACGGTGCGCTCGATGCCGGTGCCGACCAGCGGCTTTTCGGGCCGCAGGCAGGGCACGGCCTGGCGCTGCATGTTGGCGCCCATCAGGGCCCGGTTGGCGTCGTCGTGTTCCAGGAAGGGAATCAGCGAAGCGGCGACCGACACGATCTGCGACGGGGCAACGTCCATGTAGTGCACGTTGGCCGGGGCCGTCAGCATGGTTTCGCCGGCCTCGCGGCAGGCGACCAGGTCGTCGACGAAGCGGCCTTCCTCGTCCAGCACGGCATTGGCCTGGGCGATGACGTACTTGCTTTCCTCGATGGCGGACAGGTATTCGATCTGGTCGGAGACCTTGCCGTCGATGATCTTGCGGTAGGGCGTTTCCAGGAAGCCGTATTCGTTCAGACGCGCGTACAGGGCCAGGGAGTTGATCAGGCCGATGTTCGGGCCTTCAGGCGTTTCGATCGGGCAGACGCGGCCGTAGTGGGTCGGGTGCACGTCGCGGACTTCGAAGCCCGCGCGCTCGCGCGTCAGGCCGCCCGGGCCCAGGGCCGACACGCGCCGCTTGTGCGTGATTTCCGACAGCGGGTTGGTCTGGTCCATGAACTGCGAGAGCTGGCTGGAACCGAAGAATTCCTTGATCGCGGCCGAGATCGGCTTGGAATTGATCAGGTCGTGCGGCATCAGGTTTTCGGTCTCGGCCTGGCCCAGGCGTTCCTTGACGGCGCGCTCCACGCGCACCAGGCCGGCACGGAACTGGTTCTCGGCCAGTTCGCCCACGCAGCGCACGCGGCGGTTGCCCAGGTGATCGATATCGTCGATCTGACCGCGGCCATTGCGCAGTTCGACCAGCAGCTTGATGGTGTCGAGGATGTCCTCGTCGGTCAGGGTCAGCGGCCCGGTGTTGCCCGTGTCGCGGCCCAGACGGCTGTTGACCTTCATCCGGCCGACGCGCGACAGGTCGTAGGTTTCCTCGGAGTAGAACAGACGCTGGAACAGGGCCTCGACGGCTTCCTCGGTGGGCGGCTCGCCCGGGCGCATCATGCGGTAGATGGCCACGCGCGCGGCCATCTGGTCGGCCGTGTCGTCGGTGCGCAGCGTCTGGGAAATGTAGGCGCCTTCGTTCAGCTCGTTGATGTAGAGCGTCTCGATGTCGCGGATGCCCGCGGCACGGAACTCGGCCAGCAGGGATTCGGTGATCTCGTCGTTGGCCTGCGCCAGGACTTCGCCGGTATCCGGGTTGACGATGTTCTTGGCCAGCACGCGGCCGAGCAGGAAGTCTTCGGGAACCGAGATGTGGTCGACCTTGGCGGCGGTCAGGTCGCGCAGATGCTTGGCATTGATGCGCTTGTCCTTTTCGACGATGACGTTGCCCTTCTTGTCGGTGATGTCGAAACGCGCGACTTCACCCTTCCAGCGTTCGGGCACGAACTCGAGCATGCCGCCTTCCTGGTGGAGGGCGATGTGGTCGAAACTGGAGAAATAGGCCAGGATGGCCTCGGGCGTCATGCCGATGGCCTTCAGCAGGATCGTCACCGGCATCTTGCGGCGGCGGTCGATGCGGAAGAACAGGATGTCCTTGGGATCGAATTCGAAGTCCAGCCACGAGCCGCGGTAGGGAATCACGCGCGCGGAGAACAGCAGCTTGCCCGAGCTGTGGGTCTTGCCGCGATCATGCTCGAAGAACACGCCGGGCGAACGGTGCAGCTGAGACACGATGACGCGCTCGGTGCCGTTGATGACGAAGGAACCGGTGTCCGTCATGAGCGGGATTTCGCCCATGTAGACTTCCTGTTCCTTGACTTCCTTGATCGTGGGCTTGCTGACTTCGCGGTCCATCAGCACCAGGCGCACCTTGGCGCGCAGCGGCGACGCATAGGTCAGGCCGCGCTGCTGGCATTCCTTGACGTCGAACACAGGGGTGCCCAGCACGTAGCTGACGAATTCCAGCCGCGCCATCTGATTGTGGCTGACGATCGGAAATATCGAATTGAAGGCAGCCTGCAGTCCTTCGTCCTTGCGCTGGGACGGGGAAACGTCCGACTGCAGGAAGGTCTTGAACGATTGCAGTTGCGTCGCCAGCAGGTAGGGAACGTCCTGGACGTCCTCGCGCTTGGCGAAGCTTTTGCGTATGCGCTTCTTTTCGGTGTACGAATAAGGCATGAGCACTCCGACTCGAGGGTTGCTTAGGCCGTCAACCACGGCCATGGTTTACGACTCCGGAAAACCCGGCTCGGCGTGATGCCATCAGGGCATCGAACGCGGGTTTTCTGGAAACGCAAAAGCCCGGGAGGCTTTGGAAAGCGCCGAATGGGCCCGAAATGGGTATCCGACGCTTCCCCGGGCTTCCCGGGCGCGGCGAGAAGGTCTTACTTGAGTTCGACCTTGGCGCCTGCTTCTTCCAGCTTCTTCTTCGCGTCTTCGGCGGTCGCCTTGTCCGCGCCTTCCTTGACGGGCTTCGGAGCGCCGTCGACCAGGTCCTTGGCTTCCTTCAGGCCCAGGCCGGTGATTTCGCGCACAGCCTTGATGACGTTGACCTTGTTGGCGCCGACTTCGGCCAGAACGACCGTGAACTCGGTCTGCTCTTCAGCAGCGGCGGCAGCGCCACCAGCGGCCGGGACAGCAGCCACGGCGACAGCGGCCGCAGCAGCGGACACGCCGAATTTTTCTTCCATTTCCTTGATCAGCTCGGACAGTTCGAGCACGCTCATGGCGGCGATCGCGTCCAGGATTTCAGCTTTAGTTGCCATTTTCTAAGAACTCCAGATGATTGAATATGCCAGGTTTGGTTGTCGCTTCAGCAACGAAGGGATTGCCGGCAAGCCGCTCAGGCGGCTTGCTTCTGGTCGCGCACGGCCGCCAGGCCGCGCACGAACTTCGTGGGCACTTCGTTGAGCGTACGCACAAACTGAGCGATGGGCGCCTGCATGGTGCCCAGCAGCTTCGACAGCAGTTCCTCGCGGGACGGCATGGTGGCCAGGGCCTTCACGCCATCCTGGTTCAGCAGGCTGTTGGGCAGGGCCCCGCCTGTGATGACCAGCTTGTCATTGCTTTTCGCGAAATCGGCCAGGACCTTGGCGGCCGCCACCGGGTCGGCGCTGATCCCGTAGATCAGCGGACCGGTGAGCTGGGCGGACAGACCCTCGAAGGGGGTGCCGGCCAGCGCGCGGCGCACCAGCGTGTTCTTCAACACGCGCAGGTACACGCCCGATTCACGCGCAGTCTTGCGCAATACGGTTACGGAGGCGACGTCCAGACCACGGTACTCGGCGATGACGATCGATTGGGCGCGACCGATTTCGGCCGAGACTTCCTCGATGACGACCGCCTTTTCTTGGCGATTGAGACTCATGGTTGAACACTCCATCTAACGATGCCGGGAGAAATCCCCCGACATCAACCGAATGCGGCGCGCCTGGTCGAGTTCATGAATGAATTCTTCCTGGGCGCCGTCTACGCTGGATCCGGCAGTACGGCCCGGGATTAAGCGTCACGCCGATGGCGATCGGCTCCAGCGGTCTTTGACAGCGGCGCCCGATCCGAGGAACGGGCGCAGCCCAAAGTTCTGTTTGCCGGCCTCAAACGGCCAGCGATGCAACCTCGACGCGCGCACCGCCACCCATGGTGGAGGACACGGCGATCTTGCGCAGATAGATGCCCTTGGCCGCCGCGGGGCGGGCCTTGTTCAGGGCGTCGACCAGCGCGGACAGGTTGGTCTGCAGCTTTTCGACATCGAAGGACGCGCGGCCGATCGTCGCATGGACGATCCCGGCCTTGTCGGTGCGGTACTGCACCTGGCCAGCCTTGGCGTTCTTGACGGCGGTGGCGACGTCGGGCGTGACGGTGCCGACCTTGGGGTTCGGCATCAGGCCACGGGGACCCAGGACCTGGCCCAGGGCACCGACGACGCGCATCGTGTCGGGAGAAGCGATGACCACGTCGAAATCGATGTTGCCGGCCTTGATGCTGGCGGCCAGGTCGTCCAGACCGACGATGTCGGCACCGGCGGCCTTGGCGGCTTCGGCCTTTTCGCCCTGGGCGAAGACGGCGACACGCACGGACTTGCCGGTACCGGCGGGCAGCACCACGGAGCCACGGACCAGCTGGTCGGACTTCTTGGGGTCGATGCCCAGCTGCACGGCGACGTCGATGGATTCGTCGAACTTGGCCGTGGCGGTTTCCTTGACCAGCGCGATGGCTTCGGCCACGGGATACAGCTTGGTGCGATCGATCTTGGCCGCGATGGCGGCGGCGCGTTTGCTCAGCTTAGCCATGATCAGACGACTCCTTCCACGTCGATGCCCATGCTGCGGGCGCTGCCGGCGATGGTCCGAACGGCGGCATCCATGTCGGCGGCCGTCAGGTCGGGTTGCTTGGTCTTGGCGATTTCCTCGGCCTGGGCACGCGTGAGCGTGCCGACCTTGGCCGAATTGGGCGTCGCGGAACCCTTCTGGATGTTCGCGGCCTTCTTGATCAGGATCGTGGCCGGCGGAGTCTTCATGATGAACGTGAAGCTCTTGTCGGCGAAGGCGGTGATCACCACGGGGATCGGCAGACCGGGCTCCATGCCCTGGGTCTTGGCGTTGAACGCCTTGCAGAATTCCATGATGTTCAGACCACGCTGACCCAGCGCCGGACCGATCGGGGGAGAGGGATTGGCTTTACCAGCTGGCACTTGCAGCTTGATGAAGCCGACGATTTTCTTCGCCATGCGATGCTCCTGTCGGGTGATTGCGCCGATTCCTGAAGGAACCGGCTCCCCGGGTTAAAAATACGCCGTGGGGCGCCTGTGGCCGGCCTTCGGAGAGGAAGGCTTGCTGCCTGAAGACGGACCGGCGGTAAGAATCAGACCTTTTCGACCTGACTGAAATCGAGCTCGACCGGCGTGGCACGACCGAAGATCGTGACCGACACGCGGACCTTGCTTTTCTCGTAGTTGACTTCCTCGACGCTGCCGTTGAAGTCCGCGAACGGGCCTTCCTTGACGCGCACGGTTTCGCCAATTTCGAAGAGAACCTTGGGGCGCGGCTTTTCCACGCCTTCTTCCATCTGGGAGAGGATCTTTTCCACTTCCTTTTCGGAAATGGGGGCGGGACGGTTGCCCGAGCCGCCAAGGAAACCCGTGACACGGTTGGTGCTCTTCACCAGGTGCCAGGTCTCGTCGGTGAGATCCATCTCGACCAGGACGTAGCCCGGGAAGATGCGACGCTCGGAGATCGACTTGCGACCGTCCTTGATTTCGACGACTTCCTCGGAGGGCACGAGAATGCGGCCGAAAGCGTCCTGCAGCCCGGCGCGCTCGATGCGTTCGACCAGGGCCTTGTGGACGCTTTTTTCCATGCCCGAGTAGACATGGACGACGTACCAGCGCTTGCTCATGCGGTTTTTGTTCCTTAGTTCCAGCCCAGCAGCAGGCCGTAGATGATCCAGCCCAGGAGCTTGTCGGCAATCCACAGCAGGGCGCCCATGGCCAGCACGAAGGCGAACACGATCGCGGTCATGCGCGTGGTTTCCTGGCGGGAAGGCCAGACGACGCGGCGCGTTTCGTTGTAGGATTCGCGGCCGAAGGCGACGGTACGCCGGCCGGTGTCGCTGAACCAGACGATGACCGCGGCCAGGATCAGCCCCGCGATGAAGGCGCCCACGCGCACATAGCCAGGCTGGTCGACAAGGGCCGAATACGCCACGATACCCGCAACGATCACGACCACGGCCAGGCCGAGCTTGATGCGTTCGGCGGCGCGGTTGACAGTTTCTACGTTCTGGTGAGACATATACGGGCGTTCGACGCCGCTGCTGCGGCAATGAGATCGGTGGCAGGGGCAGAAGGAATCGAACCCTCAACCTTCGGTTTTGGAGACCGACGCTCTGCCAATTGAGCTATACCCCTAAACCTCGAAAAACGGTGGCGCTGCCGCACCCCCGTTTTTGAAAAGCATTGGTGGGCGACCAGCCCACCATTGTACTACAGAATTACTTGATGATTTTGGCGACGACGCCGGCGCCCACGGTGCGGCCGCCTTCGCGGATGGCAAAGCGC
>NZ_BAAAFN010000002.1:0-11839 GCF_039523555.1 Castellaniella daejeonensis
TGGTCAACGTGGCCGATCGTACCCACGTTCACGTGCGGTTTGGTCCGTTCAAACTTGCCTTTTGCCATGGCTGACTCCTGACTATGGAATGATCCAAGATGTTGTGGTGCCCATGATGCGGATCGAACGCATGACCTCTCCCTTACCAAGGGAGTGCTCTACCACTGAGCCACATGGGCGGTATTCATTTCGACACCCGTCGAACCGGACCCGCTGGAGCGGGTGAAGGGAATCGAACCCTCGTCGTAAGCTTGGAAGGCTTCTGCTCTACCATTGAGCTACACCCGCGATTCGGTATCCCTGCGACAACCCTGCTGCAGCGCGGGCGTCGTTTCGCATGGTGGTGGGGGTTGGATTCGAACCAACGTAGGCGCAAGGCCAACAGATTTACAGTCTGCCCCCTTTAACCACTCGGGCACCCCACCGAAGCGAATCTCGAATTATGAAGATATCTGCGCGCGATGTCAAGCGACCGCGTCGCGATCCGCCAGAACACCCCCCAGGCCCTGGCGCTCCAGCAGCGCGTCCAGGTGTTCCCAGTCGGAAAATTCGATCACCAGCTGCCCGCCCTTGCGTGCGCCCGTGCGGATCTTCACCTGGGTCGCCAGGTGATCGGACAAGGCTTTTTCCAGGCGGTCCAGGTCGCCGGAACGCGCCGCGGAGGCGCCTCGGGCCGCACGACCGGCCGACGTGGCCATGGGCTCGTCGGCTTCACGCAGGGCGCGCGCCACGCGCTTTTCGGTTTCGCGCACGGACAGCCTGCGGGCAACGACTTCGTTGGCCAGGATGATCTGCTGCGCGGCATCGGTGGCCAGCAGGGCGCGGGCGTGGCCCATGTCGATATCGCCGGCCAGCAGCATGGTCTGCACCGGCTCGGCCAGGTTCAGCAGGCGCAGCAGGTTGGTGGTGGCCGAACGCGAGCGGCCGATGGCGGTGGCGGCCTGCTCATGGGTGAGACCGAATTCGTCCAGCAGCCGACGCACGCCGTGCGCCTCTTCGAGCGGATTCAGGTCTTCCCGCTGGATGTTCTCGATCAGCGCCATGGCGGCGGCGTTTTCGTCCGCCACCCGCCGCACCAGGACAGGCACCGCGTCCAGGCCGGCGATCTTCGCGGCACGGAAGCGGCGTTCGCCGGCGATGATCTCGTACTGGCCGGGCTCGTCTTCCAGGGGCCGCACCAGGATGGGCTGCATGATGCCCTGGGTACGGATGGATTCGGCCAGGTCGTTGAGCGCGCCCTCGTCCATGCGGGTGCGCGGCTGGTAGCGGCCCGCGCGCAGGACGTCGACCGGCAACTGACTGGGAGAATCGTCCTTCTGGCGGCCGACCGCATCCAGCGCGCCGTTATCGGCGCCCAGCAGGGCATCCAGCCCGCGTCCGAGTCCTTTCTTGCGTGTGGCCATTGTGTGTGTTTCCTATGAAGATGCCGTCCGGGGCGCTCAAGCCGCGCGCGGGCGGATCCGCCCGCCGACACGGCGGATGAGTTCCTCGCCAAAGGCCAGGTAGGCCTTGGCGCCCCGGGACGACTTGTCGTAGATCACGCCTGGCAGGCCGTAGCTGGGCGCTTCGGCCAGGCGTACGTTGCGCGGCACGACCGTCGTGAAGACCTTGTTTCCGAAATGGGATTCCAATTGCGCCGAGACCTGCTGCTGCAGCGTCATGCGCGTATCGAACATGACGCGCAGCAGGCCGATCAATTCCAGGTCGGGATTCAGGTTGCGGTAGACCCGCTTGATGGTGTTGACCAGGTCGGACAGGCCCTCGAGCGCAAAATATTCGCACTGCATGGGGATGATCACGCCATGCGCCCCTGCCAGGCCGTTGAGCGTGAGCAGGGAAAGCGTGGGCGGGCAGTCGATCAGGATGAAATCGTAGTCCTGGGCAACCTTGGACAGGGCCTGCTTCAGCTGCATTTCGCGGTCGCTCATCTGCACCAGGTCGATTTCGGCACCGGACAGTTCGCGGTTCGAAGGCAGCACATCGTAGCCGCCTGTCTCGGAACGGATGCGGGCCCCGGCCACATCGGCCTCGCCGATCAGGACCTGGTACAGATTGACCGTGGCCGCGTTCTTGTCGATTCCGCTGCCCATGGTGGCGTTACCCTGCGGATCCAGATCGACCAGCAACACGCGCTGTCCGTGCTGGGCCAGCGATGCGGCCAGGTTGATGGCCGTGGTAGTCTTGCCCACGCCGCCCTTCTGGTTGGCGATGCAGAACACGCGGGCGGGTTTCGGACGATCGTCAGTCATGAGGTTCCTTCGGGACCGGTTGAATCGAGTTCCAGCAGACAGCGGCGCGCATCCATTTCGGGCACGTTCAGTTCGACGGCGCGTTTCACGAACCAGCCCGTATCGGCCTGCAGGGCGGCGCGTTCGGCGATCGGATCCTGGCCTTTCATGGCGAGCATCACGCCACCCGGAGCGCGGTGGTGCGCAGCAACCCGCACGAAATCCGACAAAGAGGCAAAAGCGCGCGAGATCACCAGATCCGCCTGCAGACTACCCATGGATTCGATGCGGCCGTGTTCGGCGCGCACGTTCTTCAGGCCCAGGACGCCGGCTGCCTGACGGATGAACGCAGTCTTCTTGCCCACGGCATCCACGCAGACGACGGACCAATCCGGCTGGCAGATGGCCAGAATGATACCCGGTAAACCGGCTCCCGATCCCATGTCCGCGACACGCAAGGCATGGCGCGGCCAGCGGGCTCGCAGTTCGGGCACGATGGCCAGACTGTCGAACACGTGCTGCACCAGCATTTTCGAAGGATCGCGCACGGCCGTCAGGTTGTAGGCCTTGTTCCAGTGCTTCAGCTGCTGCAAGTAACCCAGCAGCACGGGAATGCGGTCGCGATCCGCCTGCATCCCAAGGGCTTCGAGGGCCTTTTCCAGGCGCTCCTGGAATCCGGTGAAAGCGGTATCGATCATGCCGCCTGGCGCCCGCGCGCATGCCGTTTCAGATGCACCAGCAGCAGCGAAACCGCGGCCGGGGTGACGCCCGATATCCGCGCCGCCTGCCCCACGGTGGCCGGCCGCGAGGTTTCCAGGCGCTGGCGCACTTCGGTCGACAAGCCCGCGACACTGGCGTAGTCGAAATCGTCGGGAATGAGCTGATCCGCCTGTGCCTTCTGGCGTTCGATCTCTTCGCGTTGGCGATCGACGTAGCCGGCATACTTGGCCTGGATGTCAACCTGCTCTGCCTGCACCGGATCATCGAGCCCGGGACCGGCCAGCAGCGCACCCTGAGCGTCCTTCAGGGACATCAAAGCGGCATATTCGACGTCGGGGCGCCGCAGCAGATCCAGCAGGCTGGGATGCCGGTCCAGGCGTTGCATGGCCAGGTGTTCGCGGGCATGGGCATCCAGCACTGCCGGATTGATGCGGGTTTCGCTAAGGCGCTGGATTTCGGCGGCTACGGCATCGCGCTTGCGGCAAAAGGCATCCCAGCGCGCGTCGTCCACCAGCCCCAGATCCCGACCCATTTCCGTCAGACGCAGGTCGGCATTGTCCTCGCGCAGGCTCAGGCGGTATTCGGCCCGCGATGTAAACATTCTGTAAGGTTCTGTAACACCTTTTGTTACAAGATCGTCCACCAGCACACCGAGATATGCCTGATTCCGCTCCAGCGTCCAGGGTTCCCGCCCCATCACTTGCAAAGCAGCGTTGGCACCAGCCAGCAGACCCTGGGCTGCGGCTTCTTCATACCCCGTGGTGCCATTGATCTGCCCTGCGAAAAAGAGCCCCTGGATTGCCCGGGTCTCGAGCCAGGCATGCAGATGCCGAGGATCGAAATAGTCGTACTCGATTGCATAGCCCGGACGCATGATGCGGGCATTTTCCAATCCCGGCAGGCTGCGTACCAAGGCGTACTGGATATCGAACGGCAGACTGGTTGAAATCCCGTTTGGATAAATCTCGCAGGATGACGATCCTTCTGGCTCCAGAAATACCTGGTGGCTGGTCTTGTCGGCGAAACGGTGGATCTTGTCTTCGATCGAAGGACAATACCGAGGGCCGATGCCTTCGATCGTCCCCTGGTCGCTGTACATGGGCGAACGATCCAAGCCCGAACGCACAATCTCATGCGATCGCTCATTGGTGTGCGTAATCCAGCACGGCACCTGATCGGGATGCATGTCGGCCCGGCCCAGGAAGGAAAACACAGGCACTGGATCCATATCCCCGGGCTGGACTTCCGTCTTGGAGAAATCGATGGTCTTCGCGTCGATGCGAGGCGGCGTCCCCGTCTTCAGGCGGCCTTGCGGCAGGTTCAATTCCTTGAGTCGCTGCCCCAGGCTGGTTGCCGGTGGATCACCCGCGCGGCCGGCCGCATAGTGCGACAAGCCGACATGCATCAACCCATTCAGGAAGGTACCAGCCGTCAACACGACAGCCCGCGCCCTGAACACCAGACCGATCTGTGTCCGGGCACCCACCACTCGGTCCCCTTCCAGGATCAAATCATCCACCGCCTGCTGAAAAATCATCAGATTCTTCTGCCCTTGAAGAATCATTCGAATGGCACGCCGATACAAGGATCGATCTGCCTGGGCACGCGTTGCGCGCACAGCCGGTCCCTTGGAGCGATTCAAAATCCTGAACTGTATGCCGGCCTGGTCCGTTGCCCAGGCCATGGCTCCGCCCAATGCATCGATTTCCTTGACCAGATGCCCTTTCCCAATACCCCCAATCGACGGATTGCAGGACATCTGACCCAACGTATCCATATTGTGGGTCAACAAAAGGGTGGACGCACCCATGCGGGCTGCGGCCAATGCAGCTTCGGTCCCTGCATGACCACCACCGATCACGAGGACATCGAATTCTTCAGCGTAATTCATAGGGGGAAAATAGAAAGATTCCCGGAATTATACTTCGGGCCCCTGTAGATCGAATGTTCCACGTGAAACAGGATTTGAGTGTTTCACGTGAAACCATGTCAGTGCAGTTCGACGCACAAGTAGAAATCAGGAGCAGGCGATCAGGGCAATGTGAACAGTAGTGTGAGGTTGCAACAAACAGCAGAAATATGGCCTACTGAACACGACTGGTTCAGCCTTGGGCGATCTGGATACGCCCGCCGAATAAAACAGCTTCTGAAAAAATCAGATCAAATTTCATCTCGACAAAAGATAGAAAACTGCGTGCTTGGACGAGATACCAGGAAGGAAGTTTCTATGAAGTCTTAAAACAGTCAATGATGCTGGCAATCATGGATGCAACAAGAAAAACGAACACAACAACCATGAGGAGTAGCGTGATGTTCCACGTGAAACACACAAATCTTCCAGCGCCAGATCCGAACACCTATGTTCCGATTGGTCAAAGCAAAAAAAGGGCGATCGGACATCTAAAACATAAAGCCATGAGCTGTGTGCATAAGGCTGTGGACAAACAGAAGACAAGAGGGTACAAGTTTCCTAGCCAAAGTCTGAACAATAAAAAAGGCACTCCGGAGAGTGCCTTTCGTGAAAAGCGCCGGCTGATTACAGCGGGCGGATTTCAGCAGCCTGGGGACCCTTGGGGCCATCCTTGACTTCGTATTGAACGGCTTGTCCTTCGTTCAGGCTGCGGTAGCCGCGACCTTCGATGGCGGAGAAGTGCGCGAACACATCGGTGCCACCTGCGTCCGGCGTGATGAAGCCGAAGCCCTTCTCAGCGTTGAACCATTTGACTTTGCCCGTTTGAGCCATGATCTGAAACGTCCTAAATAAATGAATGAAAAACAATGAATCAAGAACGCTGAAACGAAACAGATCGTGCCGGAGTGCGGGTAGCAACAGGGCAAGCCGTGTGCGAAACGTGCGTACTGCTAGATTGCATTGCAAAAGGGAGCATAACTACGCGGTATGAAAACTCAAATCATAGTTTTCCCTTATGCGCGATTGTATCCGCAACTTAGACCAGCGTGCGAAAAAACGTCTTGAACACCACACAAATTCAACGAAACAACCACACATGTCGCATTCAATCCCATCCAAGCTTCCCGATGTCGGCAGCACGATCTTCACGGAAATGAGCGCCCTGGCTCAGCAATGCCAGGCCATCAACCTGGGGCAGGGCTTTCCGGACTACCCTCCGCCCGAAGCCTTGATCCACGCAGTCAATGAAGCCATGCTGCAGGGACACAACCAGTACGCTCCCATGACAGGCCTGCCGCAATTGCGGCAAGCCATTGCAAGCAAGGTCCAGGGTCAACACGGGAAAAGCTATTCCGCTGAATCCGAAATCACAGTCACGGCCGGTGCTACCGAGGCTTTGATGAGCAGCTTCCTGGCACTGACGCATCCGGGCGACCAGGTTCTTCTGATCGATCCGGCCTACGATCTGTACGCACCCGCCATTCGCCTGGCCGGCGCCGAAGCAGTGCGTGTTCCCATGCAGGCACCAAAGCCCGGTATGCCTGCTTTCCGCGTCGATTGGGAACGCGTGAAGTCTGCAATTACACCCAGAACGCGGATGCTGGTCCTGAATTTTCCGCACAACCCGACCGGCACGACACTCAAACCCGAAGATCTGGATGCGCTGGAAGCCATTGTCTCCAGTCATCCGATCCTGCTGCTGTCGGATGAAGCCTACGAGCACATCGTATTCGACGGCCAGGTTCACCTGAGCCCCGCAGCCCGACCATTGCTGGCCGAACGCACCATCCTGGTTTCGTCCTTTGGCAAGACTTTTCATGCAACAGGCTGGAAAGTAGGTTATTGCTGCGCCCCGGTGCACATCATGGCGGAAATCCGGAAGGTGCATCAATTCACGGTGTTCTCCGTCAGTACCCCGATGCAGGCTGGCATCGCCCGTTACCTGGGCGAATCGAATCTGCCGGCTGAATTGCCAGGCTTCTATCAGAAAAAACGTGACCGCCTGGCCTCAGGTCTGGAAAAAACGCCATTACGGCCTTTGCATTCCGAAGGCACGTTTTTTCTGCTCGTGGATACGAAGGCGCTGGGATCCGGATTGGAAAAGGAACTGGCCCTGCGCCTGACCAGGGAAATCGGCGTGGCCAGCATTCCGGTGTCGGCTTTCTATGCCGATCCGGAGCATCCCGAATCGAACCACCAACTGCTGCGCTTGTGCTTTGCCAAGCGGGACGCCACGCTCGATCAAGCCCTGGAACGGCTACAGGGTCTTTGTGCGGGGCTGGCTGGCTGATGGTTCTTATGTTTTTCTCTTTTCTTTTATATAAACCTGGTAGGAATGATGTGATCCTGTGGATAACTGGGAAAACTTAAAACATTCAATAAAATCAAATATTTATTTGATGTTTTCCTGTGCGTGTTCTTGTGCGCCGCCGTGGCATGCTTTGGGGACGGTTTTGGGACCAGCTGGAATGGGCCTGTTTATGAACAAGTTGTCGACAGGATGGGCACATGCAGCCGCCTCTGTACTTGTCCACAGGCCATTCCGGCCGAAATCAGGCCGATGCGGGGCCCTCCGTGGTTGGAATCAGGGCACCGTCGTCGAACAGCAGGCTGCGTTCCGGCCATAGCATGGCAGCCAGCCTGTAGCGGTCTTCCGTATCCGTATCGGGCGATTTCCTGCTGCGCCAGCGCGCACCGACGGAATAGTCGATGCAGAATGCCTGATGGTGCTGCCCATGCCAGGACGTGGGCGCCACGCCTTCGAACAGGCGGCCGTAACGCCAGGCAGTGCTTCGGTCCGGGGTTTCGAACAGGCGCCAGTAGTGCCCGATCAGCACGGGGGTCGGATCGGTATCCGCGTTCCACCAGGCGGTGCGATCCGAATAGCGCCAGCGGTTGCCCGAGAAGAAAGGCTGCGGGCTGCGGGCCTCGATGCCCGAGGTGAGTCTTTTGATGGGATTGAGGCGCTGTTCGAGCGACTCGAAATCCGCCACGGCATCCAGGTAGGGTGGTGGATCGTCGGGATCCTCGAGCTGCTTGCCCCAGCGATCGAGTTCCGCCAGGTAGCGGGAGTGCAGGTCGTCCGTACGGGCGGCCCGGATGATGTTCTGCTCCTGTTCGTGGATCAGTTCCAGGATGTGGCCGCAGGGGAAATCCGCGATCGCCTGGATGGAGACCGGATCCCAGGCAGCATGGACGATGCGCAGCCCCGGCATGCGGATTGCAAGGGGCAGGTTGCACAGGAAATCGCGGATTTCTGGCCTTTCCCGGGCCGAGGCCCGGGAAAATGGTGCGTAGAAGGGGGTGTCGGATGCTTCCCGGCTGTCGAAGAACCACCCCGACCCGTCTTTTGCATCGTTGGCCAGCAGGTTGATTTCGTGATTGCCCAGGATGGTGAGCGCGCGTCCTTGGTCCATGAGCTCGCGTACCCGGCGGATGACGCCTACGCTGTCGGGACCGCGGTCGCACAGGTCTCCGATGAATATCAGCAGGCGTTTTTTTGTGTCCGGATTCCGGTCCAAGAGGTCGAGCAAGGCATCCAGGGCCTGGATCTCGCCGTGGATGTCGCCGATGATGGCCAGGGGCTGGGCATCCAGGGTATGGAGTAAGGTCGGGTTCATGGCCTATTGTCCTTCGAGAACAAGATCAGGACAATGGATGAAGTTGCTTGAGCCAGTGCAAGATTCGGTCCGATGGATCCGGCCGGGGAATCCCGGTGTAGGGTAGATTGACCATGGGTGGGCATGCGCCTGCCCATTGAAAGACGGGAGGATTCACATGGCAAAGGATATTGTGCTGGCGACGGATGGTTCCGCATATAGCCTGCAGGCGGCGCGTTTCATTGCGCAATCCAGGTTGCTGCCCGAAGGCGGGGTTGTGCGGGTTCTTCATGTGGCGGCCAGTCTGCCTGCCCGGGTGAGCCATTTCGTGGATGCCGCGACGATCCGGGATTGGTACAAGGACGAATCCGCCAAGGTCCTGGATCCCACTGCCGGCATCCTGCGCGAAGCCGGCGTACCGTACACGGCCGAATTCCGGATCGGTTTCGCACCCCAGGAAATCACGCAGTATGCCGATGAGGTCGACGCCCACATGATCGTGATGGGCGCGCATGGGCGCGGTGTGCTGCTGGACGCCGTCATTGGCTCGGTGGCGGGGCGAGTGTTGGCCCTGACGCAAAGGCCGGTGCTGCTGATCCAGCGTCCGGGGGATGCTTCGGGCGGTTGATTCCGGCAGGAATGCCGGTATTCAGTCCAGCAGGCGCGTCATGTACCGGGCCGGCTGCTCGTAGCTGGCCAGGCAGGCGCGCTGGTGGTCGTCCAGTTCGGTGCGCGTGCGGTAGCCGTGCGTGGCCCAGAAGTGCTCCGAGTCCTGGACCGAGATCAATGCCGAGTGCCGCAATCCGGCCTTTCGGGCGCGCCCCCAGGCCTGCCGGATCAGCCGTTGCGGCAATCCAAGGCCCCGCGCCCGGGGATGGACGGCCAGGTCGTGCAGGTACAGTGTGTCGCCATCAGGGGCCGGCCGAAAACCGCTGTTCAGCGGCGACAGGCGGCCCTGGTGCGTCGGATAGGTGAACAGATAGGCGCATAGCCCGGCGCCGTCCTGGATGCCCCAGATCCAGTCTGGCGCGGCCAGCAGGCGATCTGCCAGGACGGACGTCGATTCGAGCATGGATGTGCCGTAGCAGGATGCCTGGATGCGATCCAGGTCGGGCAGGTCGGCGGGACTCAGTGCGCGAAGAAGCATGGACTGCGCCCCGGTGCCGGATGAATTCTTATCCGGTGCCGGGGCGCTTTTACCTGCGACTTGTACGGAGGAACGGGCGATGTTGGTTTTCGGAAAAGATGGCCAGAACCCCCGTTGATTTATAAGGGGTTTTTCGCCATGTCTTTGCGGAAAACTTGGCCAAGTGTTCGTGAATAGTTGGCCAATTCTTTCTTCCGCGAAAGCCTTGGCAGATTGAGCGTTGCAACAAGATGCCGCTCTCAAAGGAACGGCCGTTGGCTTTGCGTGATGCGGGGTGATTGAGGTTCAGTGTACCTGAACGTGTCAGGCGTTCGGCGTTTGCGAACTAGAAACGTCCGGTCTGATAGCCGCGTGTCGAGGCGGGAGAATCATACTGATGGTCCAGAACGGTCCGGCTATGCGCGGCTATGGGTTTCCGGCATTGGACTTCGTGAGCCAGGTCTCAATGATGAACAAGGCGACTGTTCCTGCGAGGTTTACGGCGAGCTGTGCATGCCGCGGTGCCGGTCGTACAGGCTTCTTTCCTTGCCCATGGGCGTCTCCGAGGCGATTCCGCATTGCGCCTAGGCCGTGAATGACTGAAGTCACGCCGCCGAGGATCTGTTTGAAGACGTCCTGGGTGTGCTGGTCCGGTGCGAGGTTCAGTTCCTTCGCAACTAGTTTGTAGAGATCCGGAAGGTCTGTCCTTCCTTTCTCATATTTCACGCCGGCTTCATCTAGGACGTGCTTGCAAACGGTCTCGAGCAGAGTCCTGGCTGATGTGATCGCGCCCTCCGGATCCGATTCTCGCCGTTCGAGGGCCTTCGCCCAAACCGCTTGAACGCTGCCTGTGTCGAAGCTCTTGAGCCCGTCAGAAATCGGCACGTCTGAAGGCTTTGACGTCTTGCCCTCTAGCCGATCAAGTAAAGGGGCGAACGAGTTCCAGATGAGCTCGCGACGTTCGTGGTATGTACCCTTCTCATACTTGATGTAACCCCAGAACTGAGCGAGGTCTCGGCAAGTCCGTACAAAAACGGGCAACAGCTCAGCAGCTTCTCGGTTGTCTAAAAGCGCCCGGCGCACGATCTGGTATTCGCGGTCATCGGCAGTGTCGCCTGTCGCGTGAGCAATGAGCAGGTTCTGGAGGTACTGTGCCTTCTCGAGATCAGTCCGGAGCTCGTCCATCGCGTGCCGATTTGAATTCATTGTCACTGATCCGTCGGTGGCTTATTCGCCAGGCTCCCCGTACGCTTCCTGGATGAGGCTGCGGATGAGGGCCTCATGCTTCGAGACGTCATTCTTGTTGACTATTCGAATCCGGTAGCGTCCGTGCTTCGCGTCGTATTCGAAGTCGAGTCCGGCCTCTTCCAATTTCGCCTGAGTGGCTTCGTCCTTATCGAGCTTGGGCTGGAACCACACCCAGTCCTTCAACGGCCGGAAGGTGACGAAGTTCTTAGGCTGACCGTCCTTCGCCAAGCCGATGTAGAACTTGTTGTACTTGAGGGAAAGGTCCGGCCCGAGGGCAGAGACAATGCCAAATAAATTGTCGGTGACCAAGAGGGTCTGCTTGGTGGCACGCTTCTCCCAGTACGACCTATCGGTCACATCAGCGACCGCTTCGTCTTCCTCGACGAGCCCGAGACGCATCTCGTTTAGGACGGTCGTGAATACTAGGGAAATGTTGCCCCCGAAACGGAAGGCCCGCATTTGGATCGCGACGATCGGGATGAAGCCATTGAACAGACTGACAACATTCAGGAAGCGGCTCGTGATGTCCTCGGCGACTATGACGGCGACGTGGTCGTACTGCGGATAGCGCTTGCGCTCGATGTCCCAGTACTCGATCGTCCGGATGATGTGGGACTCGTCTGACTTGCCAAGCTGGATCTCGATTTCGTACCGCCGGTTCGATTCGGCGTCCTGGCAAAGGATGTCCAGGCGGCCTGCCTTCGGATGGATGCGTTCCTTGTCTTTGAGGACGAGGTCGCCGAGACCGAGAATGGGAGGGTCTTCGGCGATCCGTTCCTGGACCCACTTTTCTCCGTACTCGGGGTGGTCTTTCAGAAAGATACGCTCCGGCTTTTCGTACTTGAGGCTAGTCATTTCTGGGATATGTAATTTTTTGCAATTGTCACAGGAATTCTACATGGTTATGAGAGAGCCAATTCTTCGAACTGGTGCGAGCTGTTAGCGCCGGTGTAATACTGACCCACCCCGTCGGAGTAAATCTGACCCACCTGGGCAATGATGGTGG
>NZ_BAAAFN010000003.1:0-9542 GCF_039523555.1 Castellaniella daejeonensis
GAATTGGACGCCTCAGAGCGCCGGAAATCCGGCTTGATGCGGCGAAAATGAATTCTTCAGGGACGACTAGATAGATAAAATGCTTGAGAACCTGCTCAGTAAAATTGAAAACGATGGGTCTGCCGAACTCTTTTTCCTATTGGCCGGATCCCTGCTTCTGTATGCTGCTCAACGACTCTACGCGTACTGCAAACGAGCGATTTCGCGAATGCGGCTCAAACGCGCGATTAAGGCCTACACAGCACGGAAGGAGGGAATCAACGTGCTGGACATTGCCAACGGAGACCCTGAGTACACAAAGGAGAACATCTTCTTACGGGAAGCCTCCAACCTCGGGCGCCCGAAGGGGCTATTCATATCATTTCCCGAAAAGCAACTAGAAGAATTGCGCAAACGTGAAGCGGAAGCGGGTTATTCAGGCATACAACGAGCCCAATTTCGGCCAGACGAATCTTTTAACGGAACATCAGATTTCTCTGAACTAGCAGAGATCACGGGCATTGAAGATCTCGTAGAGCGAATCAATAAGAATAAAGTCGCCGTTGCAAATGATTTTATTTCAAAATCAAGTGGCTTTCATTTCAACGGTGAAAAATACGGTATCTTTGATTTTCGTCAGACTCGTTTTGGCGAAGACGAGGAGCCAGGAGTCGAAATAAACCTATTCCGAACTGATTACTTCACGCACCGTGTCTTTAGGTCTATCTATCGAGACCTCAAGGCGGAGGGTCACGAGATATCTAAAGTTCGATACTGGGACGATGATTTTCTAAAGTACCGTCCGTTCCTCACGTCATTTGGTATAAATGCTGTACTCATATGCGAAGGGATCAAAGGACGAGAAATCGTCCTAAGCAAGCGGTCAACCAAGGTCAGCGGCGAGAACTCTCTCTATCATGTCACGATGAATGAGGGGCTATCGCAAACTGACAAAGATGCCTTCGGCCGTGTGGACCTCGAACTTTGTTTCAAACGAGGGCTACTCGAGGAGCTAGGTATTGACGACGATCTGTACCATCTAGCGCTGCGAACTGCTTTTTACGACTTTTTCCTAGACAAAAGAAACCTAGAAATTGGGCTATCGGCAGTATTTGAGATTGATGTGAATTTCACTACCGAGATCGAGCCGCTAACCGGGCGTGACAAGAATTATGAAAGCGCGGGATTCCAAACAATCCCTCTACACACTAAACAAATTGCACGCTTTGTCAGCGCGCATGATTTTGTTCCTCACGGCCTCTACGTTCTCGAGCGTGTCTTGATGCGCAATGGTATATCTATTGCCAGGCTCGGAACTCCGGCTGTGGGGGCAATGGAAAACGACTAATGTAGCCCCCACTGCTTCTACAGCACGATCCCCGCTGCCGCCACAAACAGCCCATCCAGATCATCATCAGACAGCCCCAGCGCCGCTGCTGCGGTCGCCAGGGACGGCGAGTCACGCCGCCACTCGGTTGTGTCGTCCAGCGCCACGCGCGCCAGGGCCTGCTGGGTCGGATCAGCGATGCCGTCCACGTAGGCCAGGACGTCATCCCACAGACCTGCGCCGATCAATGCAGCTTTGCCCTGCGCGCGGGTCACGACCTGCGGGATGTAGGGCGCCTGGGGCGGATTCAGGTGCGCCTCGACTTCCTCGGGCGTCATCTGCACGAGATCAGGGTTGATCCATGCATCCTGAGAACCATCGGACTCAAACGCGAAGACCTCGCCGGCGGGGGATTTGAAGTATTTCATGGCAGCAGTTCACTCCAGAGGGACAGATTACAGACAGTCGGCACGGCTTGATATGTTGAGCCGGCTGGCACCGTAAACGTCACAGACGTTGTCTTGTCGGCGGTGTACCCAGGAGTACTCCGAATCCGTGGTGCACCATCTATGTTCACAGTGAAAAACCCACCCGCGCCAGTGGCCCCACCTGTGATGCAAACCTCAACAGGTCGCCCGCGGGTATTCGTGTAGACGGTGTTAAAAGCCCGGGAAGCGGTCACGTCCAACCACTTGGGCTGATTCATCACGTCAGCCAGCTTCTCCGGCGTCAGCACCGTGGTGTCGTCGGTCAGCCCCTGCGCTTGCACTGTCGTTGCGCGCTTCACCGCGCCCGCGTAGGTCTCGTCTGCGATCAGTGGTGCGTATTTCGTGCCATTCCAGGCGTACACCGCGCCGCCGTGGTCGGTGACGATGATCGGGCCCTCGTCGGCTGTCAGGGTGTCGACTTCGGCGAAGGTGGCGCCGGGGATGCCGGAGATCAGCGGCTTGTACGCAGCCCCGACCCATTCCGCCGGTCCCTTGCCGATGATGTAGATCGGCCCGATATCCAGCGCCGGCACGTCGGCCTGGGCATACATGGGCAGGTGCGCGCGCAGCAGCCGGCCCTCGATCACCCATGCCGAGTTGGCAGCGTTGCGGCGCTTGAGCGTGCCCGTGCCGGCGTCAGCCCAAGTCGAGTACGCCCAGGCCATAGCCGCCGGATCGGTGCTGCCCGCGAAATCGGTCGCGATGGTTTCCAGGGCCTTATTCATGTCCTGCACGAGCTGCAGCCCAGGCAAAGGCGGTGTGGTCGTGATTTGCACAGCTTCTTGGGTCATGTCGACTCCAAAACAAAAGGCCCGCTCAGGGCGGGCCGGGGTTGATGCGAAGGAAAATCAGAATCCCTGGCTCAGCCAGTTGATGACGGCGGCTTTCGGGGTAGATGCGTTGAAGATCTGAATGTCGAACCCGGTTTCGTCCGAATTCGTCAGGACATAGCGGTCGCCGTCCACGGCATCGAACAGTGCGATCTGGACGTTCGGCACGGCGTGGAAAACCTTTTCGTACTCGATCCGCAGGCCTGTAGTCGGCACCGTGATGCCTTCGGCCTTTTGGATCAGATCCGGCACGTCCACGATCCAAGTGAAATGCTCGACAAACGGCACGATCAGCGGTTCGTCAGTCTCAATCACGATGCGGACCTGGAAATACCTCGCATTGACCAGGCCGGGCGTGTAGTTCAACCACGGCCCGTAGACCCCATCCTCGCCGGCGGTCCGGTATTGCGGCGTGGCTTTCCAATGCTGCGCGTTCGAGGCATTCAAGATGTCCGGATTGGACAAGACGTCATCCATCGACAGTACGTCCTCGCCAAAATTCAGCGCGTAGGCATCGATATGGAAGTCCAGCCGCACCGGTGCCACGAAACCGATATCCACGGTCCGTGCAGACGTATACACACCGCGCGGCTGCGCGCCGCCCAACCACAGCACGTCACGCACGGCCAGGATGTCGGCCTCGTCCAGGACGTCGCCGGCACCCACCAGCGTCAGCTTGTCATCCCAGACATACGCCCCCTCGCTGAGCACGCCATCCCAGGCCGGATCCTCGACCTCGGTCAGCAGGACATTGCGCACCAGAGCAGCACCGGACACCAGCAGGCTATCGGGCACGCCGTAGATCGCCTGCCCTTTGTAGACGTATCGCGCCGCGACCCAATACAGGCCGTTGCCCGCCGTCAGTGATTCGAGCATGGGCGTGACCGCCACCGTGCGCGAGTTCGCCCAGGACTCGCCGACACGGATCTCGTAGTCCGGCTGACGGACATCGACCACGCGGCCCCAGGTCAGCACGGTCAGGCCGTCCCTGAAGACGCTGGTCAATCCCGTCACCGCCGGCAGCGGTGCGCGCAGGCCCTGAACCGTGTAGCTGCGCATCGCGGGTTTTCCCCGCCCGATAGCCGAGACCGGAGTCACGGTGATGTCCAGCACGTCGCCCGTCTGCGCCTGGATCGTCATCTTCCGATCGACAACGCGCACGGCGGGCTGTGCGGCGCCGTTCACCGCGATCACGACATCCACCGGCATCGCCACCGACAGCGCCCAGCCGATCTGCACGCTGTTGATGTCGGCCAGGACATTGATGATGCCCTCTGTGACCGTGATGCCGAACACCACGCCGGCCAGATACTGACCATCGCGCGGGGGCGTGTAGCCGTACGGGTTCGTCTCCGAAGCGTAGTATTCGGGGTCGTCATCCACGGCGGAGAACCGCACCCCATCCTGGGTCGGCTGGACGTCCACGATCTTGAACCGCCGCCCCGGGGTCTCCAGGGGATCGAAAAAGAACGCCCAGTCGAGCGCCGGCACATCCTCAAAGCCCGCGTCGCCGGGCAACGCGAACCCAGTCATGTCACTGGTGATCGTGACGGTGTCGGTATCGGTTGCAATCCCGGCAACCACGACAGTTTTCATGTTGCCCTCGGGGTCGCGCAGCATCATCGTGCCGGAGCCCGTAGGGATGGATTGCGAGAGCATGATCTGGTTGCCAGACCGCCCCACCAGGCGCCCGGAATACCCCCAGACAGTCAGGTCGTGGCTGATCTGGACGACGTCGCCGCGGCTGGCAACCAAGCCCTCGATATCCGTTTCCCAGGTCGTGCGCCGGCGATGCCAGACCTGCGAGGCGGCGATCAGATTGGCTTCGCGGCCGGCCATGTCGGCGACCGTGCAGCCATCCAGATCAAGCTGCAAGGGATTGTTCGTGGTCGTGGCGCCCGGCACCGCGACTCGCACTTCGTCCATCTGATAATCGCGGTCTTCGTTGGCAAAGTTCAGGACGATCTCGTCGGGCGTATCGTCATTGATGTACGCCACTTTGAAGCTGCCGGCCTTGATGTTGAAAGGCCCGAACATCGCGACCACTGGCGCATCCGCAGCATCCCACACGGCGCCCAGGCCGCCGGTTTGCCACGTGGGCGAGGCGCGGCCGGCACGCGCAATCATCTGCAAGACCTGGGCGCTGCTCATCTTGCGGTCCAGGACATAGTCGAACGTCAGCTTCTTCAGATCGCACCACGCGGCCCAGGCCCGGATCGCGTCGATGTCGAGCTGCTGCTCGGTCAGGCCTGCGCCGTAGACGCGCCCCTCGCCTTCAATGGTCTTGCCCATCGCAAACCACAGATACCACCACGCCGGATTGCGGGTGTGCTCGATGTCGAAGTGATCGCCCTTCCAGACGGGCGCCTGCGCCTCGGCGATGGCCGAGAACTCGTCGATCGCCCCGTTCAGTTGCGATGTGGCTTTGATCCGCAACGCAACCCGCAGTTGGCCCGTGTAATCGGCCTCATCAGTCTGGAAGCACAGGATCGCTTGCTACTGGGCCGTCATGACGCAGAGGGAAAAGAATGCCCAGCAGGCCGTGGATCAGCACGTAGACGCTGCCGCCAAGGATCATGAGGATCAGGTCACGCGACAAGCCTCCATGCCAGGAAAGCCAGACCAGGAATGACAGGGCGACAAAAGTCAGCGCAAGCGACCAGCAGGCGCGTTTCGCGTCAGACATTGGCGGGCTCCTTGGGGGTGCGGTTCGCGCGCGCCTCAGCCGCCAGCACTCGGTCAGCAATCCGCCGCGAGAGCGGATCGGGCCATTTCTTGACCGCCTGATAGGAGATCCCGATGGCTTTGGCTGTTGAGGAAATCGAGCCGCCAAGTCGCTCGATGGCTTCGGTCTTTTTCATACCCGTATTGAACCATAGTTCATGCAAACAATGCAACTATAGTTATTGCCACATGGGTTACCTTTAAACCATGGTTGAATATAAAGACAGATTGGCCGATGCGATGGAGCGCGCGAATGTGACCGTCAACGAATTGGCGGACGCTCTCGACACGTCCTATCAGGCTGTCAAAAAGGTCTTGGATGGCAAGTCAGGGGCGTTCAGCGCCATCAACAACGCCAAGGCTGCCGCGCGCCTACGCGTCACCAGCGACTGGCTGGCCCTGGGCACGGAGCCGCGCGATGCGGCTGATGGCGGCCAGCCGACAGAGCCCAAAAAGACAAACACGGACATCACAATTCGCCAATACGACGCCGCCGGCTCGATGGGCAATGGTCTGGATCTGCCGGATCAGCCGGGCGTGATCCAGAACCTGCGCGTCAGCAAGGAATGGCTGTCAAAAAACGTCCGAGCCTACAGCGCAGCGAAGAATCTATGCGTGGTGACCGGATTCGGCGACTCGATGCAGCCCATGTTCAACCCCGGTGATCCGCTGCTCGTTGACTTGGGCGTGACGACCGTCGAGTTCGACTCGGTGTACTTCTTTCGCGTGGACAACCTGGGATACGTCAAGCGTCTGCAGCGCATCCCGACCGAGAACGGCCTAGTGATACGGGCGATTTCCGAGAACAAGGACGCCTACGATCCGTTCGACATCACCAAGAAGATGGACTTCCAGGTGATCGGGCGCGTGTTGAAGGTGTGGCGCAGCCAGGAGTTCTGAGGCCGCGCTTTCTGGTGCGGCTTCGGACTCTGAGAAACCCTGATTGATAGGCGAGGACGAGAGGATTACTTTGGGCCAGCAAGTAACAAAACCTTATTATTAATGTGGATATGTGAGGAGAACCATGAGGCTTAGAATCCTTGGCATCGCAGCGCTGACCATTTTGTTGCAAGCATGCGCATACAAAGGGCAAATCCAGAGCGTCAGTGGAGCAGCAGAGGTCATGCCTACGCGACGCATCAATGCCGATGCGGCCGTGCGGATCGATCCCGAGCTGGCCGAGATGTCTAAGAAGGTGAATGTTGGATTCGTGTGCGGCGCGCATAACTACACCATCACTCCAGGAACTGCTGTGTCCGAATCCATCATGCGCACCCTGGAGCCGGCTTTCAGGTCTGTATCTCGTGTGGAAACGCGGGAAGAAAGGCCCGGAACCTACTTCCTTGACTTCAAGCTGGATGAATTTGCCCCGCGACTGAAATTCAACCCTGGGTTCTGGATGGCCACGCCCGAATCCACATCTGAAATCTCGATTCGGGTCAGCGCGTTCAGGCCGGACGGGACACCAGCGATTCGAACCACGGTGCGTGGTCAAGGAAATCATGAGGACGGAGCAGGAAGCTGCGACAAAGGGATGGACGTTGTGGAAGTCGCCACGCAAGAGGCCGTGCAAAGAGCCATGGAGGACCTGGCTCAAAAGCTGATCAATAGCAAGGCATTGGTAGAAGACTAGAAGCCAAGCCCTTAGTAGATCGCAGCGCGGCCCATAGCGTCTCACTTTTGGGCCCGCGCCTTCTGGTGTGGGGTTGGGGTGTGGGGCGGAGATACTTTGAAAACACTCAAACTAAACAATAGGTTATAAGTGATTCTTAATGCCAAGAAAGAACCTCATCAGCGAGGCTCGTTTACAAATCTCCCTCCCAACTGCATATCTAAGAAGATATAATGCACTCTGTAATCGTCGAACCTGCAGCCGAGCAAGATCTTGACGAGATGTGGGAATCGAAGGAGCCAGACGCTGAAGACGCAGTCGCCCTCATTGAGGCTGCGCTCGAAGAAATCGCGTACGACGAGGAGTTCCTTTCCAGGATGTGGCGCAGGAGGGAAATGCGCCACAGCGAGCCGACCGTTGAAGCGGACAGAATTGTTGTTCAATGGCATCGCGGTCGGAATTTGCACAGATTGAAGATATGGGACTTTCCCGAGAATGGCGGCGGCCTGATTGGCTGGCGAGTTGTTTATGCCTACGATGGCCGCTGCGACTCGTATCACATACTCGGAATTATTCGGCGAGATATAAATTATGACGAACAGCACCCACACTTCCAAAGAATTGTCAAGGATTATGATGCCCTTGGCATACCATCCTATTAAACAAACCCCCGCCCACTCTGAAGGGTGGTTGGTAGTAGCTCTGCGCATGTCTTTCGAGACGGACGTTCCTCTGCCGCACTTTGGGCGTGGAAGAAGCATCCACAGCATCATCGCGGATCGAGAGTCTGACCCGAAGCGAGCAGCCGCTCTAGCGCGCGCAAGGCGCAAGTTGGCCTCTTCAATGATGGAAAACAGCACAGCCAAACACACACTGGCTTCGCTTCGGCTTGCTAGCGGCCATTCTCAGGCTTCGCTCGCAGCCGCAATGGGAACCCAACAATCGTACATTGCTCGACTCGAGAGAAATGGCGGCGACATGCAAAGCAGCACAATCAGAAGAATGGCTGATGCGCTGGGCGTTACATGTGATCAAATCATTGATGCTATAGAAGACAATGAAACCGAATAACAAAAAAGAAACGCCTTTGGTGTTTTATCCAACTTTTTGTGAAACCATTCGCCCGGAAGCAAATGGACAATTCACATACATTGGCGTATTTCAGTCATCAATTTCGGTCGATGTCTTCCCATACGAGTTCCATCAGTTTTCTGTAGCAATAGCCGTGATAGGCACCCCAGATCAACTCGCTGGTGATGTAAAAATTAGCGTATGCGTTGATGATAGGATTGTTGGAGGCGCCTCAATAGATGGGTCGGCGGAAGGGCTGACGCCAAATGAAGATGGGCTTGTGTTCTGCAATTTCCATATCATCGGCAACGAACTCATCGTGCATAAGCCGTCTAGCATTACAGCAAACATCACAATCAATGGAGTAACTTACGTTTCCCCAAACTCTGTTCGCCTAAGAAAGTCTGGAGCCAAACCATCAGCCCAGAAGGGGCGTGCCGGCACGCGCTAGCATCGTCGATACTTCAAATCAGCCCATCCTGCGGACTTTTTTCTACCCACCCTTCACTCAGCCGCCCCGTCCCGAAAACCGGCGTAGCCGCGCCCTCCCTATTTGATGGTCATTTGATGGATCAGCCGCCGGGCGATACCGGCCCCCCCCGCCCCTTCGCCGGCATCGGCCTGCCACTCCTGCAGGTCCTGCGCTTTTTTACAACTCCTGCAGCACCTGCACATTTTTGTTGCTCCTGCAGCACCTGCGCCCTACTCCACCCCCAGCAGGGCACCGCCCCCCCTAACCTAGCATTGAAGCGGGTTTCGAGCGGTTTCTGACCCATTTGGGCACCACCCCAGCACCAGCACCCCCAGCCACCCGCGAGGCGGCTTTTTGTGCCCATCTGCCGTGCGACACGCCGCGCTTGCTGGCCCGCCGCCTCTCGGTCAGAATGTAACTGTTTCGAACAACAGGAGGGCACGATGAGGAGAATGAGGATCGCGGCGCTGGCCGCTGCAGTGCTGGCCCTGGCTGTCCCTGACGCCCTGCAGAAGAAGATTGCTAGCGCGAAAAAGGACACGTTTGGGTCTATGAATCTGTCGGTCCTGGTGAAGGTCACGAACGACACCAAGGAAGAATTCCGGTTCGGCGTGGGCGCCGCCTATATCGATAATCACCCGGTTACCGATCGAGTCCTGGTGGCACCGGCCGGAGCGTCGTTTATCGTGCGTCTGTCCGATGTTGCCGTAGACGCAGCGGTGGCTGGACAGGATCCTGCCATCCTGAAAGTGGCGCCGCCCAAAAGCTGATCCGCAGACAGCCACCCCAAGCCGCCTTCGGGCGGCTTTTTTGCGCCCGCCGCCCTGCCCCAGGTTCGGCGGATGCGGCCCGTAACTAACTTTGTTGAAGACGCCGTAGACGTGGCCGCAAGAATCACAGTGAACGACGTTGAACCAAGGATCTCCGCCATTGGACTCCATGACGCTATCTGCTTGAGTGATGTGCTCAATGTGTTAGCGCCGGTGTAATACTGACCCACCCCGTCGGAGTAAATCTGACCCACCTGGGCAATGATGGT
>NZ_BAAAFN010000004.1:0-112663 GCF_039523555.1 Castellaniella daejeonensis
GGAGTACCGCAGCGGAACGTAGTGATCGTGTGTGTAGCCGACACAATTGAACGCAACAACAGCCCGGCGGTGCAGCCGCCAGCGAATCTGCTACAATGCAGCGCGTCGCTGGATGCACACGCAGTGTGCTTCTTCCAAATTGGCGATCCAGTACCAGGTCCCCCGGGGCCGTGCACTGGAGCGCAACCAGTTATGCTTGACGACCATAGCAAGGTGGACCCACTCCTTCCCATCCCGAACAGGACAGTGAAACGCCTTCGCGCCGATGATAGTGGGTGGACACCTGTGAAAGTAGGTCATCGTCAGGCTTCTATACCGCAAAGCCCCTGCAGATCACTCTGCAGGGGCTTTGTCTTTTCTGGGATAGAATACAGTCTTGAAACGCAAACGCCGGCAGGAAATACGGGCCTCAGGCCACGCTTTCGCAGGAGACCTCATGATTCAAGGCGACGAAACCCCCGAAATGGACAAAGGCCTGAACCAGCGGCAACTCGTCCACCTGATGTATGCGCTGTTCGCCGTGGGCATTCTGTCTGCGGGGATCTTTGGTGCGGCTGTCCTGGCGGCCGTCGTTCTGGCGTACCTGAAGCGCGGCGACATGGTCGGCACCGTCTATGCGGGCCATATCGACTGGATCATCCGGACATTCTGGTGGGGGCTGCTGTGGCTGGTGCTCAGCGCCCTGGCAAGCCTGATCTTCGTTGGCTTCGTCACGGGCGTGGTGGCCATCATCTGGATCATCTATCGCATCGCCAAGGGCTGGCTGGCGCACTGGGCTGGCGAAACACCGCTGCCGGGCCTGTGATCCGATCTCGCCCGATCCCCATGGCGGGGCATTCGGGCTTTCTTGTGCGCTCCGTTCCGGGCGCCAGGCGCTCGCCTTGCGGCGGAAGGCGCCGTCCGGCCGGAGGCCGGGCCGTATCAGGAGCAGGCGAGGCTGCCGTGACAGCCCGCCGCAACCCTGCTTATTTCAGGTGCTGACTGACCAGCTTGGTCAGTTCGAACATCGAAACCTGGTCCTTGCCGAACAGGGGACGCAGCTTGGCGTCTGCATTGATGTTGCGGCGGTTCGCGGGATCCTGGAGATTGTGCTTCTTGATATAGTCCCAGATGCGCTTGGTGACTTCGGTGCGGGGCACGGCTTCGTTACCGATCACGGCAGCCAGGGTGGCGCTGGGGGTCAGGGGCTTCATGAATGCCGCATTGGGTTTGCGACCGGACTTTTCGGTGGTTGCCATGTATGCAGGCTCCTACAGTGTTGAGTGAATAGCCCTCGCAGCATACCGCGTGTTTCCCCGAAAGACAAAAAAGGATCGTCAGACAGTGTCACAGACTTCTTCACATGCTTTTTCCGATCGCGCTGCGGGTGTGACCGAAGCCTCCGCCGCACCTGCCGGCATCCGCCTCTGCCGCCCGGACGACTGGCATCTGCATTTACGCGACGGAGCGGTGCTGCGCGATGTGGTGATGGATTCCGCACGCCAGTTCGGGCGCGCCATTGTGATGCCCAACCTGAAGCCTCCGGTGCTGACGACCGAGGATGCGCGTGCCTATCGCGGGCGCATCCTGGACGCCCTGCGCCTGGCGGGCGAACGCGAGGGCGATGTCCCGGCCTTCGATCCCCTGATGACGCTGTACCTCACCGACCGTACGCCGCCTGACGAGATCCGCCGGGCGCGCGAGAGCGGTTTCGTGTACGGGGTGAAGCTCTATCCGGCCGGGGCGACAACCCATTCGGATGCCGGCGTGACCGACCTGCTGGGCCAATGCAAGGCTACGCTTGCGGCCATGCAGGAATGCGGCATGCCGCTGCTGGTGCATGGCGAGGTCACCGATCCGGATGTCGACCTGTTCGATCGCGAGGCGGTGTTCATCGAGCGGGTGATGCAGCCCCTGCGGCGCACTTTCCCTGAACTGAAGGTGGTGTTCGAGCACCTGACCACGGCGGATGGCGCAGCCTATGTCGCCCAGGCCGAAGGCCCCATCGGCGCCACGCTGACGCCGCAGCACCTCCTGTACAACCGCAATGCCCTGTTCAAGGGCGGCCTGCGGCCCCACTGGTATTGCCTGCCTGTCCTGAAGCGGGAAACCCATCGCCAGGCGCTGCTGAAGGCGGCTACCAGCGGCAATCCGCGCTTCTTCCTGGGGACGGACAGCGCCCCGCATCCGCGCGGCGCCAAGGAGCAGGATTGCGGCTGCGCGGGCTGCTATACGGCCCGCCATGCCCTGGCGCTGTATGCAACGGCCTTCGAGTCCGTCGGCCGTCTGGATCGCCTGGAGGCCTTTGCCAGCCTGCATGGCCCTGCATTCTATGGGCTGGCCCCCAATGCCGGCACGCTGACCCTGGAGCGAGTGGCCGATCCCATCCCTCGCAACCTGCCGCTGGGCGATGATGTGGTCGTGCCTCTGGCCGCAGGCGAGTCGCTTCCCTGGCGGGTGCGCCCGGAGCGCGGGTCCGCCGCAGACTGACCCGGGGCAGGCGCAGGGCCGGCATCCCCCCGGCGGGGCCCGGGTGGCGCGGCTCAGTCGCCGCGTTTGTCTTCCAGCAGGGTCCAGCGCTCGAACAGCGTCTCCAGCCGGCTTTCCAGTTCGCTCAGGGCCTGCTGGACGCGCTGGGCCTCGTCGGGGCCCTGGCTGTACAGATCGGGATCGGACAGGCGTGCCGCCAGGGCTGCCTGTTCGGCTTCCAGGCCCGAGATCAGGTCGGGCAAGCCGGCCAGTTCTTCCGCTTCCCAGGGCGCCAGGCGGCTCTTGCGCGGCTTGTCGGCGGCTTCCGGGACCGCCGCCGTCTTTTGTGTGCCGGCCGCGCTGGCGCCGGCCGATGCGGACTGCCGATCCGGGCGGGGCGAGGGGGACGGTTGCGCGGTAGCGCGCGGTCTCTGGGCTTCCCAGTCGTCGTAGCCGCCCACGTATTCACGCCAGTGGCCGTCGCCCTCGGCGGCAATGGTCTGCGTGACCACGTTGTCCAGGAAGCTGCGGTCGTGGCTGACCAGCAGGACGGTGCCCTGGTAGTCCTGCAGCAGGCTTTCCAGCAGTTCCAGTGTGTCGATGTCCAGGTCGTTGGTGGGCTCGTCGAGCACCAGCACGTTGTGCGGCTGGGCGAACATGCGCGCCAGCGCCAGGCGTGCGCGCTCGCCGCCGGACAGGCTGGACACCGGCGAATGGGCGCGGGCGGCGGGAAAGAGGAAGTCCTCGAGGTAGCTCATGACATGCTTGCGCTGGCCGCCGATTTCCACCCATTCGCTGCCGGGGCTGATGGTGTCGGCCAGGGTGGCGGTTTCGTCCAGGCGGTCGCGCATCTGGTCGAAATAGCCGATCGACAGATTGGTGCCCAGGCGCACGCTGCCTTCCAGGGGCTGCAGTTCGCCCAGCAGGATGCGCAGCAGCGTCGTCTTGCCCGCACCGTTGGGGCCGATCAGGCCGATGCGGTCGCCGCGCTGGATCAGGGTGCTGAAATCCCGGATCAGGATGCGGTCGCCGTAGCCGTGGGTGACGCCCAGAAGTTCCGCCACGAGCTTGCCGGAACGCTGGCCGTCGGCCAGGGAGAAACGCACCTGGCCCTGCTGGTCGCGCCGTGCGGCGCGTTCGCGGCGCAGGGCCTCCAGGCGGCGCACCCGGCCTTCGTTGCGGGTGCGGCGTGCTTCGATGCCTTTGCGGATCCAGACTTCTTCCTGGGACAGCAGTTTGTCGAAGCGGGCATTGGCCTGCTGTTCGGCTTCCAGCCACTGGGCCTTGCGGGCCTGCCAGGCGGAGAAATTGCCCGGAAAGCTCAGCAGCCTGCCCCGGTCGAGTTCGACGATGCGGGTGGCGACGGCATCCAGGAAGCGGCGGTCGTGGGTGATCAGCACCACGGCCGCGCGCGTGGCGCGCAGCTGGTCTTCCAGCCAGGCGATGCCGGCGAAATCCAGATGGTTGGTCGGCTCGTCGAGCAGCAGCAGGTCGGGTTCCTGGACCAGGGCGTGGGCCAGGGCCACGCGCTTGCGCGTGCCTCCGGACAGCCCGCGGATGGGCTGGACGGGTTCGAGCTGCAGCGCGTCGATCAGCGCGCCTGCGCGGGCCGAGCGCTGCCAGTCTTCGGACGCCACCAGGTCGCCTGACAGGTAGCCGAGGATGGTTTCGTCTTCAGGCAGTTCGGGTTCCTGCTCGACGGTGGCGATGCGCAGGCCGCCGCGCCGCCTGATCTCGCCGTCGTCGAGACGGACGCGGCCGTCCAGGACGCGCAGCAGGGATGACTTGCCGGCGCCATTGCGGCCGATCAGGCCGATGCGTTCGCCGGACAGCAGGTTCAGGTCGGCGTGATCGAGCAGGGGGTGGTGGCCGTAGGCGAGCTGGGCCTGGGTCAGGGCGAGCAGTGTGTCGGACATTGTGCGGGCGGCGGTGTGGCGGTCGCCGGGGCCGGGGCCCCGGGGTCAAAGGCCTATTGTCGCAGTTTGGACGGTGGCGTGCCGGGCGGCTCCATGCCGGGCTGTCGTACAATGCCGTCGCGGGGCAGATCGGGCGATCGCGGTGCCGACAGGCATCGAGGAAGGTCCGGACTCCATCGGGCGCGATAGCGGCTAACGGCCGTCCGGCGATCCCTTCGGGGAAAGCCGAGGAACAGGGCCACAGAGACGAGACTGCCGCGAGGGTGGGCCGCAAGGCCCGCACCGGTACGGCCATCTCCGTACTGCCCGTCCGGTTCGTCCGGGCGGGGCGCGGCAGGGTGAAACGCGGCAACCTCTATCGGGAGCAACATCAAATAGGCATGCGCCGGCCTCGTGCCGACAGGGCGGCCCGTCCGAGCATGCGGGTAGATGGCTAGAGCGGTCCAGCAATGGCCCGCCCAGAGGAATGATCGCCCGCCGGGGCAACCCGGCGTACAGAATCCGGCCTATAGATCTGTTCCGCTTCTTTACCTGCGCGGTGCCCGCCTTCATGGCGCCGGGCCCCTTTCCATAGGGAATTCGCGCATTCGGCCGCGCCAGCGGCTGTGATACCCTGAACCATCATTTCGAACCGACGGCCCGCCGCGTCGATGCGTGGCGGGTACGCCGGCCGGATTCCTTCATGGAAATCCAGCAGGAGGCATCGGTGGCGGATTCGACAGCATCATCCCTGTCGGAAACGGATGTCGACCAGCGGCGTCCGCTGCTCGAAGTCCGGGACCTGGCGAAAAGCTTCGGCGGCCTGCGGGCCGTGGACCATTGCTCGTTCCAGGTGGAACGGGGCACCATCACCGGGCTGATCGGCCCCAACGGTGCCGGCAAGACCACGGTATTCAATCTCATCACCGGCTTCATCCCCCCGGATTCGGGCCAGATCCTGCTGGACGGCCAGGACATCGGCCATCTGCGGCCGGATCAGATCTTTGCCCGTGGCCTGTGCCGCACATTCCAGATTCCTCGCGAGCACGGCAGCATGAGCGTCCTGGAAAACCTCATGCTGGTGCCGCCCGGGCAGTCCGGGGAACACTGGTGGAATGCGCTCCTGCGGCCGGGTCTGGTCCGCGCCGAAGAAGCGCGCCATCTGGACAAGGCGCGCGAGGTCCTGGAATACCTGCAGCTCACCCACGTCCAGCACGAATACGCCGCCAACCTGTCGGGCGGGCAGAAGAAACTGCTGGAAATGGGGCGCATGCTGATGGCGGACCCGCAGATCATCCTGCTGGACGAGCCGGCCGCCGGGGTCAACCGCACGCTGCTGCAGAGCATCGTGCGGAACATCCAGACCCTGTCGCGTGAACGCGGGATCACCTTTCTGCTGATCGAGCACGACATGAACATGGTCATGAGCCTGTGCGATCCGGTCATCGTCATGAGCGAAGGACGCAAGCTTGCCGAAGGCTCGCCCGAAGCCGTGCGCAACGACCAGGCGGTGCTGGATGCCTACCTTGGAGGACAATATGCCGCTGCTGCAGGTTGACGCCGTCACGGCGGGCTACGGCGATACCGAGATCCTGCGCGCGGTGTCCCTCCGGGTCGAGGCCGACGAGGTCGTCTCCATCATCGGCCCCAATGGGGCGGGCAAGTCCACCCTGATGAAAACCATCTTCGGCCTGCTGCATCCGCGCCAGGGCTCGATCGCCTTCGACGGCCACGATATCACGCACGAGGCGCCGCACCGCATCGTGCGGCTGGGCATGTGCTACGTGCCGCAGGTGGCCAATGTATTCACCACGCTGACGGTCGAGGAAAACCTGGAAATGGGCGCCTTCCCGATGGGGAAGGTCGACCTGTCGGACAACAAGGAACGGGTCTACGCGATGTTCCCCAAGCTGCGCCAGCGCCGCCGGCAGCTGGCGGGCAAGATGTCGGGCGGCGAACGGCAGATGGTCGCGATGGGCAGCGCCCTGATGATGAACCCCCGGCTGCTGTTGCTGGACGAACCCACGGCCGCCCTGTCCCCCAAGCTCGTGGACGAGATCTTCGAGCGCATTGCCCGGATCAACGAGAGCGGGGTGGGCATCCTGATGGTCGAGCAGAACGCCCGGCAATCGCTGGGGATGGCCCACCGCGGCTATGTGCTCGCCAATGGCGAGAACCGCCACGAGGGCACGGGGCGGGACCTGCTCGACGATCCGAACGTCGGGCGCCTCTACCTGGGAGGATGACGCGATGATCGATTCGGCGCAGCCTGCGGCGGACAAGAACATGCTGACGGGCGCCGCGGACGCTGGCGCCGCCGCGGCCGTGGATGCCCGGGATTCGGGCGGCGCGCGCAGCAGCCGCTTCGTCGGCGGCGTGTTGCTGCTGGTGCTGGCCGGCATGTGGGTGGCCGGCTGGCTCGCGGGCACCAGCGCCGAGGACATGCTGTCCCTGACCGCATGGGGCGTGATGCTCGGCGGCATCATCGCACTGGGCGGCATCGGCCTCACCCTGTGCTATGGCGTCCTGAAATTCCCGAATTTCGCCCATGGGGAATTCCTGACCCTGGGGGCCTACGTCACCTACGGCATGGTGCTCGTCCTGCCGCAGTCGAACCCCATCTGGCGGTTCTCCTTCGGCTGGGAACTGGTCGTCGGCCTGCTGCTGGCGGCGGCGGTCACGGCCATCGTGGCGATCGTGATCGACCGGCTGCTGTACCGGCCGTTGCGCCGGCACCAGTCGCCGCTGGTGCTGCTGGCCATGGCTTCGCTGGGCATGGAATTCCTGCTGCGCGGCGTCGTCTACCTGATCTGGGGGTCGGACTTCCACTTCTATTATTCGGGGCGCTCCAATCCGGCCCTGTACCTGCCTTTCGGGTTGCGCATCCAGGCCGACCAGTTCTTCGTCTTTGCCCTGGCGCTGATCCTGGTGGCGCTGCTGTACTGGATGCTGACCCGCACGCGCATCGGCAAGGCCATGCGCGCGACGGCCGACAATCCCGACCTGGCCCAGGTGCGCGGCATCAATACCGAGCAGGTCATCGCCTGGACCTGGTCCATCGGTGCCGGGCTGGCCGCCATCGGCGGCGTCATGTACGGGCTGGCATCGCAGATGCGGCCGGACATGGGTTTCGTGCTGCTGCTGCCGCTGTTCGCGGCGGTGATCATGGGCGGGATCGGCAGCGCCTGGGGCGCGCTGGTCGGATCGATCATCATCGGCGTGGCCATGCAGCTGACTTCCGCCTTCCTGAATCCGGCCTATGGGCCGGCAGTCGCTTTCGTCCTGATGGTGCTGGTGCTGCTGATGCGGCCCCAGGGCCTGTTCGCCCAACGCTAGGAGCCGGACATGGATGCCCTGAATCTGCTCAAGGCCTGCTTCCTGCTGGTCCCCGCCTGTCTGCTGGGGTGCCTGCTGTTCTCGCGCTGGCGTTGGCGGGTGCGCCTGCCGGCGGCCCTGGCGCTGGGCGCCGTGCTGGCCTTCGGCGTCGCAGGCTGGCTGCCCGGCATCATGGATTACCTGGTGTCCTTCAGCATCATGGCGATCATCTACTCGATCCTGTCCCTGGGCCTGAATGCGCAGTGGGGGTACAACGGCCACCTGAATTTCGGCGTGGCCGGGTTCTTCGCCGTGGGGGCATTCACCATGGCGCTGTTCGTCACGTCGCCCCCGTCCGGCCTGATGGCAGCCTATGCCCACCAGTGGTTCGGCCTGGACGCCCCCTACCTGGTCGGGATGGCCGCCGCCGGCATCATGGCCGGGATCGTGGCCTACCTGATCGCCCAGCCCATCCTGCACCTGCGGGCGGATTTCCTGGCGATCGCCACGCTGGGGATCGCCGAGATCATCCGGCTAGTCTTCCAGAACGAGCGCTGGCTGGCCAACGGGCCGCAGCCCATGTCCGGCATTCCCCAGCCCCTGTCCTGCGTCTTCGACCAGGCCGGCTGCGGCTGGCTGCCCGAGGCCCTGCAGTCCGCCCTGTCCGTCATGCAGCCCAGGGACTACAGCTATCTGTACCTGGCGATCGTCACGCTCGCACTGGCCGTGACCTATGCCGTGCTGGAAGCAATGGTGCGCTCCCCCTGGGGGCGCGCGCTGCGCGCCGTACGCGACGAAGAGGATTCGGCGGCCATGAGCGGCAAGCACGTGAAGTCCCTGCGCGTGCAGTCCTTCGTGCTGGGGGCCGTCGTCATCGGTGTGGCCGGCGCGCTGTATGCGCCGTACATGGTCACGATCGACTACAGCCACTTCAAGCCTCTGTTCGCCACCTTCCTGGTCTGGGTGATGCTGATGCTCGGTGGCAGCGGCAACAACAAAGGCGCGATCCTGGGGGCCTTCGTCATCTGGGCCGTATGGAGCGGTACGGGTTTCGTCACGGACTACCTGCAGGTCGCCCTGCAGGGACTCGCCCCCGATGTCGCGTCACGCATGTCCTTCCTGCGCTGGGCCTTCGTGGGGCTGTTGCTGGCGCTGATCGTGCTGTACCGCCCGCAGGGCATCCTGCCCGAAAAGAAGCGTGTATCCCGTTTCATCGACGGCGAACCCGAGCGCTAGATCCGCGGCGCGGGCCCTTGCCGGGGGCATTCGCCGGAAAAGCACAAGGCCGCTTGCGCGGCCTTGTGCTTGCCTGGGCAGGACCGGGGGGCATCAGCCGGCCGGGATGTCCTTGGCGGCAACCATCTTCACCGTCTCGATCTGGCCGCCCGAATACTTCCAGATGTTGACGGGCGTGATGACATCGCCGTTCTTGTCGAAGTCGCACGGGCCGGCGACCCCGTTGTAGTTGATTTTCTTCTTGTCCTTCAGCGCCTTGAGCATGGCGGTGACGCGGTCCTGGTCGCCGCCGTCGATCATTTCGCCCGGCGGGTTGGAGACCTTGCGCAGTTCATCGCGCAGCATCGCCCCCGTGATCTTCGAGGCGTCGGTGGCGCCCTCCGCCACGACCGCGGCCATGGCCAGCCCGGCGACCAGCCCGGCATCGTACGAGCAGGTGGTGAAGGGCGGGAAATGGTCGTATTTGTAGGTGGACAGGTAGGTCTTGGCGAAGTCCTTGTAGGACTGGGTGCTGGTGTCTTCGCCGGGCGCCGTGCCGTAGCGGCCGTCCATGTCCTTGCCGCCGACCTCCTTGATGATGTCGACGCTGGCATTGCCGTCGGTGAATTGCCAGTTGGTGAAGTTGAAGGTGTCGCGGGATTCCTTGCAGATGGCGATGGTGTGCGCCGGGTAGCTGACGATGAGCAGGAGGTCGGGCTTGTCCTTCAGCGCCTGGGACAGCATGGATTTGTAGGTGGGCTGGACTTCTTCCGGGTGCGGGACTTCGGCCAGCACGGTGCCGTCGCGTTTCTTGAAGGCGGCCGCGAAGGCGTTGGACAGGCCCTGCCCGTAGGGGTTGTTGATGTAGATGGTGGCGACGCGCTTGAACTTGTAGTTCGGGTCGATTTCGCCATTGACGAACTGGGCGGCCACCACGCCCTGCATGGCGTCGGACGCGCTGGTGCGGAACAGCAGGTCGGCCTTGGCGTCGGCAGGCAGCACGCTGACCAGCGGGGACGTGGTGCCGTTGCCGATCTGCAGGATGCCCGACGGGATGGTGACCGATGTGGCCACGGCAACCGTGACGCCGCTGGACCAGCCGTTGATGATGACCGGCGTGTGCTGGGTGTCGACCATCTGGCGCGCCGCCTGGACGCCGACCGTGGGCAGGGTCGCGCTGTCGGCGGTGACGTGGTTGGCGATGATCGGGCCCCCGAAGACTTCCTTGGCGGCCGTGTTGATCTGGTCGACGGCCAGCCGCACCGCGTCGCGGTAGTAGGGGCCGAATTCCGCGGCAGAGCCCGTCATGGGCAGGACCTGCCCCAGGTTGATCGCAGGAGGTGCGCCTGCGGCCAGGGCGCGCTGCAGCGGCAGGATGCCGCCGAACATCAGGACGCCGCCGGCAGCCCCGGCGGACTGCAGGAAATGGCGGCGGGAGTTGGGGGACTGGGTTTGATCCGACATGTGGAGATCTCCTTTCTGGTGACTGACGAGACGGCAGGCAAACGCAAAAAAGGCTCGGATGCTTTCGAGTCTGGCACCCGGGAATGCCAGTGTTTCAGCCCGGGGAGATGCAGGCCCATTACATCGGCTGCCTGCAGGCATGTCAATCGGGGATTGGTGCAGGTCCCGGGCGGCCGGAGGGGGGCGGGAAAAGGCCGCGACCTTATAAAGGACTTTCAGTTTGGTTTCCAATCCATTGATTTTTCAGGTTTTTATTTCATGGGAAATTCTCAAAAACAGTTGTAAGTGCTTGTTGTCATTGAATAAATTTCAATTTTTGCCTTGACCAGCCTCGCGCCATCCCGTAGAGTGGGACAAAGTAGATTTTTGTGTCATGAAGTGGGAGAAATCACTCGTGTTCCAAGGAAGCAGTGCGCTCACGCTGGATGCAAAGGGCCGGATGTCCATCCCGGCCCGGCATCGTGACGCCCTGCTGGCCCAGGAACAAGGGCGGCTGACCCTGACGCGGCACCCCGACGGCTGCCTGATGATCTACCCCCGTTCCACCTGGGAAGCCAAGCGCGAGCAGATCGCGGCGTTGCCGGCCTCGGCGCGGCCGCTGCAGCGCCTGCTGCTGGGCAATGCCCAGGATGTGGACATGGACGGGGCGGGCCGCATCCTGGTGGCGCCCGAACTGCGTACGGCCGCGGGCCTGAATCGCGACGTCATGCTACTGGGTCTGGGGTCGAATTTCGAGTTGTGGGATCGCGCCCAATGGGAGGCGCGCTGCATGGTGGACGTGGGCAACCTCGATCCAGCCATTCTTGAACAGATTTCTTTCTGAACCCGCACATGGCGTATTCCCATCGCACCGTTCTGCTGGAACCGGCTATCGACGCGTTGTTGAGCCCCGCGTTCGGCCGTCGGTCCGCGGTGCCGGCGGTGAACGCACCGCCGCTGGATGGCGTGTATGTGGACGGGACTTTCGGGCGCGGGGGGCATAGCCGCCTGCTGCTGAGCCGCCTGGCTCCGCAGGCGCGGCTGCTGGTATTCGACAAGGATCCGGTCGCCATCGCCGAGGCACAGGCGCTGCGCGCCGCCGACGGGAGGGTCGAGGTCGTGCATGACGGTTTCGCTTCCCTGGACACGCAGTTGGACCGCCTGGGCATCACCCTGGTGGACGGCGTACTGCTGGACCTGGGCGTGTCTTCGCCCCAGATCGACGAGGCGGAACGCGGATTCTCGTTCATGCGGGATGGCCCGCTGGACATGCGCATGGACACCAGCCGGGGGCAGACGGCAGCGCAATGGCTGGCCGAGGCCGACCAGGAACAGATCAAGGAGGTCATCGCAGATTATGGCGAAGAACGGTTTGCTTTCCAGATTGCAAAGGCGATTGTTGCGCGCCGCCAATCCGGGCCGCTGCGCACCACGGGCGAACTTGCCCAGCTCGTCGCCGGTACCGTCCGTACGCGCGAAAAGGGTCAACACCCGGCCACCCGCACCTTTCAAGCTATACGGATTCACATCAATGAAGAGCTCGCGCAGCTCGCGCGCGCCCTCCCGACAGCGCTGACCCGCCTGCGGGCGGGTGGGCGCATGGCCGTGATCAGCTTCCATTCCCTGGAAGATCGCATGGTCAAGCAGTGCTTCGCCGCCGCTGCCCATCCCGGCCGGGACCGGGCACGCCTGCCGATTCCCGAGCGTGACATGCCGCAGCCCTACGTGACCCTGCTGGGCCGCGTCCAGGCGGACGAGACCGAAGTGGCGGATAACGTGCGCGCTCGTTCGGCCGTGCTGCGGGTGGCCGAGCGCACCGGTGTGCCCCTGTCGCCGGAAGAGGCCGCGGACTTCGTCCGCCTGCCGGGCCGGGCGTCCGCACAGCAGCGCCGGGGGGGGAGGGCCGCACGATGATCCGGTTGAACCTGTTCCTGGCGATTCTGCTGATGGCTTCGGCCATTTCCCTGGTTACGGTGCGGTTCCAGACGCGCGAACTGTTCGTGGCGTCCGAACGGCTGAAGTCGCACGCGCATGAGCTCGACGCCGAATGGCGCCGCTTGCAGCTCGAACGGGCGGAACTGGCGCGCAACGCACGCATCGATTCGCTGGCCCGCACGGATCTGCACCTGGTGTCGGTGACGCCGGACCGCACGATCTACCTGCAGCAGCCGGCTCCCGCCGTCCGGGAGGGCCAGCCATGAAACGCTTCGGTTTCCACGAAAGCCCCGTGCTGGCGAGCCGCCCGGCCTTCTGGCGGGCGCGGCTGGTGGTGATCGTGCTCATGCTGGGCTTTACCGCGCTGGCCGCCAAGGCCTTGAACCTGCAGATCCTGTCCAACGAATTCCTGCAGCGCCAGGGCGAACGCCGCTACGAACGCACGCTGGTCCTGCCGGCCACGCGCGGCAAGATCCTGGACCGTAGCAGCTCGGTGGTGCTGGCTTCCAGCGTGCCGGCCAAGGCCATCTGGGCGATCCCCGAGGATTTCCACAAGGCCTCCGAGGCTCAGGTGACCGAACTGGCGCGGCTGCTGGACGTCAAGCCGGCCGAACTGCGCCAGCGCACCCAGGACGAGGACAAGAATTTCGTCTACCTGCAACGGCAGGTTTCCGTCGACAAGGCCAGGGCGATCCAGCAATTGAAGATTCCCGGCGTCCAGCAGCTTTCCGAGACGCGCCGCGTCTATCCCGAAGGCGAAGTCATGGCGCACATCGTCGGCTTCACCAACATCGAGGACCGGGGTATCGAAGGCATCGAGCTGGCGTTCAACGACCGGCTGTCGGGCCAGCCGGGATCCCGGCGCGTGATCAAGGACCGCCTGGGCCGCGTGGTCGAGGACGTGCAGGCCGTGGTGCCCCCGGTCGACGGCCAGAACCTGCAGCTGTCCATCGATGCGGGCATCCAGTTCGACACCTACACCGCGCTCAATGCCGCCATGAAGGAACACCAGGCGCGTGCCGCGGCGGCCGTGGTGCTGGACGCCCGCTCGGGTGAAATCCTGGCGATGGTCAACCTGCCTTCCTACGACCCGAACGACAACTCGAAACGCACCGGCGAGGCGCTTCGCAACCGCGTCGTGACCGATACCTTCGAGCCCGGCTCCATCATGAAGCCGTTCACCGCCGCCCTGGCTCTGGACGAAGGCAAGATCACGACCCAGACCCTGTTCGATACCGGCAATGGCCGCTACAGCTACCAGGGCGCCGTGATTTCCGACGTCAGCCGCAATGGCGTGCTGAACGTGGGCGGCATCATCCAGCGCTCCAGCAACATCGGCATGACGATGATCTCGGAGCGCCTGTCGTCCCAGGCGATGTGGGAAAAATTCTCGGCGCTGGGATTCGGCCGGGTGCCCCAGACGCATTTCCCCGGCATGGCTTCGGGCCGCCTGCGGCCCTGGCAGCGCTGGCGGCCGATCGAGCGCGCCACCATGGCATACGGCTACGGCCTGTCCGTCTCCCTGCTCCAGGTGGCGCACGCCTACACCGTCTTCGCCCGCAACGGCGACATGGTGTCGCTGTCCCTCCTGCGGCGCGAAGGCCAGCCCACCAGCGTCCAGATCTATACGCCCGAAATCGCCCGCCTGATGCGCAGTATGCTGGAAGCTGCAGCCGGGCCGGACGGCGCCAAGCGTGCCCGGGTCCAGGGCTACCGTGTGGCGGGCAAGAGCGGCACCGCGCGCAAGATCGTCAACGGCCAGTACAGCAAGACCAAGTACCGCGGCTCTTTCGTCGGCCTGGCGCCGGTGTCCGATCCACGCATCGTCGTGGCCGTGTCCATCGATGAGCCCAGCGCCGGGGGGTATTATGGCGGCCGCGTGGCCGCACCCGTCTTTTCAGACATCGTTTCAAGCACCCTGCGCCGCCTCGGCGTGCGGCCGGACGCGCCCGTGGATTCCCTCGTGGCCGTGGCGGAACAGGGGGGACGCACACAATGATCATGTTAGACATCATGGCCTGGCTGGATGAGCGGGTCGATCGCCGCGCGGATCTCTGCCTGGACTCGCGCCAGCTGCAGCCGGGCGATGTGTTCTTCGCCTGCCCCGGGATCGCCGCGGACGGCCGCGCCTACATGGATGCGGCCGTGGCGGCCGGTGCGGCGGCCATTATCCGGGAAGCGGGCGGCGGGCATGCCTCGCCGGCTGCCGTGCCGGTCCTGGAGGTCGAAGGGCTGGCCGCGCTGCTGGGCGATCTTGCCCACCTGTGGTACGGCCGGCCGTCGGATGCCCTGACCGTGATCGCCGTCACCGGCACCAACGGCAAGACGTCGACCACCCAGTGGATCGCCGCTGCGCTGAATTCCGAAGGCATGCCTTGCGGCACCATCGGGACGCTGGGCGTGACGCTGGCCGACGGCAGCAACCTGGGCGGCGTGCTGACCACGCCGGATGTGCTGACGCTGCATCGCAGCCTGGCCGCCATCGCGCGCGCGGGGGGCGTGGCGGCCGCCATCGAGGCTTCCTCGATCGGAATCGAGCAGGGGCGCCTGGACGGGGTCAGCATCCAGGTCGCGGGCTTCACCAACCTGACCCGCGATCATCTCGATTACCACGGCACGGAAGCGCGCTACAAGCAGGCGAAGTTCGCCCTGTTCGCCAGGCCGGGCCTGCGCGGCGCGGTCATCAACGCCGATGATGCGGCGGGGCGGGAACTGCTGGAAGGAGACGTGCCTTCCGGGCACCGGGTGAGCTACAGCCTGCGGCGCGAGAGCGCGGCCGGTTTCCGGGCCGAGGACATCCAGCACGGCGCCACCGGCCTGGTCTTCAACCTGGTCGCGCCCGACGGCAGCGCCCAGATCCTGACCCACCTGGTCGGGGAGCACAATATTTCCAACCTGCTGCTGGTTGCCGGCGTGTTGCGCGAACTGGGCTGGGGCCTGAGCCGCATCGCCCGCGCCCTGGCCGTGCTGCATCCGGTGCCGGGCCGCCTGCAGGTGGTATCGGCAGTCGGCGGTGCCGTCTCGGCCCGCCCGCTGCCGCTGGTCGTGGTGGATTACGCGCATACGCCGGACGCTCTGGAACGGGCGCTGACGGCACTGCGGCCGCTGGCCGAGGATCGCGGCGGCCGCCTGCGCTGCGTGTTCGGCTGCGGCGGCGATCGGGATGCGGGCAAGCGGCCCCTGATGGGCGCCGCGGTGGCCCGGCTGGCCGACGATGTCCTGGTCACCACCGACAATCCGCGCACCGAGCCGCCCGAGGCAATCATCGAGCAGATCGTGGCGGGGATGCCGGGCCGCCCGGAGATCCGGGTCGACCGCGCCGATGCCATCCTGGAAAGCATCTGGACTGCGGATGAGCGCGACGTGGTGCTGCTGGCGGGCAAGGGCCACGAGACCTACCAGGAAGTCCATCACGTGCGCAGCCCCTTCGACGACCGGGAGTGGGCGCGCTTTGCCCTGACCTGGCGGCAGGGCACGGAACTGTCGACCGATACCCGCAGCCTGCCGCCGGGCGCCCTGTTCCTGGCGCTCGAAGGCGAACGTTTCGACGGCCACGATTACCTGGATGCGGCCGCTCGGGGCGGCGCACGCGCGGCGGTCGTCGCCCATGCGGTTCCAGGCGCGGGCCTGCCCCAGATCGTGCTGGGCGATACCCGCCTGGCGCTGCAGCGCGCGGCCACGGCCTGGCGGCGCCAGTTCCGCGTGCCCGTCATCGCGGTGACCGGCAGCAATGGCAAGACCACGACCAAGGAAATGATCGCCTCGATCCTGGCCGCCTGGCACGGCGAGGACAGCCGCCTGGCGACCCGCGGCAATTTCAACAATGACATCGGCCTGCCGCTGACGGTGCTGCGCCTGCGCCCGGCGCATCGCGCCGCCGTGCTCGAACTGGGCATGAACCACCCCGGCGAAATTCCGGTGCTGGCCGCCATCGCCCAGCCCACGGTGGCCCTGGTGAACAACGCGCAGCGCGAACACCAGGAATTCATGAACACGATCGAGGCTGTGGCACGCGAGAACGGCGCCGTGCTGCAGGCGCTGCCCGCCGATGGCGTGGCGGTGTTCCCGATCGACGAGGACTACACCGGGCTCTGGCGGGAACTGGCCGGTGACCGGACGGTCCGGTGCTTCGGCTTTGCCGACGCGGCCGACGTGTACGCCTCGCAGATCCGTGCCGGGACGGCGCAGACGGAATTCCGCCTGCACCTGGGCACCGAGACGCTGCCCGTCGTGCTGCATGCGCCGGGACGCCACAATCTGCGCAATGCCCTGGCCGCCGCCGCCTGCGCCTGGGCCGCGGGCGCGCCTTCGGCTGCCATTGCCGCCGGGCTGGCGGCCTTCGCCCCGGTGGGCGGCCGGATGCAGCCGAGGCCCCTGGCGGACGGCTTCCAGCTGATCGACGACAGCTACAACGCCAATCCGGATTCCGTGCGCGCGGCCATCGACGTGCTGGCCGGCCTGGATGGCCGGCGCATCCTGGTGCTGGGCGACATGGCGGAAGTCGGCGATCAGGGGCCCGCCATGCATGCCGAGGTCGGCGCCTATGCCCGCCAGTGCGGCGTGGATGCGCTGCTGACGCTCGGCACCGCTGCCCGGGGCGCCGCGCAGGCTTTCGGTCCGCAGGCCCGGGCCTGCGACTCGTTCGAAGAGTTGCTGCCGCATCTGCTGGCGGCGCGGCCGGGCCACATCCTGGTCAAGGGTTCGCGCAGCATGCGCATGGAGCGTGTGGTCCAGGCGCTCGACGCGGACGCGGCCGCGCAGGGGGGCGATCATGCTGCTTGAACTGGCGCGCTGGCTGTCCGACGAACACTTCCGCGCCTTCGGCGTGGTGGAATACATCACGTTCCGGGCGCTGCTGGCCTGTGCAACGGCGCTGGCCATCGGCCTGCTGGCCGGCCCCTGGCTGATCCGCCGCCTGACGGCGCTGAAGATCGGCCAGGCGGTGCGCAGCTATGGCCCGCAGACGCATCTGCAGAAGAACGGCACCCCCACCATGGGCGGCGCGCTGATCCTGATCGGCATCGGCATCAGCACGCTGCTGTGGGCGGACTGGACCAACCGTTTCGTCTGGGTGGTGCTGCTGGTCACTTTCGGTTTCGGCTGGATCGGCTGGGCCGACGATTACCGCAAGGTCGTGCATCACGACCCCGAAGGCATGCCGGCGCGGCAGAAATTTTTCTGGCAGGCGCTGATCGGCGCCGTGGCCGCCGTGTATCTCAGCTTTGCCGTGTCGGTCCCGGCCAATACTGAAATCTGGCCGCTGTTCCGGGAATGGGTCCTGAGCGGCTTTTCCATGCCGCTGCCCGCGCGCGCCGACCTGATCGTGCCGTTCTTCAAGACCGTCAGCTATCCGCTGGGCGTGTTCGGCTTCGTCGCGCTGACCTGGCTGGTGATCGTGGGCACCAGCAATGCCGTGAACCTGACCGACGGCCTGGACGGGCTGGCCATCATGCCCACGGTGATGATCGGGACGGCCCTGGGCATCTTCGCCTACGTGGTCGGCCGCGTCGATTATTCCAAGTACCTGCTGTTTCCCTACATCCCGGGCGCGTCCGAACTGATGGTGCTGTGCGCCGCCATCGCGGGCGCCGGCCTGGCTTTCCTCTGGTTCAACACCTATCCCGCCCAGGTCTTCATGGGCGATGTCGGTGCACTGGCGCTGGGCGGCGCGCTGGGCACGATCGCCGTCATCGTGCGCCAGGAGATCGTGCTGTTCATCATGGGCGGGGTGTTCGTGGTCGAGACCCTCTCGGTCATGCTGCAGGTCACCTGGTTCAAGTACACCAAGAAACGCTACGGGGAGGGACGCCGGATCTTCCGCATGGCCCCGCTGCATCACCATTTCGAGGTGAGCGGCTGGAAGGAAACCCAGGTGGTGGTCCGCTTCTGGATCATCACCATGATGCTAGTCCTGATCGGCCTGGCGAGCCTGAAACTGCGATGACGAACGCCTGCGAGTTCCCCTCCATTCGCCGCGACGGCCTGACCCTGATCCTGGGGTTGGGGGAAACGGGCGTCGCGGCCGCACGCTGGTGCGCCGCGCACGGCGCCCGCCTGCGGGTCCTGGACACGCGCGGGCAGCCGGCCGGGCTGGATGAACTGAAGGCCGGCGGCATCGATGCCGACCTGCGCCTCGGAAGCCAGGCGCTGACGGCCGAGGCGCTCGACGGGGTCCATACGCTGGTGCTCAGCCCGGGCCTGAACCCCCGCGAGGCGCCTGTGTCCGACCTGCTGGCGGCGGCTCGCGAACGGGGTATCGAGGTCCTGGGTGAAATCGAACTGTTCGCCCGCGCACTGGCCGACCTGCGCGCGCAGGATTACGCGCCGGCCGTGCTGGCGGTCACGGGTACCAATGGCAAGACCACCGTCACGTCGCTCACGCGCCACCTGGCCGAGGCGAGCGGACGCCGCGTGCGGGCAGCCGGCAACATCGGGCCGGCGGCGCTCGCCAGCCTGATGGACGCCCTGGAGCGCGACGATCTGCCCGAGGTCTGGGTGCTGGAACTGTCCAGCTTCCAGCTGGAAGCCACCGCCACCCTGGCGCCGGATGCGGCCACGGTGCTCAACGTGACGCAGGATCACCTGGACTGGCACGGTTCGATGCAGGCCTACGCGGCGGCCAAGGCACGCTTGCTGGAAATGGCGCGGATCGCCGTCGTCAACCGCGACGATCCGCTGGTTCGCGGCATGGTGCCCGACCTGGCAGGCGAACGGGTGCGCAGCTTCGGGACCGATGCGCCCGCCCTGGCGGGGGATCTGGGCCTGCTTTCGCAGCAGGGGCTGGCCTGGCTGGCCGCCGCGCCCGAGGTCGAAGCCGATCCCGCAGCCGCGGCGCCGGCGCGCCGCCGCCGCGCGGTGCGCGACGAGGCCCCCGCCCGGCGGCCCGATGCGTCCGCCCAGGCGCTGATGCCGGCCGATGCGTTGCGGATCCAGGGAACCCACAATGCGCTCAACGCACTGGCGGCGCTGGCCCTGGGCCGCGCCATCGGCCTGGATTGGGCGCCGATGCTGCATGCGCTGAGGGCCTACCGGGGCGAGGCGCATCGCACCGAATTCGTGCGTGCGATCGCGGGGGTCGATTTCATCGACGACAGCAAGGGCACCAATGTGGGCGCCACGCTGGCCGCCCTGAAGGGGCTGGGCCGCCCGGTGGTGCTGATCGCAGGCGGCCTGGGCAAGGGGCAGGATTTCACGCCCCTGGCGCCGGCCGTGCGCGCCCATGCGCGCGCCGTGCTGCTGATCGGCCAGGACGGGCCGCTGATCGGCCGCGCACTGGCGGATTGCGGCGTGCCGCTGCAATCGTGCGGCTCGCTGGAGGATGCCGTGGCCCGCGGCCTGGAACTGGCGCAGCCGGGCGATGCCGTGCTGTTGTCGCCAGCCTGCGCCAGCATGGACATGTTCCGCAACTATGCCCACCGCAGTGCCTGCTTCATCGAGGCCGTGCGGGAACTGGCGGCCGAACGGGGGGAGATCGTCTGATGCGCGTATTGAGCACCCTGAGCGGCGGCGTGAATGCGGTGCGTCCGGGACGCACCGCCATGCCCAGCGTGGATGTGGGCCTGATCGTGGCGGTCAGCGCTCTGGTCCTGTTCGGCCTGCTCATGGTGTATTCGGCCTCGATCGCCCTGGCCGACGGGCCGCGCTACGAAAGCTACGGCCGCTTCTATTTCGTCGGCCGCCACGCCGCCTTCATCGTCATCGGCCTGCTGGCGGCCCTGTTCACCGCCAGCATTCCGATGCGGATCTGGCAGAAGGCCTCGGTGCCGCTGTTCATCCTGGCGCTGGCGCTGCTGATGGTGGTGCTGGTGCCCGGCATCGGCCGCGAGGTCAATGGCGCCCGGCGCTGGCTGCCCCTGGGGCCGGTGAATTTCCAGCCGTCGGAACTGATGAAGGCCGCCATCCTGCTGTACGCGGCCGATTACGTGGTGCGCAAGCAGGCCCACCTGCAGGGCTTCGTGCGCGGCTTCGTGCGCGGCTTCACGCCCATGGCGCTGGCGCTGATGCTGGTCGGGGTGCTGCTGCTGCTGGAGCCCGACCTGGGCGCCTTCATCGTCATCGGCGCCATTGCCGTCGGCATCCTCTTCATCGGCGGGATCAACCTCAAGCTGTTCACGCTGCTGCTGAGCGGGGTGATGTCCAGCTTCCTGATGCTGATCTGGCTGTCGCCCTGGCGCCGCGAGCGCCTTTTCGTCTACCTGGATCCCTGGAACCCGGAAAACGCCTACGGCAGCGCCTACCAGCTGTCCCATTCCCTGATCGCCCTGGGACGGGGCGAATGGTTCGGCGTCGGCCTGGGGGCCAGCATCGAGAAGCTGCACTACCTGCCCGAAGCGCATACCGACTTCATCGTTGCCGTCATCGGCGAGGAACTCGGCCTGGTCGGCGTGCTGTGCCTGATCGCCACGTTCATCTTCGTCGTGCTGCGCGGTTTCGACATCGCCCGCCAGGCCATGGTGCTGGAGCGGGTCTTCGACGGCCTGGTCGCCCAGGGCGTGGCCCTGTGGATGGGGGTGCAGGCCTTCATCAACGTCGGCGTCTGCCTGGGGCTGCTGCCCACCAAGGGCCTGACCCTGCCGCTGGTCAGCTACGGTGGTTCGGGCATCGTCATGAACCTGGCCGCCATCGCGCTGCTGCTGCGGGTGGATTATGAAACCCGTTGCATGATGCGGGGGAAACGGCGATGAACACGCGCACGATCCTCATCATGGCGGGCGGCACGGGCGGGCACATCATGCCGGGCCTGGCCGTGGCCGAAGTCCTGCGCGCCGCCGGCTGGCAAGTGCTGTGGCTGGGCGATCCCGATCGCATGGAGGGCCGCCTGGTGCCGGCGCGCGGCATCGAACTGCTGTCGCTGCGTTTCGGCGGGGTGCGCGGCAAGGGGCTTCCGGCCCTGCTGAAGCTGCCGTTCTCTCTGGGCGCCGCCTGCCTGCGCGCGCGCCGGCTGCTGCGCGCGCGCCGTCCCGACGTCGTGCTGGGGATGGGCGGTTATGCGGCCTTCCCGGGCGGGCTGATGGCGCGTCTGGCCGGCATTCCCCTGGTCGTGCACGAGCAGAATGCCGTGGCCGGCACCGCCAACCGCATCCTGGCCCGCTTTGCCAGCCGGGTGCTCTGCGGTTTTCCGGGGGCGCTGTCCGACGCCCTGATGGTGGGCAACCCGGTGCGCGCCGCATTGGAATCGGTCGCTCCCGCGGGCGAGCGCTACGCCGGCCGCCAGGGCCCCCTGCGCCTGCTGGTGGTGGGTGGCAGCCTGGGAGCGGCCCGCCTGAACGAACTGGTGCCCGAGGCCCTGGCGCTGCTGCCGGCGCAATCCCGGCCGCAGGTGCGCCACCAGGCGGGCGAGCGCCACGCCGAAGGGGTGCGCCGGAATTACGAGCGCCTGGGCGTGGAAGGCGAGGTCTCCGCCTTCATCGACGACATGGCCGAGGCCCTGGGCTGGGCCGACCTGGTGGTGTGCCGGGCCGGGGCGATGACCGTGGCCGAAGTCGCGGCCGTGGGGGTGGCGGCCCTGTTCATCCCGCTGCCGCATGCCATCGACGACCACCAGACCGCCAACGCCCGCTATCTGTCGGAGTGCGGGGGAGGATGGATGATGCGCCAGGCGGACCTGGACGCGGCAGGACTGTCGGCCTGGCTGGCCGCCCGTCAGCGTCCCGAACTCGCCGCCGTGGCCGCCCACGCCCGCGAACATGCAAGTCTGAACGCCGCGCAGCTGATTGCCGATGCCTGCGTCCATAGCCTGGAGGAATCGGCATGAAGCACCGCATCCGCAACATCCATTTCGTCGGCATCGGCGGCTCGGGCATGAGCGGCATCGCCGAGGTCCTGCTGAACCTGGGCTATTCCATCAGCGGCTCCGACGTCCAGGAAACCGCCGTGACGCGGCGGCTGGCGTCGCTGGGCGCGCGCATCCTGATCGGCCATGCGGCCGAGCACATCCAGGGCGCGGGCGCCCTGGTCACGTCCACCGCCATCGGCGCCGACAATCCGGAAGTCCTGGCGGCCCGCGCCGCGCGCATCCCGGTGGTGCCCCGCGCCCTGATGCTGGCCGAGCTGATGCGCCTGAAGCGCGGCATCGCCATTGCCGGCACGCACGGCAAGACCACCACCACCAGCCTGGTCGCCAGCGTGCTGGCGGCGGGCGGGCTGGACCCCACTTTCGTCATCGGCGGTCGGCTGAACGCCGCCGATGCCAATGCGCGGCTGGGCCAGGGCGACTACATCGTCGTCGAAGCCGACGAGTCCGACGCGTCCTTCCTGAACCTGCTGCCGGTGATGGCGATCATCACCAACATCGACCTCGACCACATGGACACCTACGGGCACGACGTGGCGCGCCTGAAGAGCGCCTTCGTCGAATTCACCCAGCGCCTGCCGTTCTACGGCAGCGCGGTGCTGTGCGTGGACGACGCCAACGTGCGCGAGATCATTCCCTTCGTGTCGCGGCCCGTGACGACCTACGGCATCGACATGCCGGCCCAGGTGCGCGCGCGCAACCTGCGCGCCGACGGCACCGTCATGTGCTTCGAGGTGGACCGCCAGAGTGTCCAGGGCGACCTGGAACCCCTGTCGGTGCGCCTGAACCTACCGGGCCGCCACAACGTGCTCAACGCGCTGGCCACCATCGCCGTCGCCACCGAACTGGGCGTGGCCGACGAGGCGATCGCCGAAGCGCTGGCCCAGTTCCGGGGCGTGGGGCGCCGTTTCACCCAGGTCGGCCGCTTCCCCGTGTCGGCCAGGAATGGCGGCGGTACGTATTCCGTGATCGACGACTATGGTCACCATCCGGTCGAGATGGCGGCAACCCTGGCGGCCGCGCGCGGTGCCTGGCCGGATCGCCGCATCGTGCTCGCCTTCCAGCCGCACCGCTACACGCGCACGCGCGACTGCTTCGAGGATTTCGTGCGCGTGCTGGGCTTGGCCGACGCGGTGCTGCTGACCGAGGTCTATCCGGCCGGCGAGGCGCCGCTGGTCGCCGCCGACGGCCGCGCGCTGGCGCGCGGCCTGCGGGTCGCCGGCAAGGTCGAGCCGGTATTCGTGGAAGACGTGGCCGACATGGCGGCCGCGATCGAGGACTTCGCCCGCGACGGCGACGTCGTGATCATCATGGGGGCGGGTTCCATCAGCCGCGTTCCCGCGCAATTGGGGAGCCCGCTATGAGCCAGTCATTCGGTCGCGTGGGCGTGCTGTACGGCGGCAGTTCGGCCGAACGGGAAGTCTCGCTGATGTCGGGCGCCGGCGTTTGCGCGGCGCTGCGCGAAGAAGGCATCGATGCGCATTTGTTCGACACCGGCGAGCGCAGCCTGGCGGACCTGGCCGCGGCGGGCTTCGACCGTGTCTTCATCGCCCTGCACGGACGCTACGGCGAGGACGGCACGCTGCAGGGCGCGCTGGAACTGCTGCGGATTCCCTACACCGGCAGCGGTCCGCTCGCCTCCTGCCTGGCCATGGACAAGATCGCCACCAAGCGGCTCTGGCTGCAGCACGGGCTGCCCACGCCGCGATTCGCGGAACTGGAATGCGATGCGGACCCGTCGGCGCTGGCCGAGACGCTGGGCCTGCCGTTGATCGTCAAGCCGCCGCATGAGGGCTCGACGCTGGGACTGACGCGGGTCGAGTCGGCCGAACAGCTGCGCGATGCGCAGGCGCTGGCCTGCCGTTTCGACGACCTGGCCCTGGCCGAGCAGTTCATCCGGGGGCGCGAACTGACCGTTCCCGTGCTGGGCTCCGGTGCCGGCGCCCGGGCGCTGCCGGTCATCGAGATCATCGCGCCCCAGGGCAACTACGACTACGAGCACAAGTACGTGTCCAACGACACCCGCTACGAGTGCCCGGCCCGCCTGCCGGACGACCTGGCGCGGCACATCCAGGATGTGGTGGTGCGAGCCTACCGGGTGCTGGGTTGCGAAGGCTGGGGACGGGCCGATGTGATGCTCGACGAACAGAACCGGCCCTGGCTGCTGGAAATGAACACCTCGCCGGGCATGACGAGCCATTCGCTCGTGCCCATGGGCGCACGGGCTGCCGGCATGAGCTATGGCCGGCTGTGCGTGGAAATCCTGTCCACGGCGCGCTGCAAGCTGCGCCAGGCGGCCTGAGGGGGAGACGGACGTGTTCGCCGAAGCCCGACTGACCAACCTGATCGCCAATCTGCTGGCTTTGCTGGCAGTGCTGGCGATCGTGGTCGGGGCGGTGGTCTGGACCATCCGGCGGCCCTATTTCTCGATTGCCCGGATCGAACTGGCGCCGATGGCCGGCTCGACCCTGCAGTACGTCACTCCGTTGAGCCTCCAGACTGCGCTGGCGGGCCAGGTGCGGGGCAATTTCTTCCTGATGGACCTCGACGCGGCCCGGCGCCGCATCGAATCCGCGCCCTGGGTGCGGCATGCCATCGTGCGGCGGGTGTGGCCCGCCACGCTGCACGTGCGCGTCGAAGAGCAACAGCCGCTGGCCTTCTGGAACGAGAACCAGATGATCAATACCTGGGGCGAGGCATTCACGGCCAACCAGGGCGAACTGCCCGACGGGCTGGACCTGCCGCAGTTGAACGGCCCGGCGAATTCGGAGCGGCTGGTGGTGCAGCGCTATGCCGAGATCGCCCGCTGGTTCGCGCCGCTCGGCCTGAGCGTGCGCGAGGCCACGCTCACCCCCCGCTACGCCTGGGAAGTGACGCTGTCCGACAACGTGCACCTGACGCTGGGCCGGGATCCGGCCGCCGACGTCGCCGACCCCCATGGGCGCTCCGGCGCCCTGCCGTTCGCCGCCCGCATCGAACGCTTCGTCCAGGCCTGGCCGGAACTGACCCGGCGCCTGAGCGGCCGCATGATCGCCAGTGCCGATCTGCGCTATCCGAACGGATTCGCGATCACGCTGGCCCCCGAAACCTCCGCATCCTCCCAATCGACCAGACCATGACCCGTGACATCAAAGACCTGATCGTTGCACTCGATATCGGCACCAGCAAGGTGGTCGCCGTCGTCGCCGAGATCCTGCCCGATGGCGGGTTCGAGGTGCTGGGCCTGGGACAGCATGAGTCCGAGGGCATGCGCAAGGGCGTGGTGGTCAATATCGAGTCCACCGTGAATTCGATCCAGCGCGCGCTCGAAGAGGCCGAGCTGATGGCCGACTGCAAGATCCGCGAGGTCTACACCGGCATCGCGGGCAGCCACATCACCAGCTTCAATTCCAGCGGCATGGTCGCGGTCAAGGACAAGGAAGTCACCGCCACCGACGTGGCGCGCGTGATCGAGACGGCCAAGGCGGTCAACATCCCGACGGACCAGCAGGTGCTGCACGTGCTGACGCAGGAGTTCATCGTCGATGCGCAGGAAGACATCCGCGAACCGATCGGCATGAGCGGGATGCGCCTGGAAGTGCGCGTGCACATCGTCACGGGCGCGGTCAGCGCGGCCCAGAACATCGTCAAGTGCGTGCGCCGCTGCGGCCTCGAGGTCCAGGACCTGATCCTGCAGCCGCTCGCCTCCAGCCTGTCCTGCCTGACGACCGACGAGAAGGAACTGGGCGTGGTGCTGGTGGACATCGGCGGCGGCACGACCGACATCGCCATCTATACCGGCGGCGCGATCCGCCACACCTCGGTGATCCCGATCGCGGGCGACCAGGTCACCAGCGACATCGCGGCCATGCTGCGCACGCCCACGCCGGATGCCGAGGAAATCAAGCTGCGCCACGGCATTGCCAAGCAGGCGCTGGTCGATGCCGAGGAAATGATCGAGGTGCCGGGGCTGGGCGACCGCCCCAACCGCAGCGTCAAGCGCCAGGCACTGGGCGCGGTGATCGAGCCGCGCATGGAGGAATTGTTCGGATTCGTGCAGCAGGTGGTGCGCGAGTCCGGCTACGAGGAATTGCTGTCGTCCGGAGTCGTGCTGACCGGCGGGACGGCGCTCATGCCGGGCATGGTGGAACTGGCCGAGGACGTGTTCCTCAAGCCGGTGCGAGTCGCCGTGCCCATGTACGAAGGAAGTCTGGCCGACGTGATGCGCAATCCGCGCTTCTCGACGGTGATGGGCTTGCTGACCGAGGCGCGCATGCAGCGCGCTCGCGGCCGCAAGGTGGCGCAACAGAAGGGAACGGTCAAATCCATTCTGGCGCGCATGAAGGAGTGGTTCATGAACTGAGGCGGCGTCAAGGCCGCAATGGACATGGGCTTTTCAGGGGAAGTTGTTCGTTTTTCCGTATGTGAGGGAGTCAAACCATGATGAATTTTGAAATGCTGGATACCAGCAGAAACGGCACCGTGATCAAGGTCGTGGGTGTCGGCGGCGCCGGCGGCAATGCCGTGGCGCACATGATCCGGTCGGGCGTGCAGGGGGTGGAATTCATCTGCGCGAATACCGATTCCCAGGCCCTGGCCACCAGCGAGGCGCCGGTCCAGATCCGCCTGGGCCGCACCGGACTGGGCGCGGGCGCCAAGCCCGAGCAGGGCCGCGCCGCCGCCGAGACCGCCCGCGAGGAAATCCGCGCGGCGCTGAACGGCGCCCACATGGTGTTCATCACCGCCGGCATGGGCGGGGGCACCGGGACGGGGGCCGGCCCCGTGGTGGCCGAGGTCGCCAAGGAACTGGGCATCCTGACGGTGGGCGTGGTCACCAAGCCCTTCGTCTTCGAGGGCAGCAAGCGCATGCGCATGGCCGAAGAGGGCATCCGCGAACTGTCGCGCCATGTCCATTCGCTGGTGGTCGTGCTCAACGAGAACCTGTACGAACTGATGGACGAGGACGCCACGCAGGAGGATTGCTTTCGCGCGGCCGATGACGTGCTGCACAACGCCTGCGCCGGGATCGCCGAGATCATCAACGTCGAAGGCAACGTCAACGTCGACTTCGAGGACGTGAAGACCATCATGGGCGAGCAGGGCCAGGCCATGATGGGCACCGCCGTGGCTTCCGGCGCCGACCGCGCCCGCATCGCGGCCGAGCAGGCGATCGCCTGCCCGCTGCTCGAAGGCGTGGACCTGCACGGCGCACGCGGCGTCCTGGTGAACATCACCGCCAGCCGTTCGCTCAAGATGCGCGAGACCCGCGAGATCATGGACACGATCGGCAGCTACGCCTCGGCCGATGCCACCGTGATCTTCGGGACGGCCTACGACGAGTCGATGGGCGAGAACCTGCGCGTCACGGTGGTCGCCACCGGCCTGGGTTCCACCGCGGCCCGTCCGCAACTGGTGTCGAACAATGCCGAAGCCCAGCGTACCGGCACGGACAACATGCCGGTCGGTGGTGTCGGCCACGACTTCTCCGGTACCGACGTGCCGTCCGTGATCCGCAATCCGCGCAGCAATGCCTCGGCCCAGGTCCGGGCATTGGAGACCGCGGGCATGGATCACTTCGACATTCCGGCGTTCCTCCGCAAGCAGGCTGACTGACCCGGCCCGCTCAAGCGCATCACCTCACATCGCAGCTGCCGTACAGCAGTTCGCGGCGCCTGGCGCGTCTTCCCCTGCCCCTGGGGGAGGACGCGCCTTCGCTTTGTTTTGCTTGCACACGTGTCTGTCCTTGTTGCATCCGGCCATCGTGGAAAACCCGGATATTGGTTACAATGCCAGGGATCAGGCAATGCGGGGCACGCTTCGCAGGGCCGCTTTTACGCCAGTGAAGAATCCCATGCTCTTGCAGCGCACCATCAAACAATCCGTATCCACCACCGGGGTGGGGCTGCATTCCGGCCGTCGCGTGGAAATCACCCTGCGCCCTGCCGAGCCCAATACCGGCATCGTGTTCCATCGCGTGGACCTGCCCGAAATCGTGGATCTGCCCGCGCGCGCCGACGCCGTGGGCGATACCCGCATGGCATCCGTCCTGCAGCAGGGCTCCGTGCGCGTCTCCACCGTCGAACACCTGATGTCGGCCCTGGCCGGTCTGGGCGTGGACAACCTGCACGTCGATCTCGATGCCGAAGAAGTCCCCATCATGGATGGCAGCGCCGGCACGTTCGTCTATCTGTTGCGCAGCGCCGGCCTGCTGGAGCAGGCAGCGCCCAAGCATTTCCTGCGGGTGCTCAAGCCCGTCGAAGTCCGCGAAGGCGAAGGGCCGGGCGCCAAGTGGGCGCGGCTGGAACCCTACGACGGCTTTGCGCTGTCCTTCTCGATCGACTTCAAGCATCCCGCCATCGATTCCACGGCCAATGCCGCCGAAATCGACTTTGCCCGGGATTCCTACGTCAAGACCATCGCCCGCGCGCGCACCTTCGGCTTTGCCAGCGAAGTCGAGGCCCTGCGTTCGATGGGCCTGGCTCGCGGAGGCAGCCTGGACAACGCCATCGTGATGGACGAATACCGCGTCCTGAACGCCGACGGCCTGCGTTACGACGATGAATTCGTCAAGCACAAGATCCTCGATGCCATCGGGGACCTGTACCTGGCCGGCAAGCCGCTGGTGGCGCGTTATGTCGCCTGCAAGTCCGGCCATGGGCTGAACAACCAGCTGGTGCGCGCACTGCTGGCCCGGCAGGATTGCTGGGAACTGGTCAGCTACGAATCGCGCGACACCGCGCCCGCCGCCTTCACCCGCGACTGGCAGCTGGCCTGAGCGCGGTTTTCCTTCGCCGGCGTCGCCTGCGCGGTTCTTTCACGAACGGTGGTGGCGCAGCAGCCGGCCAATCGCGTCGGCCAACGGGCCTGGCGCAACCCGGCGCCCCAGATCTTCAAAGGATTTCAGGGCGTTTTCTCCCAGGGGCTCGGCTTCCCGCTGGGGCTTTTCCGTCCAGGTCCTGTCCATGGCGGCGTCGATCCGGACGACAATGCGTTCGATGGGCCAGCCGGCGTCCCGGATGCGGCTGGCGGCGGCTTCGGTCAGCTGGCGCAGCCGTGCCGCGTGCGCGGGGCCGGGAACCATTACGGTGATTTCAGGTCCATCGATGCGGGCGACCCGGATACGGCGCGCCAGGGCGGGCGGCAGCGTCCCCGCGAGCACGGCCTGTACGGCCAGCAGCTCGCGCACCGTGCGCATCATGGGCGCGCCCTGGGGGCTGCGGTCCAGCCATTCCAGGGCCGGGGTTCCGGATGATCGGTTCCGCCGGGGCGGCATCGCCATGGACATGAGGAATTTTGAGTGACGAAATCGAAACACACTGCTCGTGCAGCACTATGGCTGCATTCTAACGTGCGCGTCCTGAAGGGGTTGGGCATGATCGGCGCCCTGGCGCTGGCGGCCTGGGGCGGCGCACAGTGGCAGGCCTGGCGCACGCCGGCCCTGGAGCCCGGTCAGCGCGAGGCCATCGATTCGCGCCTGCGCCAGGATTCCGCGGCGTTGCAGGGCAGCATCGCGGGCCTGGCCGGCAAGCTGGGCGAATTGCAGGGCCGCGTGCTGGCCATGGAATCCGTGCGCGAGCGCGTCGCCCAGGCGGCCGGCCTGAACTACACGGCCCCGGAGCTCGTCCCCGGTGCCCATGCCGCCGCTGCGCCCGCCGGCCTGCCGGCAGGCGGCGATACGGACGACGAGGGCGATGCCCAGGTCATGGACGACATCCCGGCCCAGTCTCTGCCGGCCCCCGCGATCGGATCGGCCGAACTGCTGGGCAGGCACATCGACGCGCTGGGACGGCGCCTGGAAACCCAGGAGGATGCCTATGCCCTGGTGGACGCGGCCCTGTCCCGCCAGGCGGGATTCCAGGCCAGCCTGCCGACCCTGTCGCCGGTCGACTATCCCGCGCTCAGTTCATCGTTCGGCTGGCGCCGCAACCCCGTCAGCGGCCGCCACACCATGCACGAAGGCCTGGATTTCGTCGCGCCCCGCGGCACGCCGATCCGGGCGGCATCCGGCGGGCTGGTGACCCGGGCGGGCACCTGGCATGGCTATGGCAGGATGGTGGAGATCGACCATGGCAATGGCCTGCGCACCCGCTACGCCCATGCTTCCAGCGTGCTGGTGAAGGCGGGCGACATCGTGCGCCAGGGGCAGCTGATCGCGCGGGTGGGCAGCACCGGCCGGTCCACCGGGGCGCATCTGCACTTCGAGGTGCGGATGGCGGACTATCCCCTGGATCCGACCCTGTTCATCCAGGACGGGGCCCGCACCCGCCTGGCGCAGGACGCGGCCCGGGTGGCGCGGGCGGAGCCCGCCGCCGATGCGGGGGCTTCCGTGCTGCGTTAAACTGCAGCGTTCACTTGCGGCCGTCCTGTGGCGGCCGCGTCTCACAATCTTCCGGCGTCCGATCCTCCTTCGGGCCCGCAGCGACGACACGATATGGTTTCTCTGCTCAAAAAAATCATTGGCAGCCGCAACGACCGGCTGTTGAAGCAGTACCGCAAGCAGGTCGCGCAGATCAATGCGCTCGAACCCTCCATGCAGGCCCTGTCCGACGACGCGCTGAAGGCCAAGACCGACGAATTCCGCCAGCAGATCGCGGCGGGCAAGTCCCTGAATTCCCTGCTGCCCGAGGCCTTTGCCGTGGTGCGCGAGGCCAGCCGCCGCGTGTTCGGCATGCGTCACTTCGACGTCCAGATGCTGGGGGCGATCGCCCTGCACAACGGCAAGATCGCCGAAATGCGCACCGGCGAAGGCAAGACGCTGATGGCCACCCTGGCGGTCTACCTGAATGCGCTGCCGGGCCGCGGCGTCCACGTGGTCACGGTCAATGATTACCTGGCGCGCCGGGATGCCGAATGGATGGGCCGTCTCTACGGCTTCCTGGGCATGACGGTCGGCGTGGTGGTGCCGCAGCAGGACAACGCGGAAAAACGCGCCGCCTACCAGGCCGACATCACCTACGGCACGAACAACGAATACGGCTTCGACTACCTGCGCGACAACATGGAATTCCGTCCGGAAGACCGCCGTCAGCGCAGCCTGGCCTACGCCATCGTCGACGAGGTCGACTCGATCCTGATCGACGAGGCGCGCACGCCGCTGATCATCTCCGGCCAGGCCGAGGACAATACCGAGCTCTATGTCCGCATGAACGCGGTGCCGCCCCTGATGACGCGCATGACGGAAGAGCCCAAGCCCCACGAGCCCGAACCCGAGGGTGACTTCTGGGTGGACGAAAAGGCCCAGCAGGTGCACCTGTCGGAAGCCGGCCAGGTCAAGGCCGAGCAGATCATGTCCCGCCTGGGCATCCTGCCCGAGGGTGAGTCCCTGTACGATCCGCGCCACATCTCCCTGATGCACCACCTGCTGGTGGCCCTGCGGGCGCACAACCTGTTCCATCGCGACCAGCAGTACGTGGTCCAGGATGGCGAGGTCGTCATCGTCGACGAATTCACGGGCCGCCTGATGGCGGGCCGCCGCTGGTCAGACGGCCTGCACCAGGCGGTCGAGGCCAAGGAAGGCGTGCGCATCCAGAACGAGAACCAGACGCTGGCCTCGATCACCTTCCAGAACTATTTCCGCATGTACGACAAGCTGGCCGGCATGACGGGTACGGCGGACACCGAGGCCTACGAATTCCAGGAAATCTACGGCCTGGAGACGGTCATCATCCCGACCAACCGGCCGATGGCGCGCCAGGACCAGAACGACCAGGTCTTCAAGACCAACGAGGAAAAATACCGCGCGATCCTGGCCGACATCATCGACTGCCACAAGCGCGGCCAACCGGTGCTGGTGGGCACCACCAGCATCGAAAACTCCGAACTGCTGTCCAACGCGCTGAAGAAGGAAGGCCTGCCCCACGAGGTGCTGAACGCCAAGCAGCACGCGCGCGAAGCGGAAATCGTCGCCGAGGCCGGCAAGCCCGGCCACATCACGATCGCCACCAACATGGCCGGCCGGGGCACGGACATCGTGCTGGGCGGCAGCGTGGACAAGCAGATCGATCTGGTGCGCACCGATCCCAACTTGTCGCCCGAGGAAAAGGAAGCCCGCATCGCCACCATCCGCGCCGAATGGGCGCCGGCCAACGAGGCCGTCAAGAAGGCCGGCGGCCTGCGCATCATCGGCACCGAGCGGCACGAGTCTCGGCGTATCGACAACCAGTTGCGCGGCCGTGCCGGCCGCCAGGGCGATCCGGGTTCCTCGCGCTTCTACCTGTCGCTGGACGATTCGCTGATGCGGATCTTTGCCGGAGACCGGGTGCGCGCCATCATGGAACGCCTGCGGCTTCCCGAAGGCGAGCCCATCGAGGCGCGCATGGTGTCGCGCTCGATCGAATCGGCGCAGCGCAAGGTCGAGGGCCGCAACTTCGACATCCGCAAGCAGCTGCTGGAATACGACGACGTGGCCAACGACCAGCGCAAGGTGCTCTATGCCCAGCGCAACGAGGTCCTGGAAGCCGAATCGGTGGCCGATACGATCGCGAACCTGCGGGACGCGGAAATCACCGCGGTGTTCCGACGCTACGTGCCCGAAGAGACGATGGAAGAGCAATGGGACATCCCGGGCCTGCAGTCGTCCCTGGAATCCGATTGGGCGATCCAGCTGCCGCTGGCGGAGATGCTGGAAAAGGAATCCAACCTGACCGACGACGACCTGCTGGAACGGGTGCTGGCCGAAGCCAGGCGCCTGTACGAGGAAAAGATCGCCCTGGTCGGCGAAGCCGGCTGGCGGCCGTTCGAACGCTCGGTGCTGCTGCAGTCGCTGGACACGAACTGGCGGGCCCACCTGGCATCCCTGGATCACCTGCGCCAGGGCATCCATCTGCGCGGCTATGCGCAGGTGGACCCGAAGCAGGCCTACAAGCGCGAGGCGTTCACGCTGTTCTCGGACATGCTCGACCGCATCCGCAACGAAACGATCCGGGTGCTGATGACGGTGCGCATCCAGTCGCGAGAGCAGGTCGAGGTCGAAGAACCGGCATCGCCGGCGCTGGAAAACGTGCGCTACCACCATGCCGATTACGATGCGGCGCTGCGTGGCGAGGATCCGGGCCTGGATCAACCGCCGGCCGAACCCGGCCGCAAGGCGGCGACTCCGGCCGGCGCGGTGCCGCGCGTGGGGCGCAACGATCCCTGCCCGTGCGGCAGCGGCAAGAAGTACAAGCATTGCCACGGGCAACTGAAGTAAGGCTGCCGTGGAAAACTGAAAAGGCCGGACGCAACGTCCGGCCTTTTTCGTTTCAGGCGGGTGGGCGGCACGTCCGGGAGGGGCCGTGCGGTTGAGATGCCGCAAAAAAACTACAGCAAAAACACCGTTGCCAGCCCCAGGAACAAAAAGAACCCCAGCGAATCCGTCGCGAAAGTCAGCAGCACCGACGAACCCACGGCAGGGTCCTTGCCGAACCGGTCGCGCAGCAGCGGGATCAGCACGCCCAGCGCCGCGCCGATCAGCATGTTGCCGACCATGGCCGCCATCATCACCGCTGCGATCGCGTAGGAGTCCGAGATCACCCAGGCGAAGGTCGCCGCCACCAGGCTGCCGCAGGCGCCCACCAGGAACGTCACCTGCAGCTCGCGCTTGACCAGCTGCCAGATGTTGGCGCCCGTCACCCGGCCCGTCGCCATGGCGCGGATGATCATCGTCATGGTCTGGTTGCCCGAATTGCCGCCGATCCCGGCCACGATGGACATCAGGAAGGCCAGGATCACGATGTGGCTGACGGTGCCCTCGAAGCGCGAGGCGACCAGCGAGGCGATCGAGGCCGTGCACAGGTTCACCAGCAGCCAGGGGGCGCGGTTGCGCATCGCCGCCAGGACCGGGGCGAAGATGTCTTCTTCCTGCAGGCCGGCCCGGGACAGTTCCTGCTCCTGGGAATCTTCCTGCAGCACGTCCACCACTTCGTCGATGGTGACGCGGCCGATCAGGCGGCCCTGCTCGTCCACCACCGGGGCCGACACCAGGTCGTAGCGCTCGAAGGCGTTGGCGGCGTCGGTGTCGGGATCCATCGGGTTCAGGCTGAGGACATCGGGCTCCATGACCGCGTTGACCAGGGTGTCGGGCTCGCTCAGCAGCAGGCGCGACAGCGACAGGGTGCCGCGCAGCTGGTCGGCGCGGTCCACGACGAAGATCTGGTCGGTGTGGTCGGGCAGTTCGTGCAGCCGGCGCAGGTAGCGCAGCACGACTTCCAGCGTCACGTCCTCGCGCACCCGGACCATGTCGAAGTCCATGATGGCGCCGACGGTGTCTTCCGGATAGCCCATGGCGGCGACCAGCTGGGCGCGCTCGGCATCGGTCAGGCCCTTCTGGACCTCGGCGATCACGTCGGGGGGCAGGTCGGGCGCGAGATCGGCGATCTCGTCGGCATCCATGGTGCCCGTGGCCGCGATCAGGTCGTCGTGGTCCATGGACTCGATCAGCGATTCGCGGACCCAGTCCTCGACTTCCAGGAGCACGTCGGCGTCGTATTCCTGGCTGACCAGCTGCCAGACCGCCTGGCGCTGCTGTACCGGCAGGGATTCCAGGATGAAGGCGATGTCGGCCGGATGCAGCGCGTTGATGATCTGGCGGATCTCGTCTTCGTGCTGCCGCTGCAGCATGCCTTCGAGCAGATTCGAGCCGTCCTCGTCCTCGTCTTCGTGCTGGCGCTGGGCGAGCGCGTCCACGACCTCCTGGCGTTTCAGGATGGACTGCAGTTCCTGCAGCGCCAGCTGGGCGTCTTCCGGATCCAGGCGGCGCGGAATGACGACCGGGATGGCGGTGTCGGCGGCGACGGGTTGGTCGGCCATCGATGCGGGCTCCTCAGATCGGGGGCAGGGGACGGCTTTGGCGGTTCGCGTCGGTCGCGACGTAGGTCAGGGTGGCTTCCGTGACCTTGACGACCTCGGTCTCCAGGCGCTGGCGTTCGGCGTAGACCTCGACCGAGACCGTGATGGAGGTTCGTCCCGTGCGGATGATTTCGGCGTAGAAGCTGAGCAGATCGCCCACGAAGACCGGTTGCTTGAAGGTGAAGGCGTTGACGGCCACGGTGGCGACCCTTCCGCCCGCGCGCCGGGTGGCCGGGATCGAGCCGGCGATGTCCACCTGGGCCATGATCCAGCCCCCGAACACGTCGCCATGAATGTTGGCGTCGGACGGCTGGGGCATGACGCGCAGGGTGACCGGATGTTCGGTTGAGGGCAGGGCTGTGGACATGGCGACCTCGGTGTGGAGTGCCGGGCTCCGCGTCCGGACCGGACGGGGCGCGTGTCGGCAAAGCGCGTATTTTAACCGTTCGGCAGGCGGGGCCCGCCGCGGCGCACGGTATTTTTGCCGGTGGGCGGCAGATGCCTCAGGGGGCGGAGTCCAGGAAACGCCGGGCCAGCAGGACCCAGTAGGCGGCGCCCAGGGGGATGATGGCGTCGTTGAAGTCGTAGCTGCCGTTGTGCAGGGTGCATGGCCCCAGGCCGTGGCCCGCCGCCCGGTGATCGCCCGTGCCGTTGCCGATCCAGACGTAGCAACCGGGGCGGGCCTGCAGCATGAAGGCGAAGTCTTCGGCCCCCATGGACGGCCGGACCTGGGTGTCGACCTTGTCGGCGCCCACCAGCTCGGTCAGCACCTGGGCGCAGAGGGCGGCCGGCCCGGGGTGGTTGACGGTGGCCGGGTATTCGCGATGGAAATCGAAGTCGGCCTCGCAGCGCAGCGCCTGGGCAAGCGGCCCGGACAGGTCGCGCATGCGGGTCTCGATCAGGTCCAGCGTGTCGTTGGACAGCGTGCGCACCGTGCCGCGCATGACGGCCTGGTCGGGGATGACGTTGTCGGCCGAGCCGGCATGGATCTGGGTCACGCTGATGACGCCGGATTCCAGCGGATCGAGGTCGCGGGTCAGGATGGTCTGGAACGCCAGGGTGAGCTGGGCGGCGGCGACCACCGGGTCGACGCCCAGGTGGGGCATGGCGCCGTGTGCGCCGCGTCCCCGCAGCGTGATCTCGAACGTGCTGCTGGACGCCATGATGGGCCCGTCGGTGAGGCCGAACGTGCCGGCGGGCAGGCCGGGCCAGTTGTGCATCCCGAATACCGCGTCCATGGGGAACTGCTCGAACAGGCCATCCTCGATCATGCGGCGGGCGCCGCCCCCCGCTTCCTCGGCCGGTTGGAAGATCACGTGCACCGTGCCGTCGAAGTCGCGCTGGCCGGCCAGGTAGCGGGCGGCAGCCAGCAGCATGGCGGTGTGGCCGTCGTGGCCGCAGGCATGCATGGCGCCGGGGTTGCGGCTGGCGTGCGGAAAGGTGTTGGTTTCCGGCATGGGCAGGGCGTCCATGTCGGCCCGCAGACCCACGGACCGGCCCGGCCCGCGCCCCGTGATGCGGCCGACCACCCCCGTTTCACCCAGGCCGCGGTGGACTTCCACGCCCCAGGAATCCAGCAGGCGCGCCACGGTGTCGGCCGTGCGGACTTCCTGGAAGGCGAGCTCGGGCCAGGCGTGGATGGCGCGCCGGATGTCGGTCAGGTCGGGCAGCCAGCTGCCCAGGGTGTCGAGGAGCTGTCGTGTCATGTGTGTCGGTTGATCAGGCCGTCCAGCATGCCGGCGATGTGCGGATTGGCCGCATAGACGTAGCCGCCTTCGGGCCAGGGTTCCTGGTGGCGGATGTCTTCGCAGACCCCGCCCGCCGCGCGGACCAGCACCGTGCCGGCGGCCACGTCCCAGGGCGCCAGGCCCATTTCCCAGTAGCCATCGTAGCGCCCGCACGCCGTCCAGGCCAGGTCCAGGGCGGCCGAGCCCATGCGGCGGATGCCGCGGGTGGCGTGGGTGGCGTCGTGCAGGGTCGGCATGTAGCGGGATTCGAAGGAAAAATCGCGGAAGGGAAACCCGGTGGCCAGCACCGCCTGGTCCAGCGTCGGCGTGGACGAGCAGTGGATGCGGCGGCCATTGAGCCAGGCGCCCAGGCCGTGCAGCGAGGAGAACAGCTCTTCCCGGTTCGGGTCGTAGACCACGCCGATCAGCGGCGTGTCCCGGGGCAGCGGGTCGCGGCCATCGGGACGGCAGCCCGCGTGGCCGATCAGGGCGATCGAAACCGCGTAGTGGGGGATGCCGCTGAGGAAATTGGTGGTGCCGTCCAGCGGATCGATGCACCAGGTGGCCTGATCGCCCGGCTGGCCGCCGGATTCCTCGGCGATGATCCCGATGTCGGGCGTGCGGGCGCGCAGGATGTCGATGATCGCCTGCTCGGCCTCGCGGTCGGCCTGGGACACCAGATCGTTGCGCATCTTGTGGTCGATCACCAGATCCGCGCGGTGCAGGGCGTGGGTTTGTAGAATGGCGGCTGCAGCGTGCGCCGCCGTGACGGCGGCATCCAGGCAGTCTGCCGACAGGAAGTGCGAACTGGGCATGACGCGCTGATTCCCGTGATGAGCCCGCCAGGCCGCCAGCCGGCCCGCGTGGCGTGTTCATCCCATTGTACGTGACCATCGGACGAGTGTCCCCGCATGTCGGACTCCCATCAAATCCTGAAACCCGCCACCTGGCACGAGGACGCACAGGGGGTGCCGTTCAGCCCGGAATACGGCGATGTCTACCACGGCCAGGCCGGCGCCCTGCTGCAGGCGCGGCATGTGTTCCTGCAGGGCAATGGCCTGCCCGGGCGCTGGCGCGGCAGGGCGGCATTCACGATTGCCGAGACCGGCTTCGGCCTGGGCCACAATTTCCTGGCCGCCTGGCGGGCCTGGCTGGACGATCCCGGGCGCAGCGGGCGGCTGCATTATCTGGCGTTCGAGGCGCATCCCTTCGCGGCCCGGGACCTGCTGCGGGCCTGGCGCCGGCTGCCGGACGACTGCCAGGGCCTGGCGCGCGAACTGGCCGGGCGCTGGCCCGATCTGCTGCCGGGCGTCCATCGGCTGGAACTGCAGGGCGGCCGGGTCACGCTGACCCTGCTGTTCGGCGACATCCGCCGCCTGGCGCGTCAGGCGCAGGCGCGCGTCGATGCCTTCTTCCTGGACGGTTTCGCGCCCCGGGTCAATCCCGACATGTGGTCGCCCGCCGTCTTCGGCCAGTTGCGGCGCCTGGCCGTGGCCGGCGCCACGGCCGCCACCTGGTGCGCCGCGGGGCAGGTGCGGCGCGACCTGCGCGATGCCGGATTCCTGGTCGAGAAGGCGCCCGGCATCGCCGGAAAGCGCGACATGACGGTGGCCGTCCTGCGCCCCGGGCTGGGCGCCGAGCCGCCCGGGCCGGAGCGCCGCCGGGTGGCGGTGGTGGGTGGCGGCCTGGCCGGCGCCGGAATCGCCCAGGCCCTGGCGGTGCGAGGGCATGAAGTCGAGGTCTGGGACCCGCAGTGCGCGCTGGATGTCGATCCGTCCATGCGCCGCCGGGGCGCCGCCGCCCTGGTGCCGGCGCTCAGTCCGGACGACGACACGCGTTCGCGCCTGAGCCGCGTCGGCCTGGCCCGGGCGCGCGCCCGCTGGCTGGATCTGGACGAGGCAGCGCGGCCGCAGGCCTGCGGCGCACTGGTCTGCGCGCAGTCGGATGATCAGGCCGGCCTGCAGCGCCAGGCGCTGGCGCGTCTGGGGTTTCCGGAAAGCTGGGTGCGCTGGCTCGATCCCGCACAGGCGGGCCGGCAAGCCGGCGTCGGTGTGCCCTGGGGCGGTCTCTGGTTTCCCGAAGCGCTGCGGGTGTGTCCGGGCGAACTGATCGCCACCTTGCTGGGGCTGCCGGGCGTGATTCGCCGGCCCGTGGCCATCGGATCTCTGGCGCCGGCAGATGGCGGTGGCTGGCTGCTGCAGGATGCCGGCGGCGGGGAACTGGGGCGGGCGGACCAGGTCGTGCTGGCCAATGCGCTGCATGCGCGCACGCTGCTGTCGGGGGTGATGCCCATCGGGCACCTGCCGGTCCTGTCGGGCCTCGCGCCCCTGGCTGGCCAGGTCAGCCTGTATCCCGCAGAGGCTTCATCCGTGCCGCGTTGCGTCCTGTCGGGCCGCGGCTATTGCCTGCCGCCCCGGAACGGCTGGGGCGTGGCCGGCAGCACCTACCGCCCCGATGCGGACGAGGCCGTGGTGGACGAGGAAGGGCATCGGGACATCCTGGCGCGTGTCCGGGGGTGGGTCGAGGCGCGGGACATTCCCTGGCTGGGCGGCAGCGGTGTCGCGGGATGGGCGGGCTGGCGGGCCGCCACGCGCGATCACCTGCCCCTGATCGGCGCGGTGCCGGACAAGGCTGGCCTGTGGCTGGCCTGCGCCTATGGATCGCGCGGCCTGAGCTGGTCGGCCCTGGCGGGCGACCTGATCGGCGCGTGGCTCGATGGCGAGCCCGTGCCGGTGGAACGCGAACTGGCCCGGCGCATCGGCGTGCGCTGAGCCCGGGCGGGAAATCCTGCGCCGGGATTTTATTTTATGGCGCAAATCCGTCAGAATAACGTCTTTTGCAAGGTTGCAAGGGAGCGCCTGGACAATCTGAGCCGAGCCGCCCGAATCCGCGGATGCATGCGGCGCGAGGACTTGTCCAGAAGCTCCCACAGCGGGTAAAGAGCCCAGAGGATCACGCTGTGTCGCCCACCATCGAATTGGCGGACCAAGTTTTCGAGACCGGCCCGGTCGTCATGACGCCCTCGTGCGTCGAATGGGCACTGCATGCCGACGAATGGCGCCTGCGGGTCGAGGCCCACGCGCCCGGCGTGTTCCGGCTGCGCTGCGGGCCGCGCGACTGGCTGGAGCCCGGCAAGCCGTCCCTGCGCGCGCAGCGCCAGGCCGACATGCTGCTGGCCCGCCAGGAACCTGTCGGCGAGATGGCGTGCCAGTCACTGGATGCGGGCCGCTGGCTGCTGGCTCAGGGCGACGCCAGCCTGGAGATCGGGGGTGGCGATGCCGGCCTGCGCTTGTTTCGCGGCGGCCAGTGCGTGGCCCGTGCCCACCTGCCGGTCCAACCCGCCGGCGACGGCGCCGAAGGCACCTGGACGATCGACTGGGCGCTGGAGCCCGGCGAAGGCCTGTACGGCCTGGGCGAAACCTCCGACAGCCTCGACCGCCGCGGCGCACTCCTGGTGTCCGATGTGCCCCGGGACCGCTGCCTGCCCCTGGCCTGGAGCCCGCGCGGCTGGGGTGCGTACCTGAATACGTTCGACCGCGTGGAACACGACCTGCGGACCGGCGGCGCCTACGCCGCCCGGGCGCGCGGCATGGGCCTGGACCTGTTCCTGTTCGTCGGCGACCCGTCCGAAATCCTCAACCAGTACACGGCGCTTACCGGCCGCGCCGGCCAGCCCAATCTCTGGCCCATGGGCGTCTGGCTGGACCAGGCGCCTGGCCAGTCGGCCGAATTCAGCCTGCAGCAAGTCCGCAGCCTGCGCGCCCAGGGCATGGGGCTCGATGCTCTGGTGCTGGCCGAGCCGGCCGTGCTGGGATTCCAGGAAGACAAGCCGGTCTTCGAGTGGTCCGGCCGGGTGTCCGACTGGCGCAGCCTGTCGGCGGCGGCAGCCGAACTCGACCTGCACCTGGCGGGATCCTGCATACCGGGCGTGCTGCACGGCACGCCGCTGTTCGAGGAATGGGCCGACCGGGGCTGGCTGCTGTGCGACGCCGAAGGCGACCCCTGGGTCTGTCCCGGCACGCCGGCTTCCGCCGGGCGGCCTTTCGGGCTGCTGGACCTGACGCACCGGGACACCGCCCGGCTATGGACCGAGCGCCACCTGCAGGCCGTGGAAGACGGGCTGGGCGCACCGGTCTGCCAGGCCCAGTTCGATCTGCCCGACGGGGTCGAGGCACGGGGCGGGGAAACCGGCGCGGTGTTGCGCTCCGCCTATCCCCACCTGGCGCGCCGCGCCTTGTTCGATGCCGTTGCCGGGCCGCGCACGCCCCAGGAAGGCGTCATGCTCAGCCGCGACCTGTTCCCCGGGGTGCAGCGCTTCGCCTGGCAGCAGGGGCCGTCCGTGAGCAACGACTGGGACGGCTACGCCGCCACGCTGCGTGCGGCCCTGTCGGTCGGCAACAGTGGCGTGGCGGTGCAGACCCACCGCCTAGGCGACGCCGGCCGGCCGGCCGGCACCATGACGCCCGAGCTCTACCTGCGCTGGCTGGCGATGGGCGTGTTTTCCGCCAATTTCAGCTTCCAGGGGCTGCCGGCGCTGATGCCGGATGCCTTCGACGCCGATACGCGTGCGTTGGTCGCGCACTGGCTGCAATGGCGCTACCGACTGCTGCCCTATGTGGCCGGCATCATCGACGACGCCGTGCGCACCGGCCTGCCGGTGCAGCGGTCGATGGCCCAGGCCTATCCGGCCGATCCCGAGGCCCACGCCTGGGACACGCAGTACCTGCTGGGCCCGGCGCTGCTGGTTGCTCCCGTGATGCAGCCCGGCGGGGTGACCGAGGTCTATCTGCCCCGGGGCGATGCCTGGTGGGATCTGAACACGGGCTGGCGCTACGAAGGCGGCACCCGCTGGACGGTGCGTCCGGGCCTGGACACGCTGCCGGTGTTCGGCCGCGAGGGCCACATGCTGTGCCTGGGGCCCGCCGCCCAGCATACCGGTGAGATCAATTCGGCCCGGATCCTGGACGAGGTCTGGATGTTCGGCATGCCCGAACACAATCCGGTGGTCATGCGCAACAAGATCCGCGTCATGCAGATGCAGGGTTCCAGCTACATCAAGGGCCTGGAAGGCCTGCGCATCCTGCCGTCCGAAGGCCTGGAGGTCAAGCGCCGCGGGGCCGAGGTCAGGATTTCCAGGGCACGCTGATGCACAGCCCCGGGTCGAAATCCGGGTTCTCGTTCACCCCGTCGCGGCAGTAGCCGCGCGGATTGCAGACGACGCGGGCGCCATAGACCGCGTAGTCGAAGCTGTCGTGCGTGTGGCCGTGGATCCAGAGGTCGGCCCGGCTCAGCAGGCTGGCGCACTCGGACACGAACCCCGCGCTGATCAGCGATTCGGCAAAGCGCGGATGGACGCTGCGCATGTTGGGCGCATGGTGGGTGATCACCACCGTCGGCCCCGGGTGGGGGATGTCCAGCTGGGCGTCCAGCCAGTCGTATTGTTCGCGAAACAGCGCGGCGGCGTCCCGGGGCGTGAAACGCGTGCCGTCGCCATTGCCGATGACCTGGAAATCGCGCATGAATTCGGCGGTGCGTTCCATGGCCAGGTCGCGCAGCTCGGCCCCGAACAGCTCGAAATCCGTCCATAGCGTGGCGCCCAGGAAACGCACGCCGTCGATCACCAGCGCCTGCTGGTCCAGCAGCCGGATGCCGTGGGCTTGCGCCTGGTCTGCCAGTTCGGCGCGCACGGCGGGGATGAGACCGCCGTAGAACTCGTGGTTGCCCGGCACGTAAAGCACGGGGCGTGGGATTCGGCCGGCCCAGTCCATGGCCGCCTGGGGGCGGGCGATGTCGCCGGCGAGGATGGTGATGTCCGCCTCGACGTCGGGCAATTCCAGCCCCTGCCTGCTGAGGTGCAGGTCGGACAGGATGTGCAGCCGCAGGGGCGGGCGGGCGGAAGGGTTGGACATGGGACGGTCTCTCGCGATCTCCGGATACTTGACGCTATATTGATGCAATGTCAAAATAAAAGGCTTCGTGGGTCGTTAGCTCAGTCGGTAGAGCACCGGACTTTTAATCCGTTGGTCGCGCGTTCGAGCCGCGCACGACCCACCAGAATTTCTCCCGCATTTTCATGCACATGGCGCCTCCCTTTCGGGAGGCGTGCTGTTTTCCGGGCCTGGCTGGGCCCCGGGCGGCCGCCCGCATGGGGACTGCGCCGTGCCTGTTCTCGTCATTGTGGGTCGGCGCCGCGGGTCCGTGAATCCGTATTTCCGCGCATTGGCCGGCGCCCCCCGCCGCGCTTCCCTGTCTTTTGCTTTTCTCCGGGCGGTGCCCGGGACGGCTCAGCCGCGAGCCTCCGGCGGGATGCCAAGCGCCGCCAGGACTGCGGCCCGGGTTGCCGCGCCGTCCGTTCCGGCCTGCACCATGTGCCAGCCCATGGGGCGGGCATGCCGCCGGATTTGCGCGAGGACGACATCCTCGGTGGCGTCGGACGGGTCGTTCCTGCGGCCGCGCACGCGCGCGACCAGCGTGTGCGGGTCGGCTTCCAGCCAGATGCCGTGAAAAGGCACGCCCGCTTCCGCGGCGCAGTGCCCGATGGCCCGGCGCTCTTCCTGCCGTGAGAACACGGCATCGGCAATGCATGCATGGCCCAGGGCGAGTGTGTGCCCGGCTTCCGCAACCAGGGTGGCGTAGACGCGGTCGGACGATTCCTGCGTGTAGCTGTCGGGAGGCAGGGGGATTTCGGGCGCAACGCCCGCGATGCGTTTGCGGATGCGGTCGCTGGACAGTATCCGGGCGCCCGGCGCCGCGCCCACATGGTGTGCGATGGCCGCGGCCACGGTGGATTTTCCCGAACCGCTCAGTCCGCCGATCGCCACCAGCCGCCCGGGAGCCGGGCGCAGGAGTTCCATGGCCAGGTCCAGGTATGCGCGGGCCTGGGGGATGAGATCCCGCCGCGCTGCATCCGGCTGGGCCGCCTGGGTGGAAAGGACCTGCGCCCGGATCGAGGCACGCAGCGCCATGAAGAACGGCAGCAGCGGCAGGCCTTCGGTGTCGCCGCTTTCGTCCATGTAGCGATTCATCACCCAGTTCGCCTCGGCCCGCAGGCCGGCCTGCCACAGGTCCATCAGCAGGAAGGCCAGGTCGTAGAGCACGTCGATCGTGGCGATCGATTCACTGAATTCAATGCAATCGAAGAGGGTCGGCTGGCCGTCCAGGAGACACAGGTTGCGCAGGTGCAGGTCGCCGTGGCAGCGGCGCACCCTGCCGCGGCGGGCTCGTTCGTCGAGCTGTGGAGCGTGCCGCCCCCAGGCCGAGCGCAGGGCGGCGCGCAGCGCTTCCACGGGCCGGGTGCCGAACGCGGGGGCCATGTCGGGGCATTGTTCGTTGAGCTCGAGCACTTCGAGCAGGCGCTGGGCACCGTCTTCGCCGGGAACGCGTTCGGCTTGCGCATGGAAAGCGGCGATCGTGCGGGCCAGTGCGGTCAGCAGCGGGCGGTCCAGGCGGCCGGCCTGCGCCAGCCGGGTGAACAGGGTGTCTTCGGCGAAGCGTCGCATCTCGACCGCAGCATCCACCAGTTCGCCCCGGCCGTCGAGCGCCAGCGCGCCGTCGGCTTCCCGGGTGATGCGCCGCGCGCCCAGGTACAGTGCCGGGGCCGTGCGCCGGTTGAGCGACACTTCGCGGCGGCAGGCCTCCAGGCGCAGTTCGGGGGTGGAAAAATCTAGGTAGGGCAGCCGGATCGCGCGTTTGAGCTTGTAGACCCGATCGCCGCCCAGCAGCAGGACGGAAATATGCGTCCGGATCGTTTCGGGGGCGCCTTCGCCGGAGGCGCGCAGACGCCCGGACAGGAAGGCAAGGACTTCGGACGGCTCGTCTTGCGGCATGCGGCCCCCTTGGAACAGGATGCGATGGGGATGCCTGGATTCTAGCCCGTCGTCGGTCCAGGGGGATTCTTCATAATTCCAGGTAATATGTTATCGGCATAATCTGTCAAATCCGCATGGTAAATTCCTGTTTCGCATCCTGTTGATCCGGGACGCCATCTTTTCATTGACCACGTATCTTGATCGATCTCGAGAACATTCGTAAGACGTACGAGTCCGCCGGCCGCGCGGTGAACGCCCTCGTCGACGTCAACCTGAACATCCGCGAAGGCGAAGTCTTCGGCATCATCGGGCGTTCGGGCGCGGGCAAGAGCACCCTGATCCGCATGCTCAACCTGCTGGAACGCCCCACCGAGGGCAGCGTGCGCGTGGATGGGCGCGACATCACGGCATTTTCCGACGCGCAGCTGCGCGAGTACCGGCGCTCGGTGGGCATGGTGTTCCAGCACTTCAACCTGCTGCGCTCGCGCACGGTAATGGACAACGTCTGCTTTCCGCTGCGTCTGTCGGGCATGCCGCGCGCCGACCGCGAGGCGCGCGCCCGCGAGGTCCTGAACCTGGTCGGCCTGTCCGACCAGGCACACAAGTATCCGGGCCAGCTGTCCGGCGGCCAGCAGCAGCGCGTGGGCATCGCGCGCGCGCTGGCCAGCAAGCCACGCCTGCTGTTGTGCGACGAGGCGACCTCGGCGCTGGATCCCGAAACCACCCAGTCCATCCTGCGCCTGCTGGGCGACATCAATCAGCGCCTGGGGCTCACGATCGTGCTGATCACGCACGGCATGGACGTGATCCGGGCGGTCTGCGACCGGGTGGCGGTCATCGAGGGCGGCCGCATCGTCGAGACCGGGCAGGTGCTCGAAGTGTTCCTGCATCCGCGGCACGACGCGACGCGCGCGCTGCTGTCCGAAAGCGGTCTGGACGGCGGCGAAGGCTGGCGGACCCTGGCGCAAGGGGTGGCGGGCCGCCTGCTGCGTCTCAGTTTCCGCGGCGACAGCACGGCCACTCCGCTGCTCAGCCGCCTGAGCCGAGACCTGGGCCTGGACCTGAGCATCCTGCAGGGCTCCGTGGGACGGATCAAGGACACGCCCTACGGCCAGCTGGTCGTGGCGGCCGAGGGTTCCGGCGCCGCCCTGGAAGCGCTTGCTCCGGCGCTGGACGCGGCGGGCGTCGATTACGAGGTATTGCGGCCATGATGGCGAATGTGGACTGGTGGATGATCGGCGAAGCCACGATCGACACCTTGCTGATGACGGGCTTTTCCCTGCTGTTCACCGTGTTGATCGGCCTGCCGGTGGGCGTGCTGCTGTTCCTGTCCAGCCCGGGGCAGGCCATGGACAATCGCATCGTGTACCAGACGGTCGCGTTCGTCGTGAACGTGCTGCGCTCGGTGCCGTTCCTGATCCTGCTGATCGTGATGATCCCGTTTTCCCGACTGGTGGTCGGGACGGCGCTGGGCGTGCAGGGCTCGATCCCGCCGCTGGTGGCCAGCGCGGCGCCGTTCTTCGCCCGGCTGGTGGAGAACGTGCTGCGCGAACTGGACCCGGGCGTTAGCGAAGCCTGCCGCGCCATGGGCGCCACATCCCGCCAGACGGTGCTGTGGGCGCTGCTGCCGGAAGCAACCACCGGCATCCTGGCGGCCATCGTGGTCACCGCCATCACCCTGGTCGGCTATTCCGCCATGTCGGGAGTGATCGGCGGCGGCGGCCTGGGCGACCTGGCGGTGCGCTACGGCTATCAGCGCTACCAGGGCGACGTCATGGCGGTCACGGTCGTGATCCTGGTGATCATGGTCCAGGTTTTCCAAGTGTTTGGCGACCGCTGGGTAGCCAGGCTCAACAGACGGTAGTTCCTAGATTCAGGAGATCTCTCATGTTCAAGAAATTCGCGCCGGTCCTGGCGCTGGCATTGCCCCTGGCCTTCGCCGCCCCGGCGCAGGCGGCCAAGCTGTCCGTGGCGGCCACTCCCGTGCCGCACGCCGAGCTGCTGGAATTCGTCAAGCCCGACCTGGCCAAGGAAGGCGTGGACCTGGACATCAAGGTGTTCACCGATTACGTCCAGCCGAACCTGCAGGTTTCCGACAAGCAGATCGACGTCAACTTCTTCCAGCACCAGCCCTACCTGGATTCCTTCAACAAGGAACACGACACCAAGCTGGTGTCGGTGGGCCTGGTCCATGTCGAGCCCTTCGGCGCCTACTCGCAGAAGATCAAGGACATCAAGGACCTGAAGGACGGCGCCCAGATCGCCATCCCGAACGATCCCTCGAACGGCGCGCGCGCCTTGCTGCTGCTGCAGAAGCAAGGCCTGATCAAGCTGAAGGATCCGGCCAACATCCTGGCGACCGCGCGTGACGTGACGGAAAACCCCAAGAACCTGAAGTTCCGCGAACTGGAAGCCGCCACGCTGCCGCGCGTGCTGCCCGACGTCGACGTGGCGCTGATCAACACCAACTATGCGCTGGAAGCCGGCCTGAACCCGGTCAAGGACGCCCTGTTCATCGAGGACAAGGACTCCCCCTACGCCAACATCGTGGTGACCCGCGCCGATCGCAAGGACGATCCCGCGATCCGCAAGCTGGTCGACGCCCTGCACACCGCCAAGGTCCGCGACTACATCCTGGAGCACTACAAGGGCGCCATCGTTCCCGCGTTCTGATGCCATGGCCCGGTCCCCGCGCGGCGGGGCGGGCGGATTCCCCTGCCAGACTTAGGGGATTTCCCGAGAATCCAGGCGCATGCCCGGGATTTCCGCGGTCCGGATCGCGGGAATCCCGGGCATTTCAGTTAAGATTCACAAGGACGCGGTAAATCGGCCGCAGCAGACGAATCCCACAAGGAGACCCTCACATGAAGCTGTCCAAGACCTTCAAGGCCGCCCTCGCCGGGCTGGCTCTTACCCTGGCACTGCCGATGACCCAGGCATCCGCAAAGGACCTGATCGTCGCGACCGACACGGCCTTCGTGCCCTTCGAGTTCAAGCAGGACGGCAAGTACACCGGCTTCGACATCCAGCTGTGGGAAGCCATCGCCAAGCAGGCCGGCCTGAAATACCGCCTGCAGCCGATGGATTTCAACGGCATCATCCCGGGCCTGCAGACGCGCAACGTGGACGTGGCCCTGGCCGGGATCACCATCCGCGAGGACCGCGCCAAGGTCATCGACTTCTCCGAGCCCTACTATGAGTCCGGCCTGGCGATCCTGGTTGCCAGCGACAGCCCCATCCAGACCGCGAAAGACCTGGAAGGCAAGACGGTCGCCGTGAAGATCGGCACCGCCACGGTGGACTACATGAAGTCCAACGTGCCGTCGGCCAAGCTCAAGCTCTTCCCGAACATCGACAACGCCTTCCTGGAGCTGGCCACCGGCCGCGTGGATGCCGTGGTGCACGATACGCCCAACGTCCAGTACTACGCCAAGACCGCCGGCAACGGCAAGGTCAAGGTCGTCGGTTCCCTCAAGAGCGGCGACTTCTACGGCATCGCCTTCCCCAAGGGCAGCGAACTGGTCGCCGTCGTCAACAAGGCCCTGGGCGAGCTGAAGTCCAACGGCACCTACGACAAGCTGTATGAAACCTGGTTCGGCAAGAAAGCCAGCGCCGTGAACTGAGCGCAAGCGGTCGATCCGACGGCGGCGGCCGGATGCATGCGTCCGGCCGCCGTTGCCGTTTTTCATGCGTCCGCCGTGCGGATGCCGAACTTCATGGAGAAAGGCCATGACTTTTGAATGGTCCGCCATCTGGGCAGCCTGGCCCGACCTGATGGCCGGTTCCTGGATGACGATCCAGATCACCCTGCTCGGCCTGGTCGGCGGCACGATCATCGGCGCCCTGTCCGGCGTCGTGGTGACGTACGTGCCGGTGCCCGTGACCCGCCGCACCCTGGGCTGGGGCATCGTGGTCCTGGTGGCTGCCGTGCTCCTGCTGCGGCTGGCGTCCTGGCTGGGCGACGGCCCCCTGGCCGGCGTGCCCGGCGAGGTCTGGTGGGGCCTGCGGCTGGTGGTGCTGGTCCTGCTGGCGTGGCGCTTCCTGTCCCGGATTCCGCTGGTGCTGTCCTTCCTGGCCCAGGTCTACATCCTGGTGATCCGGGGCACGCCGATCGTGGTCCAGGTCATGTTCATCTATTTTGCCCTGCCGCTGCTGGTGAGCCTGCGCATCGACGGCTTCACGGCCGCGACCGTGACGCTGATGATCAATTCGGGCGCCTATATCGCCGAGATCGTGCGCGCCGGCCTGCAGTCGGTGCCCAAGGGCCTGTACGAGGCGGGCCAGGCCATGGGCCTGCCGTTCCACAAGATCCTGGCCCGCATCATCGGGCCGGTGGCGCTGCGGCGCATGATCCCGACCATGGGCAACCAGTGCATCATCAGCCTCAAGGATTCGTCCCTGTTCATCGTGATCGGGGTGGCCGAGCTGACCCGCCAGGGCCAGGAAATCATTGCCGGCAATTTCCGCGCCGTGGAAATCTGGGGCGCGGTCGCGGTGATCTATCTGATCATGACGGGGTGCATCGCGCTGGCGCTGAAATTCATCGAACACAGGACGCGCATCGTATGAGCATCGTCGAATTCAAGAACGTCACCAAGCGCTTCGGCGACAACATCGTGCTCGACGGCATCGACCTGAGCATCGAGGCGGGCGAGGTCGTGGTCGTGGTCGGCCCGTCCGGGTCGGGCAAGTCCACGTTCCTGCGTTGCATCAACGTGCTGGAAACCATCCAGGGCGGGGACATCATCGTCAATGGCCACAGCGTCCTCGGGCCGCCGGCCCAGGTGCGCGAACTGCGCCGCGAGGCCGGCATGGTGTTCCAGCAGTTCAATCTGTTTCCCCAGCTGACCGCGCTCGAGAACGTCATGTTCGGCCCCATCCACACCCGCGGCACGCCCCGCGCCCAGGCCCGCGAGCAGGCGCTGGAGCTGCTGTCCAAGGTGGGGCTGGCCGAGCGTGCCGGCCATTATCCGGGCCAGTTGTCGGGCGGCCAGCAGCAGCGCGTGGCGATCGCCCGCGCGCTCGCCATCAAGCCGCTGCTGATGCTGTTCGACGAGCCGACCTCGGCGCTGGATCCTGAATTGCGCCACGAAGTCCTGAAGGTGATGCAGGACGTGGCCGAAGAGGGCATGACCATGATCGTGGTCACCCATGAAATGGAGTTCGCCCGCAAGGTGGGCAGCCGGCTGATCTTCATGGACGGCGGCAAGATCGCCGAGGACGGCGATCCCGCCACCCTGCTCAGCCAGCCCCCCAGCCAGCGGCTGAAGGACTTCCTGCAGCACGTGGCCTGATGCCGGATCCCCGGAACGGCCGGGGCTTCGGTCTCAGCGCGCGGCGGTGACGCGGAAGGTGCGCGTGGCGATGACCTTGTCGGACCCTTCGGGGATGACCTGGATGGTGATCTGGCGTGGGCGGAAGGCCTTGTTCGGCAGTTCGGCCCGGCCCTCGACGACGATGTAGCGGCCCATGTCCAGGGGCTGCTCGGCAAGGTCGACATAGGCGGTGTTGCCGTTGGGATACGTGCCCTGGGCGATCAGCTTGACCTGGCCGCGCAGGGCCGGGACTTCGGACTGGCCTTCAGGCAAGTCCTGGATCAGCAGGATGTGGTAATCCACCCCGCCGTCGTCGACGATCATGTCGGCGCCGCGGATCCCCGGCGTGGAGCCGCGCGGATCGGGGGGGATGGCCTGGATCAGGCTGGCGACGCCGGCCTGCATGTCGGCGGCCTGCTTGCGCAGTTGCTCGGCGCGGGCGGCCTGTTCCTGCTGGTCCTGCCGCGCCTGCTTGATCTGGACCTTGAGCTTTTCGGATTCGACGGACAGGCGCTGGTTTTCCAGGTTGGCCGTGTTCAGGTCCGTGCGCAGCTGTTCGGATTGCTCTACCGTGAGGCGCTGCGGCCCGTAGCTGCGCTGCAGGAACAGCACGCCTCCGGCACCCAGGATCGCGCCGGTGATCAGCAGCAGCAGCCAGCGGGGGATCCCGCGGCTGCGGCGGGTGTAGCCATAGGGCGTGGGCTTGAAGGTGGGGCGTTTGGGGCCAAGCGACATGACGAAATTCCTGGATTCCTTGATGCGTGCGTGGTGCGCCGCGTGCGGACGCGGGTGCGAAACCAATTAGGATAAACGGTTTCGCGCCATCCCAGGGAGTGTGCCTACATCCGGTTGCGATTTGACGGATGTGGTCAGTGCGTCTGTGCGCGGGTGCCGGATGCCTGCCCGGAAAGCGCAGCGTCCAGCGCCGCCAGGCGCGCGGGCGTGCCGACATCGACCCAGCGCCCCGCGTGGCGCTCGCCGCTCACGGCATGCGCTGCCATGGCCTGGCGCAGCAGCGGAGCGAGCGGTGCGGGGCGGTCTGCTTCCGTGGCGGCGAACAGGGCCGGATGATAAAGGCCGATGCCGGCGAAGGTGAGCGCGGGGGCCGGTGCGTGGGCCGCCCGGAGCGGCGCATCTTTGCTCGGGCCGTCGGATACCGGGCGCGGCGCGACGAACCCGTCGGCCTGCAGCATGAAATCGCCTTCGGGGTGGTGATCGGGGTTGTCCACCAGGACCAGATGGGCCAGTCGTCCGGCCGGCCAGCCGGCCGCGATCCGGATCGCCCGGGCAGGATCCCAGTCGCACCAGACATCGCCGTTCACGACCAGGAAGGGACGGTCCTGGAAGAAGGGCAGGGCGCGCGCGATGCCGCCCGCCGTTTCCAGGGCGGGGGATTCGGCGGAATAGCGCAGCCGTACGCCGTATGCCTGGCCGTCGCCCAGCGCGGCCTCGATGCGCTCGCCCAGCCAGGCGTGGTTCACCAGGATGTCGGTGATGCCCGCCCGTGCCAGGCGTTCCAGGTGCCAGGCGATCAGGGGGCGTCCGCCCACCGGCAGCAGGGGCTTGGGACAGGTGTCGGTCAGCGGGCGCATGCGTTCGCCGCGCCCGGCGGCCAGGATCATGGCGCGCATCAGAAAGAATATCCGTCGGCCTGCGGCACGCGCTCGGCCTGGTCCAGCAGGCGCAGCAGGGGGCGGAAGACGGCATAGCGGCCCGCCACCTGGCGCACGTAGGCCTGCACGCGCGGCATGTGGTCCAGGTAGTGGTGCTTGCCGTCCCGGTGCGAGAGGCGGGCAAAGACGCCCAGGATGCGCAGGTTGCGCTGCAGCCCCATCCATTCGTAGTCGACGTGGAAGCGGGCGAAGTCGTCCGGAACGGGCAGGCCCGCCGTCCGGGCGTATTCCCAGTAGCGGATGGCCCAGTCGAGCTGGCGTGCCTCGTCCCAGGTGGTGCGGGCATCCAGGGCCAGCGAGGCGATGTCGTAGCTGATCGGGCCGTCCAGGGCGTCCTGGAAGTCGATGATGCCGGGCGCCGGATCCAGCTCGTCCGGGCCGAGCATCAGGTTGGGCGAGTGGAAGTCGCGGTGCACGAGGACGCGCGGCTGGGCCGCCGCGCGCTGCGCCAGCAGGCGGAAGATGTCCGCCAGCGCCGCATCGGCGGCTGCATCGGGGGTGTATCCCAGGTGGGTGCGCAGGTACCACTCGGGAAAGACGGCCAGTTCTTCGAGCAGGCGGGGCTCGTCGTAGGGCGGCAGCCCGTCGGCGGGGCAACGCTGCAGCGCGACCAGGGCGCGCAGCGCGCCCCGGTAATGCCGCTGCAGGGCGGCCTCGTCCTGGTCCAGGCCATCGCGCAAGGCATCGTAGAAGGTGCGGTCGCCCAGGTCGGACAGCAGCAGGAAGCCCTGGTCGAGATCCTGGGCCAGGATGTCGGGAACGCGCAGTCCGCCCCGCGCCAGCAGGCCCGCGATGCGGACGAATGGCGTGCAATCCTCGTGGGGAGGAGGAGCGTCCATGGCAATCAGGGTGCCGCCGGCGGCCTGCAGGCGGAAGTAGCGGCGGAAGCTGGCGTCGCCGGAGACGGGGGCGAGGCTGTCCGGTGCCAGGCCCAGGCGGCCGGCGTGCTGGTCCAGCCAGCGGCGCAGCGCTTCCAGGCGGGAATCCGGAGTGGGGGTAGGGTTCATGCGCAGGATTCGGCGAAAACTCGGAGATGGGACGAAAGACGGATGGGACGGGACACGATGCGGCCCGGCTTCTTCTCTATAATACTGGGTCGCTGGTCGTCGCGGGTGGGCCGATCGGTCGTCTCTTTCAACCATTTCGGGGAACCGGGTCTTGGCGCATTGGATCGGTCGCATCATCTTCCTGGGCCTGTGCCTTTCGGCGCCGGCCCTTGCGGCGCAGCCCTCGCCGGATGCGGACGGTATGCGGATGGTCGGCAGCCTGCGGCTGCATCCCGGCCTGAAAGACGACGCCTTGCCGTCGTTCCTGATCGGCGACGACATCCAGCGCGACGCCGACGGGCGGGTGATCCTGCGCGGCGATGCCCAGGTCCGCCGGCTGGATTCCGTGATCAAGGGCGACCGCATCGATTACCTGCAGTCCACGGGCGAGGCCGATGTCCGCGGCAACGGCCTGGTGATTCGCGACGGCAATATCGTGCGCGGCCCGCATCTGCGCTACAACGTCGATACGCAAAAGGGCATGATCGAGCAGCCGCGCTTCTGGCTGGGCGGCTCGGCTGGCGTCGGCAAGGCCGACGAGGCGGAAATCCTGAGCCGCCAGCACATGCGCCTGAAGAACGTGCGCTACAGCGGCTGGACCGGCCCCGATCCGGCCTGGTACATCGATTCCAGCCGCGTCGACCTGTACCTGGACGAGAACGAGGGCGCGGCGCGCAACGGCGTGCTGTACTTCAAGGGCGCGCCCATCCTGTATTCGCCCTACCTGACGTTCCCGCTCGGCCGGGACCGCAAGTCCGGTTTCCTGCTGCCCACCTACGGCACGTCGAGCAATGGCGGGATCGAGATCACGACCCCGTACTACCTGAATCTGGCGCCGAACTACGATGCCACGCTGTCGCCGCGCTATCTCAGCAAGCGCGGCCTGCTGCTGGGCACGGAATTCCGGCACATGAGCTCCCTGTCGCATTCCGAGCTGTTCGGCACCTACATCATGCGCGACCGCCAGACCGGCGACAAGCGCTGGATGTATTCGGTGCAGCATACCCAGACGCTGGGCAAGGGATTCAGTGCCTACCTGGACGCGCGCAAGGTTTCGGACGACAACTACTTCCGCGATTTCTCGTCCTTCGGCCTGACGGACGCGGCCATCACCTACATGCCCAGCCAGGCGATGCTGTCCTGGGCCGACGGCCACTACCTGTCCGGCTACCTGCAGTTCTACCGCTACCAGACCCTGCAGGACAGCACCGGGTCCTTCCTGGCGCCGCCCTACGACATGCTGCCCAGGCTCAGCTTCACCGCGCAGCGCTACGGCTGGCATGGCCTGGACGTGGTCTCCACGAACACGGCCACGCGTTTCGTCGCGCCGATCTACCACGGCGACGCCTTCCCCGAGCAATCCGGCCAGCGCCTGATGCCCAACGGCACGCGGCTGACGTCCTACACTTCGATCGCGCGCCCCTTCGTGCTGCCCTGGGCCTACCTGACGCCCAAGGTCGGCCTGCACATGAGCCAGTACGAAACGGAATGGTTCGCGAGCACACCGGGCATGGAGCAATTCGCCGGCCGTCCCCGCAGCCAGTCGCGGATCCTGCCGATCGCCTCGGTCGATACCGGGCTGACGCTGGAGCGCGACGCGTCGCTGTTCGGCAATGCCGCCATCCAGACGCTCGAGCCGCGCCTGTACTACCTGTACGTGCCATATCGCGACCAGGACGACCTGCCCGTCTTCGACACGGGCCTGGCCACCTTCAACTACCAGCAGGCCTTCGATGAAAACATCTTCAGCGGCGGCTGGGACCGCATCGCCAACGCCAACCAGCTCACCGTCGGCCTGACGAGCCGCTGGCTGGACGCCGACACCGGCTTCGAGCGTCTTTCCCTGTCGCTCGCCCAGCGCTTCTATTTCGACAACCAGCGCGTGACGCTGTCCAGCGAAACGCCCCGCATCGATACCCAGTCGGACTACCTCGTCGGCGCCAAGGCGGCGCTCACCGACAAGTTCTCGGTGTATTTCGACGGCTTGTTCGACCACGAGACCCAGAAGCGCAACCGGCTCAGCAGCGGCGTGCGCTGGACCCCGAAACGCCTGGCGACGGTGTCGCTGTCCTATCGCTACGAGCGCGACGTCAACAGCTATGCCGACCCCTACGGGGTGCTGCCTTCGGGCACGGTCCCCACAACCCGCGAGCAGGTCAGCCTGAGCGCCCAGTGGCCGCTGTCCCGGCGCTGGTACGGAGTGGGGCGGTACGATTATTCACTGGCCGAAAAGCGCAACACGCAGTCCATCATGGGCCTGGAGTACCGGGGCGACGGCGGCTGGGCCGCGCGCGTGGTGATGCAGCGCTATGCGGTGTCGGCCCAGAAGACCAATACCGCGCTGTTCCTGCAGCTGGAACTCGTCGGCCTGGGTTCGCTCGGCACCGACCCCATGTCCCTGTTGACCGATCGCGTCATCGGCTACCAGCCCGTCACTCCCCATACGCCTGAAAAAACCGTTTTCGAGAGGTACGAATGATGTCTGGCTTGCGTCATCCCGCCCGCGCCCTGGCGCTGGCCATCGTGCTGGGCGCCTGGGTGTCCGCGCCCGCTCTGGCGGCCGGCAAGCAGGCGAACCGCCCGGCTCCCGCCCCGGCGGCACCGGCCCCCGCGGCCGAGCAGTTCGTGGACGGCATCGCCGCCATCGTCGACAAGGAAGTCATCACGCTCGCGCAGGTCGATGCCAAGGCGGCCCAGGTGCGCCGCCAGATGGAGCAGCAGCGCATCCCGGTGCCCGAGGCGCCCGTGCTGCGGCGCCAGGTGCTGCAGCAGATGATCAACGCCGCCCTCCAGGACCACGAGGCCAGGCGCGTCGGCATCCGCGTGTCCGACGCACAGGTCGACCATGCGGTGCAGACCATCGCCCAGCGCAACCGCATCTCGGTCGACCAGTTGCAAAAGGAAATCGCCAACAGCGGCATGAACTGGAACGATTACCGCGCCGAGCTGCGTTCGCAGATCCAGGACGACATCCTGCGCCAGCGCTTCGTCGAGGACCGCATCACGATCAGCGACAGCGACATCGATGCCTTCCTGTCCATGAACGCCGGCCAGCCGATGGCCGCGCCGCCCGCCGCCGTGCCCGCTCCGCAGGCGGAGCCCGAGCCGGCGCCGGCTCCCGCCGGCCCCGAGCTGGTCGAACTGGCGCAGATCCTGATCGAGGTGCCCGACTACGCGGCCAACAGCGTCGTCGAGGAAAAGCGCAAGCAGGCCGAGGCCATCCTGCGCAAGCTCAAGTCCGGCGCCGATTTCGCCGGTGTCGCGGCGGCCTCGTCGAACGGGCCCCAGGCACTGGAAGGCGGCAACATGGGCATCCGGCCGCTGCACGACTGGCCCGACCTGTTCGCGCGGGCCATCGAGAACACGCCCCCCGGCGGCATCAGCGGGATCGTGCAGAGCGGCCGCGGTTTCCACATTCTGAAGGTCCTGCGCCGGGGCTACGCCCAGCGTCCCGCGCCCAGGGCCGCCAGGCCCGATGCCGGCCAGAACGCGCAGGCACAGGCCGCCGCCGCGCCCCGCGCCCCGGCGCCCACGGGGCCCATGATGGTCACCCAGACCCACGCCCGCCACATCCTGATCAAGACGTCCAAGGTCGTGGACGACGACAAGGCCCGCGCCATCCTTGAAGGGCTGCGCAACCGCATCGAACACGGCGAATCCTTCGCCGAACTGGCCAAGCGCTATTCCGAGGACGCTTCCGCGCCCCAGGGGGGTGACCTGGGCTGGCTCAATCCCGGCGAGACCGTGCCGGCCTTCGAGCAGGCCATGAACGCCCTGCAGGACGGCCAGGTCAGCCAGCCCGTCAAGTCGCCGTTCGGCTGGCACCTCATCCAGGTCGAGGCTCGTCAGACCAAGAACATGGAGCAGGAGTTCCGCCGCATGCAGGCGCGCCGCGAGCTGATGCAGCGCCGCATCGGGCCGGCCTACGAAGACTGGCTCGACCAGCTGCGCAGCCAGGCCTATATCGACAACCGCCTGGAAAAGGCGGCGGCCGGCGGTCGCTGACATGGCGCACCGGAAAACCCCGGGCCATTCCCGGGGGGGCGGCGAGACGCAATCCCGGACGGGGGGTGCGCACCAGGCGCGCAAGCGCTTCGGCCAGCACTTCCTGGCCGACGAGTCGGTCGTGGACGCCATCGTGCGCGCCATCGACCCGCAGCCCGGCGATGCCATGGTCGAGATCGGTCCGGGCCTGTCGGCGCTGACGGCGCCCCTGCTGGACCGGCTGGATCGGCTGACCGTGGTCGAACTGGATCGTGACCTGGCCCGCGGGCTGCGCGACCGGTGGGGCGAGGACCGCCTGCGGGTGATCGAGGCCGATGCACTGACCGTGGATTTCGGCGAGCTGGCGGCAGCCGCAAGCGACGCGGAACCGGGCCAGGGTGGAACGGACGCCAGCCGGCTGCGCGTGGTGGGCAACCTGCCCTACAACATCTCCAGCCCGCTGCTGTTCCATCTGCTGCGCTGGGCCGGCCGGATCCACGACCAGCATTTCATGCTGCAGCGCGAAGTCATCGACCGCATGGTGGCCCGTCCCGGCGACAGCCAGTACGGGCGGCTGTCCGTCATGCTGCAGGCGCGCTACCGGATGACGCACCTGTTCGATGTGCCGCCCGAGGCCTTCGATCCGCCGCCCCGGGTGATGTCGGCCGTGGTGCGCATGCGCCCGCTGGCGCCCGATGCGCTGCGCCAGCCCCGCGATCCCCGGGTATTCGAGCGGCTGGTGGCCCGGGTGTTCGAACAGCGTCGCAAGATGATCCGCGGCAGCCTGGGCGCCTGGGCCGAATGGCTGGACTGGGATGCACTGGGGGTGGCGCCGACCGCGCGGCCCCAGGAACTGACCGTGGCGCAGTTCATGGACATGGCCGATGCCCTGTCGGACGCCGGGGTGATGCCGACCGCCTGAGCGTGCCGGTTTTCCGGGAGATCAGTCTTCGCGGCCCTTGCGCTGGATCAGTTCGATCTTGTAGCCGTCGGGGTCTTCGATGAAAGCGATCACGGTGGTGCCGTGCTTCATGGGGCCGGCCTCGCGCACGACCAGGCCGCCGCGCGATTTGATGGTGGCGCAGGTGTCGTAGATGTCTTCGACCTCGATGGCGATGTGGCCGTAACCGGTGCCGATTTCATAGCGGTCGGTGTCCCAGTTGTGGGTGAGTTCGATGACGGCGCCCTCGGACTCGTCCTGGTAGCCGACGAAAGCCAGGGTGAAGCGGCCTTCGGGGTAGTCCTTGCGGCGCAGCAGCCGCATGCCCAGGGTCTCCGTGTAGAACATCAGGGAACGGTCCAGGTTGCCGACGCGCAGCATGGTATGCAGCAGACGCATGATGGGATTCTCCGGTGGTGCGTTGATCACGTCATCATACGCATTTTTCACCCCCTGGGCCGCCTGCGCGCCCCGGGATCAGATCAGGGGCAGGGTGTCCGGAGGCTGGCGGCGCAGCGTGTCGCGCGCCGCCCGGAAATCGGGGCACAGGCGTTCGACCTCGCGCCAGAAGGCGGGGCCGTGGTTCATTTCCTTCAGGTGGGCGACTTCGTGGGCGATCACGTAGTCGATCAGGGCCGGGGCAAAGTGGATCAGGCGCCAGTTCAGGCGGATGCGCCCCTGGCTGGTGCACGAGCCCCAGCGGCCCTGGGCCGAAGACAGGCCCCAGCCGGCGATGGAGCGGCCCGCCCGCTCCAGGCAGCGGTTCAGGCGCACGCCGAAATCGATCCGCGCGCGCTCCTGCAGCCAGGCCTGGGCGCGTTCCTGGATGCGGCTTGCGTCGGCAGCGTCCGGCAGGGGCAGGAACAGGCGGTCGCCTGCGGCGGGGCTGTCCGGATCGCCTTCGTAGCGGACCGGCCGCGCGCCGTCCAGTCGCAGCTCGATGGCGACGCCCAGGTAGGGGATGCGGCCTCCCGGCCGCCACTGGCCGGCCTGCAGGGCCAGCTGTTCCAGCCGCCGGTCGCGGTCCTGGAGTTTTTCGCGAATCCAGTCCGCCTTGTGGCGGATCGCGTCCTCGATCTGCGCGCGCGTGGCCCAGGCGGGGGCCTGGATCGCCACGCCCGTATCTCGGACGTGCAGCCCGATGGTCTTGCGGCGCGCCCGGCGCAGGACGTAGCCCAGCGTCCAGCCGTCCAGTGGCAGGGTCAGCCAGCGTCCGCCCGGCGGCAGTGTGGGCGGCGGCGAAGGCTGGGGCGCGGATGGCCGGTGCGGGGCGGGCGCCTCGGCCCGGGAGGCGGGCGGCTCCCGGGCCGGGCTGGCCGCGGGCGGGGCAGGCTGGCCGGGGCCGCGGCCGTGGGTTGCGCCGGGCATGGCGGCCGGTTCGGCGGCCGGCCAGTCGCCGGCGCCGAACAGGTCGAGCTGCCGGACGTCAGCGGGTTTCATAGCGCTCGGGATTGAGGCGGCGCATTTCGGCCTCGATCCATTCGCGCACGGCGTCGTTCAGGGTGGCCGGGGTGTGCCCGGCCGGATCGATGGCGGGGCCGAAGGACACGGTCACCAATCCGGGCGTCTTCAGGAAGGCGTTGCGCGGCCAGCATTCACCGGCATTGTGGGCGACCGGGATCACCGGCGTGCCGGTGCGGCAGGCCAGCAGCGCCCCGCCTTGCTTGTAGCGGCCAGTCTGGCCGGGTGCCACCCGGGTGCCTTCCGGGAACAGCACGGGCCAGCGGCCTTCTTTGAGGCGCCGGCTGCCGATCTTCACCACCTGGTCGAAGGATTCCCTGCCCTTGGTGCGGTCGATGGGGATCATGCTGAGCAGCGCCAGGCTCCAGCCGAAGAAGGGCACGTAGTGCAGTTCCTTCTTGTAGACGAAGACGACGTCGCGCGGCAGCTTGACCGCGAAATACAGGGTTTCCCAGGCGGACTGGTGCTTGGACAGGATGATGGCCGGCCCTTCGGCGGGCAGGTGCTCCAGGCCGCGCGCCTGGTAGCGCATGCCGAGGATCCAGCGGGCTCCCCACAGCGCCATGCGCGGCCAGCCCAGGGTAAGGCGATAGCGCCACGACAGGGGCAGGGGCGCCCACAGCACGCAGCACAGGGCGTAGGGGATGACCGTCACGACCAGGAAGGCCATGTAGAGCGCGGAGCGAAGGTGGATCATGGGGTGGTCTTCAGCAGGGTGTCGGCCACGGCGGCCAGGTCGTCCCGGACCTGGGTGCCGGCGGGAAGCTCGCCGCTGGTACCCGAGGTTTCCCAGGTCTTGCGGCCCTTGCCGGTCAGGACCAGCCAGGGGGCGCAATGCGCGGCGGCCGCGGCGTGCAGGTCGCGCAGGCTGTCGCCCACCAGGGGGACGCCGTCCAGGCGCACATCCAGGCGCTGGGCGATGTCGTGCAGCATGCCGGGCAGGGGCTTGCGGCAGGCGCAGCCGTCGTCCGGACCGTGGGGGCAGCAGAAGATGGCATCGATGCGTCCGCCCGCGTCGGCCACCACCTGGCGCATCCGGGCGTGGATCGCGCCCAGGGTTTCCATGGTGAACAGGCCGCGGGCGATGCCGGACTGGTTGGTGGCCACCACCACGCGCCAGCCGGCCTGGCTGAGCCGGCCGATGGCCTCCGGGCTACCGGGGATCGGCACCCATTCGTCCGGCGACTTGATGAACGCGTCGCTGTCGTGGTTGATGACCCCGTCGCGGTCCAGGATGATGAGTTTCACCGGGCGAGCCTCGACAGGTCGGCCACCTGGTTCATCAGTCCGTGCAGGGACCGCAGCAGAGCCAGGCGGTTGGCTCGCACGCGGGCATCTTCGGCCATGACCATGACGTCGGTGAAGAAGGCATCCACGGCGGTGCGGGCCTGGGCCAGGGTGGCCAGGCTGGCGGTGAAGTCGCCGGCCTTCAGCTGGGCGGTGGCCTGGGGTTCCAGGCGGGCGATGGTGTCGGCCAGCTGGCGTTCGGCAGGCTCGGTCAGCAGCGCCGGATCGAAGCCGGGCTGGGTGTCGTCGGCCTTTTTCAGCAGATTGCTCACGCGCTTGTTGGCGGCGGCCAGGGATTCGGCCTCGGGCAGCGTGGCAAACCGTTCGCAGGCCTGGACGCGCGCCGCGACCTGGTGCAGCGGGGGGCGCAGGGCCAGCACCGCGTCGATGGCCGAGCGGTCGGAGCCCGCGGCCAGCTGATTGCGGTAGCGCTCGTAGACGAATTCCAGCACGGCGTCGACCGTGTCTTTGGCGAGCTGGCCGGGGGCGAATCCGTCGGCCGCCTGCTCCAGCAGGGCGGCGAGCCGGGCAGGGGTGTCCTGGCTGGGCTGCAGGCGGCCGCCAGCGGTGAGCTGCTCGTAGGCGCTGATCAGGCCCAGGGCCGCGCGGCGCAGGCCGTAGGGGTCGCGTTCGCCGGTGGGCGCCAGGCCGATGCCCCAGATGCCGACCAGGGTCTCGGCGCGTTCCGCCATGAACAGGACGGCGGCCGTGAGCGTGTCGTCCGTCACGGGTTCGTCCAGGCGGATGCGGTACTGGTCGCGCAGGGCACGCACTACGTCGGCGGGCTCGCCGTCGTGCGCCGCGTAGTAGGCCCCCATGATGCCTTGCAGTTCGGGGAACTCGCCCACCATCTGGGTGCCCAGGTCGGCGTGGGCCAGCATGGCGGCGCGGGCGGCCGCCAGGGGGTCGCCGCCCAGCAGCGGCGCCAGCCAGCGGGCCAGCTTGCGCACGCGCTCGGTGCGCTGCAACTGGGTGCCCAGCTTGTTGTGGTAGACACTGTTGGCAAGGTCGGCCACGCGGTCGATCAGCGGCGTCTTCAGGTCTGTCTGGTAGAAGAATTGCGCGTCGGCCAGACGCGGACGCACCACGCGCTGGTTGCCCTGGATGATGTGGGTCGGATCGGCAGGCTGCATGTTGCTGACGATCAGGAAGCGGTGGGTCAGTGCGCCCGTGGCCGGATCGAACAGGGGAAAGTACTTCTGGTTCAGGCGCATCGTGAGGATCAGGCATTCCGGCGGCACGGCCAGGAAGGCTTCCTCGAAGGCGCCGACGTAGACCGTCGGGTATTCGACCAGGGCGGCGACTTCGTCGAGCAGGGCTTCGACTTCGGGGCCCTGGCCGATGGTGGCGCCCACCGAGGCCGATGATTCGGCCAGTTGGCGGGCGATGAGCGCGCGCCGTTCCGCAAAGGACGGCACCACGCGGCCTTCGGAAGCCAGGCGGTCGGCCCAGGTTTCGGCCGATTCAATGCTCAGCGGGCCGGTTTCCAGGAAACGGTGGCCCAGGGTGATCCGGCCGGCCTCCAGGCCGAGCGCATGCACGGGGACGACGTCCGTGCCCCACAGGGCCAGCAGGCGCTGGGCCGGACGCACGAATTTCACGCTGGTGCGGCCGTCGGCCAGCTGGTATTGCATGACCTTGGGAATGGGCAGGTGGCTGGCGGCGTAGTCTAGGGCCTGCTGCAGGCCGTCGGCCAGTTTCGCACCGGGGGCGGTGCCTTCGGCGTACAGCACGTCCTGCTTGCCGTCATGCCGGCGGGCCAGGTCGTTTGCGCCCAGGTGTCCCAGGCCCTTGGCCTGGAGCTTTTTCAGCAGCGCGGGCGTGGGCGCGCCCGCGGCATCCAGGCCGATGGACGCGGGCATGAGTTTTTCGGCGTAGGCCTGGTCGGGGGCCTGACCCAGCACGGCATCGAGCCGGACGGCCAGCCGCCGGGGGGTGGCATAGGCGGTGCAGGCATCGGGGTCGGCCAGCAGGCCGGCTTCGTCGAGCTTCTTCCGGATGCCTTCTGCAAAGGCCCGGCCCAGGGCATCCAGCGCCTTGGGCGGGAGTTCTTCGGTGACCAGCTCGACGACCAGGGCACGTGCGTTCGGATGAGTGCTCATGATCACGCGACCTCCCGCAGCATGGGGAAGCCCAGACGTTCGCGCGCATCGTAGTAGGCCTGCGCCACGGCGCGGGACAGGGTGCGGATGCGGCCGATGTAGGTGGCGCGCTCGGTGACGCTGATGGCGCCGCGCGCATCCAGCAGGTTGAAGGTGTGGGCGGCCTTGAGCGTGGTCTCGTAGGCGGGCAGGGCGAGCGGGACTTCGATCAGGCGCTTGGCCTCGGCCTCGTAGTCGTTGAAGTGGGCAAACAGCATGGCGGTGGAGGCGATTTCGAAATTGTAGGTGGACTGCTCGACCTCGTTCTGGTGGAACACGTCGCGGTAGTACACGGGGGTGCCGTCCGGTCCGCGGGTCCAGACCAGGTCGTAGACCGATTCCACGCCCTGCAGGTACATGGCCAGGCGTTCCAGGCCGTAGGTGATTTCGCCCATGGTCGGGTTGCAGTCCAGACCGCCGACCTGCTGGAAATAGGTGAACTGGGTGACTTCCATGCCGTTGAGCCAGACTTCCCACCCCAGCCCCCAGGCGCCCAGCGTGGGGTTTTCCCAATCATCTTCGACGAAGCGGATGTCGTGCTGCTGCGGGTCGATGCCCAGCGCGCGCAGGGATCCGATGTACAGGTCCAGGATGTCGAGCGGCGCCGGCTTGAGCACGACCTGGAACTGGTAGTAGTGCTGCAGCCGGTTGGGGTTCTCGCCGTAGCGCCCGTCCTTGGGGCGGCGCGAGGGCTGGACGTAGGCCGCGCGCCAGGGTTCCGGGCCGATGGCGCGCAGGAACGTGGCGGTGTGCGAGGTGCCGGCCCCGACTTCCATGTCGTAGGGCTGCAGCAGGGCACACCCCTGGCGATCCCAATATTGCTGGAGCGATAAAATCAGTTGTTGGAATGTGAGCATGGCGTGGCGGGCCAGGCCCGCGAAGGTTGTGTCGTCCGATGAACGCGGCCAGGGGCCGCGTCCGGAACGGCCATTTTATCCACTTCTCTTTTTTCGGAGAAAACATGAGCGATTGCCTCGACGTGCAGCGACTGGATGGCGTGCTGGTCATGCAGCTCAACCGGCCCCAGGCGCGCAATGCGATCAACCTGGAAACCGCTCAGGCCCTGGCGGCGGCCCTGGATGCGCTGGACAGCGATCCGGACCTGCACCTGGGCGTGCTGACCGGGTCGGGAGGAAACTTCTGCTCCGGGATGGACCTGAAGGCCTTTGCCGCGACCGGCCAGCGCCCGTACGTGGGCAAGCGCGGTTTCGCCGGGCTGTGCGAGCAGCCGCCCGCCAAGCCGTTGATCGCTGCCGTCGAAGGCTATGCACTGGCCGGCGGCTGCGAGCTGGTCCTGGCGTGCGACCTGGTCGTGGCGGCGCGCGACGCCCGCTTCGGCCTGCCCGAAGTCCGTCGCGGCCTGGTGCCGGGCTCGGGCGGCATGCTGCGCCTGCCCGCGCGCATTCCCTACCATGTCGCCATGGAAGCCGTGCTCACGGGCGAGGCCTTGGGCGCCGAGCGCCTGTACCAGCTGGGCCTGGTGAACCGCCTGGCCGAACCCGGCGCGGCGCTGGACGAGGCCCTGGCCATGGCGCGCACCATCGCGGCCAACGGCCCGCTGGCGGTGCGCACGGCCAAGTCCGTCATCGCGCAATCGCGCAACTGGCGCCCGGACGAAATGTTCGACCGCCAGCGCCCCCTGATCGCCCACATCTTCACCTCCGAGGACGCCCGCGAGGGCGCGACCGCGTTCGCCGAGAAACGTCCTCCGGTCTGGAAGGGGCGGTGAAGCCCGGGGACGGCCGGTTTCGTTTGCCGATATCATGCGGATGAGCAACGAACTTGAACGGAAGGGGTATTTCCATGCGTGACACATCGATGCGTTCGGCGCTGTTCGTCCCGGCCAGCAGGCCGGAACGCATACCCAAGGCAGTCGCCAGCGGCGCGGACGCCGTGATCGTCGACCTGGAGGACTCCGTCGCGCCCGAGGCCAAGCCCGAGGCGCGCGAAGCGCTGGCGCGCCATGCCGCCGGACACCCCGGGGATCGCCTGTGGGTGCGCATCAACGACGGCACCACGCCCTGGTTCGAGGACGACCTGGCCCTGTGCCGGTCGCTGCCTTCGATCGTCGGCATCGTCCTGCCCAAGGCGCAGGCGCCCGAGCACGTCTACAGCGTGTCCGGCGCGGGCAAGCCCCTGATCCCGGTGATCGAATCCGCCGCCGGGCTCCGGGCGCTGGACGCCATCGCCGAGGCCCATGGGGTGGCGCGGCTGTCCTTCGGCATCCTCGACCTGATGGTGGAGTTCGGCACCCGGCCGGGCACCGAGGCCGCCCGCTTCATGCTGGACCAGACCCGCTTCCGGATCCTCGCGGCCAGCCGCATGCACGGGCTGTGCGCGCCCCTGGACTGCGTGCACCCGGACTTCACCGACCTGGACGCCCTCGAACGGTCGGCCGTGTTCGCGCGTGACATGGGTTTCGGCGGGATGCTGTGCATCCATCCGGTCCAGGTGCCGGTGGTGCACCGCGTCTATCGGCCGCTGCCCGAGGAAATCGACTGGGCGCGGCGGGTGGTGGACCATGCCGATTCCACCGGCGAATACACCTTCCGCCTGGACGGCCGCATGATCGACCTGCCCCTCATCGAACGGGCCCGCCGCGTTCTGGAACAATCCGCATGAAGGCCTATCTGGATCTGGTCCGCTCGATCTTCGAGCAGGGCGCCTGGCAAGACAACCGCACCGGCGTGCGCACCCTGAGCCTGCCGGGGGCCTGCCTGCGGTTCGACCTGCGCCAGGGCTTTCCCGCCGTGACGACCAAGCGACTGGCCTTCAAGTCGGCCATGGGCGAGCTGGTCGGTTTCCTCCGGGCCGCCGACAGCGCCGCGGATTTCCGCGCGTTGGGCTGCCGGGTCTGGGACCAGAACGCCAACGAGAACCGCGCCTGGCTCGACAGTCCCTGGCGCGACGGCCCCGACGACCTGGGGCCGGTGTACGGCGTGCAATGGCGCCAATGGCCGGCCTACAAGCTGCTGCCGGCCGGCGCGGCCGATCGCATCGAGGCCGCGCAAGGGCAGGGCTACCGCCTGATCGGCCCGGTCATGGACCAGGGGCAGCCGCACGTGCTGCTCTACAAGGCTGTGGACCAGCTGCGCGCCTGCCTGGATACGCTGATCCGCGATCCCGGCAGCAGGCGCATCCTGTTCCATGGCTGGAACTGGGCGCAGCTCGAGGAAATGGCCCTGCCACCCTGCCATCTGCTGTATCAGTTCCTGGCGAACCCGACCACCCGCGAACTGTCGCTGTGCCTGTACATCCGCAGCAACGACGTGGGGCTGGGCACGCCGTTCAACCTGGCCGAAGGCGCTGCCCTGACGCACCTGGTGGCGCGCCTGACGGGCTACGAGCCGCGCTGGTTCACGTATTTCATCGGCGATGCGCACATCTACGAAACGCACGTGGACATGCTGCGCGAGCAGCTGCGCCGCGATCCGCTGCCGGCGCCGCGCCTGCGCCTTGCGGACCGCATTCCCGCGTACGCGGAAACCGGCCGCTACGAGCCGGAATGGCTGGAGCGCCTGGAGCCGGGCGATTTTTCCCTGGAAGACTACCGTCACCATCCGCCGCTGACGGCACCGATGGCGGTGTAGGGCCCCGGCCCCGCGCGGTGGCGGCCGGGAATCCTGGCGGTGGGCGGCCGTCAGGCCGCGACGATCTCGATCGAGTGCGTGATTTCGGCCGTCTTTTCCAGCATGGCGATGGCCGAGCAATACTTCGTGTGCGACAGTTCCACCGCGCGTTCCACGGCGGTGGCCGGCAGGTCGCGTCCCGTGACCTTGAACGCATAGTGGATCTTGGTGAAGACCTTGGGTTCGGTATCGGCCCGCTCGGCCGTCAGGGCGACCTGGCAGCCCGTCACGGCATGACGGCCGCGTTTCAGGATCAGCACCACATCGTAGGCGGCACAGCCGCCGGCACCGGTCAGCACGGTTTCCATCGGGCGGGGGGCCAGGTTGCGGCCGCCTCCGTCGGGGGCGCCGTCCATGGCCAGGACGTGCCCGCTGCCAGTGCGGGAAATGAACAGCATGCCCTCGGGGCCTTGCCAGTCGATGGTGCATTCCATGGTGAGTCTTGTTCCTGTGGATGGCCTGGAAAATCCGCTGCCCCGGGAGGGGCGTGCGGCAGCGGGGGCGGGCGTCATGCCCGTATTCGAATTAGGGTAATTCAGGCTTGCAAATGGCGCTCAGATTTATCATAGATCAATTCTATGCCTACAATAGCAGGTTGCCGGGGCCCGATTTCCGGGCCCCGCGCCTCTCTTGTCTTTCATCGGAAGCGCCGTGGATACCGTCACCGTATTACTCCTGACCTTCATATTATCCGTCACCGGGCTGGGTGTCTTCATCTGGTCCCTGCGGCGGAACATGTTCGACGAAAATCCCGAGGCCGCCGGGGTGATCTTCTCCACCGGCGAGATCGGCCACGTCGAGGATCCGTCCGCCACCCCGGAACAACGCGCCGGCCTGCAGAAGGTCGTCACCGATGGCGGCAAGGCCGTCGTCGATCCGTCGCTCGCGGGCGAGCTGAAGCAGGAACTCGCCACGCGCCTGGAAGCCGATCAGTCGACCGCCTACGTCACCTTCACCTTCCTGTGCTGTGCCATCGTCTGGCTGGTGCTGGCCTCGGCCTTCGGCCTGATCAGCTCGATCAAGCTGCACAATCCCGAATTCCTGACGGAATACGCCTGGCTGACTTTCGGCCGCACGCGCACGCTGCACCTGAACATGGTGGCCTACGGCTGGTGTCCGATGGCGGCCTTCGGCGTGGCCATCTGGATGCTGCCGCGCCTGCTGAAGACCCGCCTGTACGGCGGGCGCTTCGCCCTGCTGGGCTGCATGCTGTGGAATGCCGGCCTGATCGCCGGCCTGGGCAGCATCGCCGTGGGCATCAACGACGGCCTGGAATGGCTGGAAATCCCCTGGCAGATCAGCATCCTGCTGGTGCTGGGCGGCGCCCTGATCGCGCTGCCGCTGGTGTTCACGCTGCGCAACCGCAAGGTCGAGCATCTGTACGTGTCGATCTGGTACATGGGCGCGGCGCTGTTCTGGTTCCCGGTGCTGTATCTGGTGGGCAAGATGCCCGGCGTGCATTTCGGCGTCGAGCAGGCCACCATGAACTGGTGGTTCGGCCATAACGTGCTGGGCCTGTACTACACCCCGATCGCCCTGGCGTCGGTGTACTACTTCCTGCCCAAGATCATCGGCCGGCCGATCCAGTCCTACAACCTGTCGCTGATCGGCTTCTGGGCGCTGGCCTTCTTCTACGGCCAGGTCGGCGGCCACCACCTGGTCGGCGGCCCGGTGCCGCACTGGCTGATCACGCTGTCGATCGTCCAGTCCATGATGATGATCATCCCCGTGATGGCCTTCTCGGTGAACCAGCACCTGACGATGCGCGGCCACTTCAAGACCATGTACTACTCGCCCACGCTGCGCTTCATCGTGCTGGGCGCCATGATGTACACCGTCAGCTCCATCGAGGGCTCCTTCGAAGCCCTGCGCAGCGTCAGCACGGTGGCGCACTTCACCCACTTCACCGTGGCCCACGCCCACCTGGGGCTGTATGCCTTCTTCTCGATCGTGATGTTCGGCGCCATCTATTTCGTGATGCCGCGCGTCATGTCCTGGGAATGGCCGCACCCGAAGCTCATCATCGTCCATTTCTGGCTGGTGGCCCTGGGCATCGGCATCTACGTCGTCAGCCTGTCCATCGGCGGCTGGCTGCAGGGCCTGGCGATGCTGGATGCGACCAAGCCCTTCATGGAATCCGTGCGCGTCACGATGCCCTACCTGGAAGGCCGTACGCTGGGCGGCGCCATGATGACCCTGGGCCATCTGGTGTTCGCCGCGCACTTCGTGCTGATGGCCCTGCGCTACGGCACGCGCCGCGTGGGTCCCGCCCTGTTGCACAACCGTAACTCTATGCCTGAGCGTCAGGCGATTGCAGGTGCCTGATCATGGAAAGCGAATACAAACTCCTCAGCGGCGCGATGGTGACCCTTGCGCTGGCCACCGCCACCCTGGTCGTGCTGCCCTACATGCAGCTGTCCGACGTGCAGCCTTCCGAAGGCCTGAAACCCTATACGGAACAGCAACTGCGCGGGCGCCAGGTCTACATCGAGATGGGCTGCGTCTACTGCCATTCGCAGCAGCCGCGCAGCCAGTCGCAGGCGCCGGACTTCCAGCGTGGCTGGGGCCGCGCGCCGGTCGCGGGCGATTATTACTACGATCACCCGCACCTGCTGGGCACCATGCGCACCGGGCCGGATCTGTTCAACATCGGCGCCCGCCAGCCCAGCGTGGACTGGAACCTGGGTCACCTGTACGAGCCGCGCGCCTACACGCCGGGCAGCAACATGCCGTCCTTCCCCTTCCTGTTCAAGCTCAAGGACGAGGCCGAACCCGGCGACAAGGTCGTCAACCTGCCGCCCAGCTTCGCGCCGGCCGGCAAGGTCGTGGTCGCCACGCAGGATGCCCTGGACCTGGTGGATTACCTGATCGGCCTGGATCACACCTATCCGGTCAAACCCGGCGTGCAGTTGCCCGAACTGCCCCAGCAAGCCGGCAGTGAAGGAGCCAAGCAATGAGCGATTCCCTATTCAACCAGCAGCGCCGCGAGCAGCCCGAACCCCACGAGGGCAGCCGTCCGGTCCCCAAGATCGTGCTGACGGTCATCGGCCTGCTGCTGTTGTGGGCGGTGTATCACCTGTATAGCAGCTTCAATCCGATGCCGGCGTCCTTGGGCGACGACCGCGTGGCGGCCGACTTCGCCGTGCCGGCCACGGCCGATGGCGGCCAGCTCTACACGGCCAATTGCGTGGCCTGTCACCAGGCCACCGGTGCCGGGGTGCCGGGGGTCTTCCCGCCGCTGTCCAAGTCCGAATGGGTGGACGCCAAGGATCCGGGCGTCATGATCCGCATCCTGCTGCATGGCATCCATGGCCCGCTGACGGTCGAGGGCGTGAAGTACAACGGCGAGATGCCGAACTTCTCCAAGTTCTCCGACGAGGAGATCGCCGCGCTCGTGACCCATGTGCGCTCCAGCTTCGGCAACACCGCTTCGGCGACCGATGCCAAGACGGTCGCCCAGGTCCGGGAGGAAACCAAGGGGCAGCAAGAGCCCTGGAAGGGCGACGAGGACCTGCGCCCCCTGCTGGGCGAATAGCCTTCGCAGGGCCGGCAGCGTGCGCTGGATTCTTGCGCTGGTCCTGGCCCTGGCGGCCGGCACTGGTGCGCTGTACGGCCTGACCGGCGGCTTCACCGTCCTGACGGCCGAGGCCGCGCGCCGGCAGGACGTGGCCCGTCATCCCCGGGCGATTCCCGCTACCGAGGTGCTGGCCGAGGACGGCGGGGTCCTGGATCTGCGGCAGGACCTGGAGCGCGACGGGCGCGTCGCCATCGTCAATTTCTTCTATACGCGCTGCATGGCGCTGTGCCTGGCGCAGGGTTCGCTCACCGAGCGCCTGCAGCAGGCGATCCAGGCGCGCGGCCTGCAGGACCGCATCCGGCTGATCAGCATCAGTTTCGACGCCCGCGACAAGGCACCCAACCTGATCCGCTATGCGGCCCGCATGGGTGCCGACTCCCGCATCTGGCAGTTTATGTCCTTCACGCAGCCTGCCCAACGCGATGCCGTGCTGGATCTGTTCGGCATCACGGTCGTGCCCGCGCCGTTGGGGGAATTCGAGCACAACGCAGCCTTCCACGTCGTGTCGCCCGATGGCCGGCTGGTGCGCATTTTCGATCTGGATGATCCGGGCCTGGCACTGTCCGCCGCCGAGGCTCTGGCCGCGGCGGGCAGGGGAGGCCAGCCATGAGCATGTCCGGCCGTTCGGGATCTTTGCCCTGGTGGGGGTGGGGGGTGGCCGCACTGGCGTGCCTGGGCCTGGCACTGGCGCTGCGCGGCTGGCTGACGGCGCTGATGAGCCTGCACATGCTGGTCCAGATTCCCCTGCTGGTGCTGGCGGGACTGTTCGCCGAGCAGGCCTGGCACGCCGGCCGGAACCGGGATCCCGCCGGCCGGCCGCGCCCGGCCTGGTCCTATAATGAATACGGTATTCCCGGCCTGCTGCTGGTCAGCCTGGTCGGCGCGGGCTGGATGATTCCCAAGGCGCTGGACGATGCGCTGACGGACTGGCGCGTGGCGGCGTTCAAGTACCTGGGGTTGCCGGTCTGCGGCTGGGTGCTGCGGGCTTCGCTGCGGCGATCCAACGTCGTCATCAAGCTCTTTTTCCTGGGCAATTTCTGCTGGATGAGCGCCATCGTGGGCATGATCTACCTGGATCAGCCCATCCGCCTGTGCAATGCCTACCTGCAGGACGACCAGGATTGGTCGGGCCGCGGGCTGATCGCCCTGGCCATCGTCCTGCCGTCGTGCTGGCTGCTGGCCGAGCTCAAGCCGGTGTGGCGCTTCCTCAACCGTTGACAAGGATTTCTCATGGAACAGGTGATGCACGAGACGGCCATGGAACCTGCGCGCGGACGGGCCGCGGCTTCGGGCTGGCGCCGCAGGATGGGCAGGCTGGATGCGATCCTGGCCGAGGCCGGCCGCGCCCTGCAGGTGCTGGATGGCACGGTGCCCCACGAGCGGGCCAATCCCGCGGGTCCGGCGGCGGCCGACGATCCCGCGCTGACCGATGCCGAGTCCCGCCATGCCGCCGGCCTGATGCGGGTCAACCACGTGGGCGAGATCTGCGCCCAGGCCCTGTACCGGGGCCAGGCACTGCTGTGCCGGGACGAGGGAATCCGCCGCGTGCTGCTGCGGGCCGCCGAAGAAGAAGTCGACCACCTTGCCTGGTGCCGGCAGCGCCTGGACGAACTCCGCAGCCGCCCGAGCCTGCTCAATCCCCTGTGGTATGCCGGGTCGTTCGGCCTCGGGCTGGCCGCCAGCCGCGCGGGAATCCCCTACAACCTGGGCTTCATGGCCGAGACCGAGCGCCAGGTCGAGGAACACCTGGACGGCCACCTGGCCGCATTGCCTGACCCCGACCAGCGTTCGCGGCGCATCGTGACCCAGATGCGCGACGACGAGATCGGCCACCGCACCACCGCCGAGGACCACGGCGCGGTGCCGTTGCCCGCGCCCGTCCGGGGCGCCATGCGGCTGATGTCGAAGATCATGACGACCACCGCCTATCGGATTTGAGCCTGGCGGGCTAGGGACTTACCCTGCTTTGTGATCAAAACACAACAAAGCCCAGGGTATTGTCTATTGACAACAAATTGATCTTGCATCGCAGCAAGTTTCTTCTATATAATTTGCTTATCGGATGTCGAAACGTGATTGCAGCGGGAAAACCCCTAATCACGTCGGCTCGGAACCCCAGGTTCCTCGTAGCCCGACATGCCACGGTTGTCTCCTCCACCCTCCTCCTTTGGTGGATTTAGCCCAGGATCTTCGGATCTTGGGCTTTTTTTTGCCTGTGCCGGGCGGCCCTTTCTATTGCGCTCTCCAGGCCCCCAGGCGCTCGGACAGCCGGTCGGCCAGCTTGCGGATGGCCTGCCCCGCGCGCTCTTCGAGCGCCGGATTGGCTTCCAGCGAACGGATGCTGACCGCGACCCCGGCCACGGCTTCGGGATTGCGCGAATCGAAGACCGGTGCCCCGAAGCAGTACATGCCTTCGCGCACCGCCTCGCGGTCGATCGAATACTGCCGCTGGCGGATCTGCCGCAGTTCGGCGATGACCGATTCGGTATCGCGCAGGCCGTGATCGGTCAGGGGGGCGGGCCAGCCGCCGGACAGGCCATCCAGCAGCCTGCGCACGCCGGCATCGGGCAGGGTGCTGAGCATGGCCAGGCCGGTGGCGGTATAGACCGCGGGCAGGCGCATGCCGGCGTGGAACCGCAGCCCCAGGGGGTGCTTGCCGTTGCGGCAGGCGATGTAGACGACCTCGGCGCCGTCGCGCACCGACAGGGTGATGGTTTCTTCCGGCAGGACGCGCATGTCGTCCCAGGAGGCGAAGAATTCCTGGGTGATGTCCAGCCGTGCCATGAAGGCATTGGCCCACATCATCACGTGCGGTCCCGGTACCATCTGGCCGCCGTCCAGTCGCGTGATCAGGTTCAGGTGCTCCAGCGTGGCGCACAGGCCGTGCAGGCTGCTCTTGGGCAGTTGCAATTCCCGGGCCAGTTCGGCCAGGGTGGCGGGGCGGCCGGTGCGGGCCAGCAGGTCCAGCACGGCCGAGGCGCGGGCGACGGCCGGCGCAAGTATCTTGTCGGTGTTCATCGGGGAATCATCGCAGGGGCGGCGGAAGGGATGCGCCGGGCACGCGCCATGCCGGCGGATTGACGCCCGGCCGTGCCGGCCAGTATCATCGTTGCGTTCATTCAAGCAAACGTCGTTCATTATACTGAACGATCAAACGGAGCACAAGCATGCTGGCATTGAAAAAACCGGACCTGCTTCGCCAGCAGGCCTATATCAATGGTCAATGGTGCGATGCGGATTCCGCCGCTACCTTCGACGTCCGCAATCCGGCCACGGGCGAGATCCTGGGCACCGTGCCCGACATGGGCGCGGCCGAGACGCGCCGTGCCATCGAGGGCGCCCAGGCGGCCTGGGGCGCCTGGCGCGCCATGACCGCCAAGGAACGCGCGGCGATCCTGCGGCGCTGGTTCGATCTGATGACCGAGCATGCCCAGGACCTGGCCGTGATCATGACGGCCGAACAAGGCAAGCCCCTGAGCGAATCCCGGGGCGAGATCGCCTACGGCGCAGCCTTCCTGGAATGGTTCGCCGAAGAAGGCAAGCGAGCCTATGGCGACGTGATTCCCACGTTTGCCAGGGACCGCCGGATCGTCGTCACCAAGGAACCCATTGGCGTGTGCGCCGCCATCACGCCCTGGAATTTCCCTTCTTCCATGATCACGCGCAAGGCGGGCGCCGCGCTGGCGGCGGGCTGCCCGCTGGTGGTCAAGCCGGCCGAGCAGACGCCGTTCTCGGCCCTGGCCCTGGCCGTCCTGGCGGAAGAGGCCGGGGTGCCGCCGGGCGTGTTTTCCGTCCTGACGGGAGACGCCCCCGCCATCGGCGGCGAGATGACCTCCAGCCCGCTCGTGCGCAAGGTCTCGTTCACCGGATCGACCGAGATCGGGCGGCTGTTGATGGGCCAGTGCGCCCCATCGATCAAGAAGCTGTCCCTGGAACTGGGCGGCAACGCGCCTTTCATCGTGTTCGACGATGCCGATCTGGATGCCGCCGTGGAAGGCGCCATCGCCAGCAAATACCGCAACGCCGGGCAGACCTGCGTATGCACCAACCGCTTCTACGTGCAGGATTCGGTCTACGACGCCTTCAGCCGGAAGCTGGTGGAAGCCGTCGGCAGGCTGCGGGTCGGCAACGGCCTTGAAGAAGGCGTCACCCAGGGGCCGCTGATCGACGAGGCCGCCGTGGCCAAGGTCCGGGAGCACATCGCGGATGCCGTTGCGCAAGGCGGGCGCATCCTGACCGGGGGACGGCCCCATGCGCTGGGGCACACGTTCTTCGAGCCCACGGTGCTGGCCGATGCGCTGCCCACGATGCGGCTCGCCCGCGAGGAAACCTTCGGCCCGCTGGCCCCGCTGTTCCGTTTCGGCAGCGATGCCGACGTCATTCGCATGGCCAACGATACCGAATACGGCCTTGCGGCCTATTTCTACAGCCGCGACATCGGCCGGGTGTGGCGTGTGGCGGAGGCGCTGGAATACGGCATGGTGGGCATCAACACCGGGCTGATCTCCAACGAGGCCGTGCCTTTCGGCGGGGTCAAGCAGTCCGGGCTGGGGCGCGAGGGCTCCCATTACGGGCTCGACGATTACCTGGTCGTCAAATACCTGTGCATGGGCGGCATCTGATCACCTGACTCGCCGGCAGGGCCACGCGGGCGGACACTCCCGCGTGGCCCTTTTGTTGCATCTGTATCCGCTGCGCTGCACCACAGGTTACAAAATTGGCCGATAATCTCGTTTTGCTCAACGGGATCCACTTGAACGCCTCCAATCTGTCCGCCACGCTCAGCTGGCCCATCATCGGGATCGTGGCCTTCATGGTCGGCGGCCTGATTGTCGTGTCGGAGCGCTGGCATGGCCGCCTCACCGGCGACACGGACATGCACAAGCCGCAGGCCATGCATTCCCGCGCGGCGCCCCGGGTGGGCGGTCTGGCCGTGGTGGCCGGCAGTCTGGCTGGCTTGCTGGTGCTGGGGCCCAGCAACATGACCCTGACCTGGCTGTGGCCGGCGTTGTTCGTTTCCGCGCTGCCCGTGTTCGTGGCCGGGCTGCTCGAAGACATCACCAAGGACATCGGTTCCGGCAAGCGCCTGCTGGCGGCCTTCGTGTCGGCCGCCATTGCGTGGTGGCTGCTGGGCGGCGTCTCGCGCGTGGGGCTGTCGTGGGCCGACGCGCTGCTGTCATCCTGGCCGATCATCTCGCTGCTGTTCACCATGGTGGCGGTCGGCGGTTGCACGCACGCCCTGAACATCATCGACGGCATGAACGGCCTGGCGGGCATGATCGCCACCCTGATGGCGGTGTCGCTCGCCCTGGTCGCCTGGCAGGTCCAGGACATCCCCATCTTTCTCATCGCCACGTCCCTGGCTTCGGCGACGCTGGGTTTCCTGGTCTGGAACTTCCCCTTCGGCCGGGTTTTCCTGGGCGACGGCGGGGCGTATTTCGTCGGCTTCATGCTGGCCGAGCTGGCCGTGCAGCTGGTGGTGCGCAACCCGGGGGTATCGCCCTTCTATGCGCTGGCGGTGCTGTTCTACCCGGTCTTCGAGACCCTGTTTTCCATCTGGCGCCGCAAGTTCAAGCGCGGCGTGCCGGTCGACCAGCCCGACGCGCTCCACCTGCACCAGCTGGTGTTCCGCCGCCTGGTGCGCATCACCTTCAGCCGCGACCGCCGCCATGCGCTGCCGGCATTGTGCAACGCCATGACTTCGCCCTATCTGTGGGTGCTGGCCCTGATCGGGCTGGTGCCCGCGACGCTCTGGTGGGACAACGCCTGGGTGCTGTGCTTCAGCATGGCGGTCTTTGCCGGGGTCTATATCTGGCTGTACATCCGCCTCGTCACCTGGCGCAGGCCGCGCTGGCTGCTGCTGCCCTCCTTGGGGCGCGGCGTGCGACGCGATTAAAATTCCACATTGTCAAATCGGCATACATGCCGGGGAGAACCAAATGAACATTCAGGACGTCCGTCTGGCCGTCGTCGGTCTGGGATACGTGGGCCTGCCGCTTGCAGTCGAATTCGGCAAGCACCGCGATGTGCTGGGTTTCGACATCAACACGCGACGCATCGAGGAATTGCGCGCCGGACGTGACCATACCCTGGAAGTCGACGGCCCGGAACTGGCCCAGGCCACGCACCTGCGCTATTCGTCGGATCCGGCCGAGCTGGCCGCCGCGAATGTGTTCATCGTGACCGTTCCCACGCCCATCGACGAGTACAAGCAGCCCGACCTGACGCCCCTGGAGCGCGCCAGCGAAACCATCGGCCGCGTCCTCAAGCGCGGCGACATCGTCATCTACGAATCCACGGTCTATCCCGGCGCCACCGAAGAAGTCTGCGTGCCTGTGCTCGAGCGCATTTCCGGGCTGAAGTTCAACGTCGATTTCTACGCGGGCTACAGTCCCGAGCGCATCAATCCGGGCGACAAGCAGCACCGCGTCTCCTCCATCCGCAAGGTCACCTCCGGGTCCACGCCCGAAGTCGCCGACCTGGTCGACGAGCTGTACCGCCAGATCATCACGGCGGGCACGCACAAGGCGCCCTCGATCAAGGTCGCCGAAGCCGCCAAGGTCATCGAGAACACCCAGCGCGATGTGAACATCGCCCTGATCAACGAGCTGGCCCTGATCTTCAACCGCCTCGGCATCGACACGCTGGACGTGCTCCAGGCGGCGGGCACCAAATGGAACTTCCTGCCTTTCCGTCCCGGCCTGGTCGGCGGGCACTGCATCGGCGTCGATCCGTACTACCTGACCCACAAGGCGCAGTCCATCGGCTACCACCCGGAAATCATCCTGGCCGGCCGCCGTCTGAACGATTCCATGGGCAGCTACGTGGTGTCCCAGCTGGTCAAGGCCATGACCAAGCGCCGCATCCAGGTGCAGGGTTCGCGCGTGCTGGTGATGGGCCTGACGTTCAAGGAAAACTGCCCCGACCTGCGCAATACCCGCGTCGTGGACATCGTGCGCGAGCTGGGTGAATACAGCATCGACGTCGACGTCTACGATCCCTGGGTCGATGCGGCCGAGGCGCAGCATGAATACGGCCTCACGCCGGTGGCCAAGCCCGAAGTGGGTGCCTACGACGGCATCATCATCGCGGTGGCGCACGAGCAGTTCGCCGCCATGGGCGCCGCCGCATTGCGCGCGCTGGGCAAGCCCGAACACGTGCTGTACGACCTGAAATACGTGCTCGCCGCCGGCGAGTCCGACCTGCGTCTCTGAGGCTGCGGCATGACTTCTCGCTATGAAACCGTCCTGACCGAACTTCGGGCGCAACCACGCACCTGGCTGGTGACGGGCTGCGCCGGCTTCATCGGTTCCAATCTGCTGGAAGCGCTGCTGGAAATGGACCAGACCGTCGTCGGCCTGGACAATTTCTCCACCGGCTACCAGCGCAACCTGGACGAGGTCGAATCCCGGGTCGGTCCCGCGCGGTGGGCGCGCTTCCGCTTCATCGAAGGCGACATCCGCGACCTGGACACCTGCCGGCAGGCGGTCAAGGGCGTGCGCCATGTGCTGCACCAGGCGGCGCTGGGTTCAGTTCCGCGCTCGCTGCACGACCCGATCACCAGCAACGCGGTCAACGTCGGCGGCCAGCTCAACATGCTGGTGGCCGCGCGCGACGCCCAGGTCGAGTCCTTCGTCTATGCGGCATCCAGTTCCACCTACGGCGACCATCCCGGCCTGCCCAAGGTCGAGGATCAGATCGGCAAGCCGCTGTCGCCCTACGCGGTCACCAAGTACGTCAACGAACTGTACGCCGACGTCTTTGCCCGCGCCTATGGCTTCAAGTCCGTCGGCCTGCGTTATTTCAACGTCTTCGGGCGGCGCCAGGATCCGGACGGCGCCTATGCGGCCGTGATCCCGAAGTGGGTGTCGTCGATGATCCGCGACCAGGAGGTCGTGATCAACGGCGACGGCGAGACCAGCCGCGACTTCTGCTACATCGACAACGTCGTCCAGGCCAATGTGCTGGCGTCCCTGGCCGGCCCCGAAGGCGTCAACCAGGTCTACAACGTCGCCTTCAATGCCCGCACGTCGCTCAACCAGCTGTTCGGGTACCTGAGCGACATCCTGGGGCGCAACGGCGTGGCTTATGCGCGCCCCCCCCGCCATGCCGATTTCCGCGCGGGCGACGTGCGCCATTCGCAGGCCGACATCGCCAAGGCACGCACCCTGCTGGGCTACGATCCGCAGTTCGACATCCTGCGGGGCCTGGAGGTCGCCATGCCCTGGTACGTCCAGTTCCTGAGCTGACGATGGCGCGCGGGTCCGACGCGATCTCCTTGGCGGGCAGGTTCTGGTCGTGATCGCGCCGCTGAAGCGCCGGCTGGCGGGCCTGCACGCCGATCACCGCCGCATCGCCCTGGGAGCGGCCCGCGTGGCCTTCTTTCTGCTGATGGGCAAGGCAGTGGGCGCCGTCAAGGAAATGGCGGTGGCCTACCGCTACGGCGTCAGCGATGCGGTGGATGCCTACCAGTTCACCCTCACGATCGCCAACTGGCTGCCGGTGACGCTGGTCGGCGCCTGTTCCGTGGTGCTGATCCCGGCCCTGGTGCGCAGCCGCCAGGGCGAGTCCGCCCAGCACGGCCGTTTCCTGGGCGAACTGCAGGCCTGGGCCTGGGCGCTGGGCGTCGCGGCGGCCATCCTGCTGGGGCTGGCCTGGCCAATGGTTCTGGACGTGGCGGGGCAGGACCTGTCGCCCGCAGTCCGCGACATGAGCCTGCTGCTGATCCTGGGGTTCGCGCCGGCCGCCTTCTTCACGATCTGGACGGGTCTGGGCGCGGCGCGCCTGAGAGCGCACGAACGCCACATCAATACGCTGCTCGACAGCGTGCCGGCCCTGGCGATCCTGGTCTGCGTGCTGGCCGCGCCCGCGGATGCCGGAATCCTGCCGCTGCTCTGGGGCACCCTGCTGGGCTATGCCGTCCAGGCCGTGTGGCAGGATCTCCTGGCGCGGCGCGCGGACCGCGTGCCGGTGCGGCCGCGCCTGAGCCGGCATGCGCCGCAGTGGTCCAGCCTGGCTGCCGCAGCGGGCATCATGCTGGTCGGCCAGCTGGCCATGAGTTTCGTCGGCCCGATCGACCAGTACACGGCCGCCGGGCTGGGCGCCAATGCCAACGCGACCCTGGGCTACGCGGCGCGGCTGCTGTCGCTGATGATCGGGCTGGGGGCCGCCTCGGTCGGCCGTGCGGCCCTGCCGGTGCTGGCCGACATCCAGGCGCGGGGGGACGCGGCGCACGCCCGCGCCATGGCGCTGAAATGGTCGTTCGCCCTGCTGGCGATCGGCGCGGCCGCCGTGCTGGCCGGCTGGTGGCTGGCCCCCTGGCTGGTGTCGCTGCTGTTCGAACGCGGCGCCTTCACGGCGCAGGATACGGTCGCCGTGGCCCACGTGCTGCGCTGGGGCATGCTCCAGCTGCCGTTCTATTTCGGCGTGCTGATCCTGGTGCAGTTGCTGGCCAGCCAGAACCGCTACGGCTGGATGGCGGCGATCGCCGTTCTGAATTTCGGCCTCAAGGCCTGGATGAACACCGTGCTCGCGCCGTCCATGGGTGCGGCGGGCATCATGCTGGCGACCGCCCTGATGTACGCCCTGTCCTATGCCTGCTACCTGGTCCTGGCCTGGCACGTGCAACCCGGGAAGGAGCCCGCATGACCGCCGACCGGATCGACCTGATGATCGTGATCCATTCGCTGCGGGGCGGCGGCGCCGAGCGCGTGGCCGTGGACCTGGCCGCCGGCTGGCAGGCGCGCGGTTGCCAGGTGATGATCGTGACCCAGACGGATGCCAGCCACGACGCCTATCCGCTTCCGGAAGGCGTGCGGCGCCACGCCCTGGGGCTGGCCGGAGACAGCGCGGGTCCCTTGGGCGCCCTGTGGGGCAACCTGCTGCGGATCCTGGCGCTGCGCCGGCTGGTGCAGCGCCATCGGCCCACCATCGTGCTGGGCATGATGACCCGGGGTTCGGTGCTGGCGGTGCTGGCCGCCCGGGGGCGCAGCCGCGTGATCGCCACCGAGCATGCACATCCGCCCAGCCTGCCGCTGCCGGCATTCTGGGAACGGCTGCGCCGCTGGACCTATCCGCGCGCGGACGCGGTCATCGCCCTGACCCGGGGGACGGCGCAATGGCTCGACGAGCACCTGCCCGGCGTGCGCGCCCAGGTCATCCCCAATGCCGTGCGCTGGCCACTGGTCGACGGCGAACCCGTGCTGGAGCCGCCGCGCGCGCCCGGGCGCCGCCGGCTGCTGGCCGTGGGCCGCCTGCATCCGGTCAAGGGATTCGACGGCCTGTTGCGGGCCTTCGCCCAGCTGGCGGCGCCTTTCCCCGACTGGGACCTGACCATCCTGGGCGAAGGCGAGCAGCGCGCCGGGCTGGAATCCTTGCGCGACGAGCTGGGCCTGGGCGATCGCGTCAGCCTGCCGGGGCGCGTCGGCAACATGGCGGCCTGGTACGCCGCCTCGGACCTGTATGTGCTCAGTTCCCAGGCCGAAGGACTATCCAACACCCTGATCGAGGCCATGGCCAGCGGGCTGCCGTGCGTGGCCACCGATTGCGACACCGGCCCCCGTGAGATCATTCGCGAAGGCCTGGACGGCGTGCTGGTCCGGCCGATCGACGATCCGGACGCCCTGGCCGCCAGGCTGGCGGCGCTGATGGCCGATCCCGCCCTGCGGGCCCGGCTGGCCGGCCGCGCGGTCGACGCGCGCGACCGCTTCAGCACCGCGCGCATCATGGCGCTCTGGGAGCAGGTGTTCCAGGGCCGGAGGGTCGGCTGACATGCGGCTCCTGTTCCTAGTCAGTTCCATGCATGGGGGCGGGGCCGAGCGCGTGGCCGCCACGCTGGCCAATGCCTGGGCGCGGCGCGGCGACGAAGTCATCCTGGTGTGCTGCTATTCCGGCCGTGGCCGCTGCGACCAGGCCCTGGACCCGGCCGTGCGCCTGCTGTGGCTGGCCGACCGGGTGCGCGGCCCGGCCTGGCTGCGCCCCCTGGCCAAGTTCGCCGCCCTGCGGTGCCTGGCGCGGGAATGCAGGCCCGACCGGGTGCTGTCCTTCCTGACCAACGTCAACGTGACGGCGCTGCTCGCCCTGCGCGGCCTGGACCTGCCGATCGTCGTCGGCGAACGCACCGATCCGGCCCACAGCGTCAATCTGGAGCCGGCCCTGCGCCGGCTGCGGCGCCTGACCTATCCCTGGGCTCGCCGCGTCGCCGTGCAGACCCGGCGCAGCGCGCACCACCTGCTGCAGGTTGCGCCGGGTGTGCGACGCATTGCGGTGATACCCAACCCGCTGCCCGACGGGTTGCCGGCGTGCCGCCAGGCAGAGCCTGCGGGCGAACGCCGCGTGCTGGCGGCGCTGGGGCGGTTCAATCCCGTCAAGCAGTTCGACCGGCTGATCGAATGCTTCGCAGCGCTCGCCCCGCAGTGCCCGGACTGGGACCTGTGCATCTGGGGCGACGGTCCGCAGCGCGAGGCCTGCCTGCGGCGCGTCCGGGAACTGGGCCTGGAGTCCCGCATCCTGCTGCCCGGCTTCAGCCGGACGCCCTGGGACGATCTGGCCAGGGCGCATGCCTTCGTGCTGAATTCGCGCGTCGAGGGATTCCCGAATGCGCTGCTCGAGGCCATGGCCCTGGGCCTGCCTTGCGTGGCCACGGATTGCCCATCGGGGCCATCGGAATTGACGCTGGGCGGCCGTCTGGCCGATCTGGTGCCCCTGGGCGACGAAGCGGCCCTGGGGCAGGCCTTGTTGCGGGTCATGCGCGCAGGCACCGCCGAACGCCAGGCCCGGGGCCGGGCCGCCGCCGAATCGGTGCGGGCCCGCTACGGGCTGGACGCCGTCCTGCGGGCCTGGGATGATGCCTGGACGGATGCGGACGGGACGATCGGCTTCCAGGACCGGAGCAGCAACGCACCCAGTCCGGCACCCTGAAAAGCCGCGATGGACCTGATGGTCGAGGACATTTCATGAACGGAAACGAAGCGGGCCTGCCCGCTGCTCACCAGCCGGCCGGCGGCACGCAGTCGCCGGAAAATCGTGCGCCCCTGCAGGTCGTGCACGTGATTTCGGGGCTGCTGCACGGCGGCGCCGAAACCGTGCTGTACCGCCTGGTCACGGCGCCCGGCGGCACCGTCCGGCATACGGTGGTGTCCATGCGGGGCGAAGGCGTCATGGGCGCGCGCCTGCGCGAGGCCGGCATCGAGGTGATCTGCCTGGACATGCAGGGCTGGACGGGGAACGTCCGCGGCCTGTGGCGGCTGTACCGCCTGCTGCGCGCGCGCCGTCCCGACGTGGTGCAGACCTGGATGTACCACGCTGATCTGATCGCGGGCCTGGTGGCGCGCCTGGCCGGTATCCGCGCCGTGGCCTGGGGCATCCGCAATTCGGGCGTCAGCCTGGGCGAAAGCAGCCGTTCTTCCCGCATCGCGGCCTGGGCCTGCGCGCGGGTATCGGCCTGGGTGCCGGGGGTCATCGTGGCCTGCGCGCGCAAGGCGGCCGAGGTCCACCGGGCCTGGGGATACCGTGCCGACCGTGTCCTGGTGGTGCCCAACGGCTACGACCTGGACGTCTGGCATCCGGACGCGTCGGGTGCCGCCGAGCTGCGTGCCCGCTGGGGCGTGCCCCAGGGCGCGCCGCTGCTGGGCAGCGTGGCGCGCTGGAACCCCCTGAAGGACCACGGCAACCTGATGGCGGCCCTGGCCCTGAGCGTGCGCACCCATCCGGACCTGCGCTGCGTGCTGATCGGGCTGGGCATGTCGCGCGACAATGCCGAGCTGATCGCCATGGCGCGGCACTATGGCCTCCTGGACCACCTGATCTTTCTGGGGCGCCGCGACGATGTGCCGGAACTGATGCGGGCGCTGGACATCCACGTGCTTTCGAGCAAGGCCGAAGGTTTCCCCAACGTGGTCTCCGAGGCCATGGCATCCGGCGTGGCTTGTGTCGTGACCGATGTGGGCGACGCGGCCGATATCGTGGGCGAGCACGGCTGGGTCGTGCCGCCGGGCGACGCCGTGGCCCTGGCGGGCGCCATCGGGGATGCGGTGACGGCCGTGCGTGACGCCGGCTGGCCGGCGCGGCGCGACGAGGCCCGGGCGTCCGTCGAGCGGCGCTACAGCCTGGGGGCCATGGTGGCCCGCTACGAAACGGTCTGGCGTCGGCTGGCCGCCGATTTCCCGACGGCCGGAGCGGGGCGGGGGCGTTTTCCCGCAGACGTGGCGGCATCCCCGGCTCCGGACGAGGCGGCTGCGGCATCGGCCAGTTTGGCGCCTCGCTTGCTGTTCTTCATCACCAACCCGGCGTTCCTGGTGTCGCACCGGCTGCCGGTCGCGCTGGCTGCCCGGGATGCGGGCTACGAGGTGCACGTCGCTTCCATGGGCGGCCCGGCAGTGGCGCAGATCGAGTCGCTGGGCCTGACGCATCATGTCCTGCCCCTGTCGCGCACCAGCATGCGGCCCTGGACCGAAGCCCGCAGCCTGTGGGCGATCTGGCGCCTGTTCCGCCGGGTGCGGCCCGGCCTGGTGCATGCCGTCACCCTCAAGTCCGTGCTTTACGGAGGCATCGCCGCCCGATTGGCGGGGGTGCCCGCCTACGTCGCGGCGATCTCCGGTCTCGGCTACGTGTTCATCCAGGGCTCCGGGCTGCGCGGCGTGCTGCGGCACCTGGCCCTGGTCCTGTACCGGTTGGCCCTGGGCCATCCGAACAGCCGGGTGATCTTCCAGAACGACGCCGACCGCGACATGCTGGAACGGGCCGGCGCGGTGCGCCCCGGCCAGGCGGTGCTGCTGCGGGGATCGGGCGTCGATCTGGACCGGTTCGCGCCCGCGCCCTGGCCGGAAGGGCCCGTGACCGTTGCCATGGCCAGCAGGCTGCTGCATGACAAGGGCGTGCGGGAATTCGTCGAGGCGGCGCGGCTGTCCGCGGCACGCGGCGAGGGGCTGCGCTGGCGCCTGGCCGGCAGCCTGGATCCCGAGAATCCGGCGTCGGTGACGGCCAGTGAACTGGACGCCTGGCGGGCCGAAGGGGCGATCGAGTACGTGGGCGAATGCGCGGATGTCGCCGGCTTCTACGCGCAGGCGCACATCGTGACGCTGCCGTCCTATCGCGAAGGCCTGCCCAAGTCCCTGATCGAGGCGGCCGCCTGCGGCCGGCCGGTGGTGACCACGGACGTGCCGGGCTGCCGGGACGCGATCGAGCCCGGAGTCAGCGGTGTGCTGGTGCCGCCCCGGGATTCGCGCGCGCTGGCCGATGCGGTCGCGTCCCTGGCCGGAGACGAAAACCGGCGGGCCCGCATGGGCGCCGCGGGACGGGCATTGGCGGAGCGCGACTTCGGCCTGGACCGGATCGTTCGCGCGCATCTGGATGTGTACCGGGACCTTGCGGGGCGCTGAAAGCAGTAGTTGATATCGGATCAGTGTTTTCCCGATGGGACAGCTCTGGCGGCTATTTGTTCCATTGACGATACATTAGGACATCCTTAGAGTTTCCTGCATGGGAACCTCTTTGCCACTGCCGAAGTATCACCAGATCTACCTCATCCTGCGCGAACAGCTGCAGGAAGGGCGTTTCGACCAGGATGGCGTGCCTGGCGAGCATGCGCTTGCCGATCAGTTCAAGGTGGCCCGCATCACGATCCGCAAGGCGATGGAAATGCTGGTGGCCGATGGTCTGGTGTCGCGCCGGCCTGGCCTGGGGACCTGGCCAGTGCGCGGCAAGGCCCGGGCCGATGGCATGGCGGCGGCCGGCAAGCCGCAGAAGGCACATCTGACGGGGCTGCTGGAAAACATCGTCAACATGGGGCGGCGCACCTCGGTGCAGGTGCTCGACAGCGCACTGGTCAGCGCATCGCCCTCCGTGGCCGAGGCGCTGCGCATCGACATCGGTGCGCCCGTGTACAAGAGCCTGCGGGTGCGCAGCACCGACGCCGGCCCGCTTTCCTACATCACCACCTATGTGCCGCAGGCTGTGGCCGATTTCACCCGCGAGGATCTGGAGCGCGAGCCGATGCTGATGCTGCTGGAGTCCGCCGGCGTGGAGTTCGGCGGTGCGACGCAGACCATTTCCGCACGCCTGGCCGATGCGCAGATCGCCCATTACCTGGATGTGTCCCTGGGCTCGGCGCTGTTGTCGGTGACACGGGTCGTTCATGACACGGAGGACCGGCCCGTGCAGCTGCTGTTGGGTTTGTACCGGCCGGATCGCTATCAGTATCAATTGCAACTGTCACGCGTCGGCAGCATCGACGCCAAGGTCTGGGTCAGCGAAGAGCTAACGGCCCAATTTCATTGACTCCTTCGGAGGCTTTCCATGAGCTCGCGTCGTACTTTTCTGTGTCAATCCGCCGCCGCGGCGGCGATGCTGTCCTCTCCCTGGATCGTTCGCGCCCAATCCGCCGCGCCGGTGAAAGTCGGGGTGCTTCATCCGGTGACGGGAGCGCTGGCCTATTCCGGGCAGCAATGCCGGCTGGGTGCGCTGCTGGCCATCGATGACGTCAATCAGGCTGGAGGCATCAAGTCCCTGGGCGGCGCTCCCCTGGCGGCCATTCTGGGCGATGCGCAGTCCCGACCGGAGGCCGGTTCGGCCGAAGTGGAAAAAATGAACCAGGAAGGCGTGTCGGCCATTGTGGGTGCGTATGCATCGGCGATCTGCCTGGCCACGACGCAGACCGCCGCCAAGTACGGCCTGCCTCACGTCGTGGATGTGGGCGTGGCCGACCAGATCGTCGAACGCGGTCTGACGAATACGTTCCGTTTCGGTCCCGGCTACCGCATATGCAGTGAACGCGCGATCACCGACCTGGCCGCCCTGAACAATGCCGCGGGCAAGCCGGCCAAGACCGTGATGATCGTCCATGAGGATTCGCTTTTTGGCACCGGCACGGCGGCCCTCCTGTCCAAATCGTTGCCGCAGCATGGATTCGAGGTGGTGGACGTGCTCAAGCATCCGAATCCCACCAGGGACTTCAACAATATCGTGCTGCGCATGAAATCGGCGAACCCCGATATCGTGATTCCGGCCAACTATTACAACGAATACGCCCTGCTGCTGCGGGCCATGAGGCAGCAGAAGGTCCAGCCCAAGGCGATCTATTCGGTGCTGGGAGGCGCCGCCTCCAGCTACAAGTTCGTGAAGGAGTTCCCGGACATCGCCAACGGCATCATCGATTGCAACCACTGGTTCAATCCCAAGGATGCGCGCGTGGCACCGCTCAAGGCCCGGGTGGAAGGGAAGGGGGCCTACTTCAGTTACGAGGTCTTCATGACCTATACCTCGGTGCTGCTGCTGGCCGATGCCCTGGAGCGGGCCAAGTCCGCCGATCGCGCCGCGATCATCGAGGCGCTGGCTTCGAGCACGTTCAATGAACATTTCATGCCCTATGGCCCCACCCATTTCGTCAATGGGCAGAATACCGGCGCCCAGCCCCTGATGACGCAGGTGCTCGACAACGACATCAAGGTGATTTTCCCCGCGGACTACCGCCAGACCGACGCCGTCTTTCCCCTGATGACCTGAACGACAGCATGCTGGATTCCACCATCCTCTTCTCCTCGGTGCTCAACGGGCTCACGACCGGCGCCGTCTATGCCCTGATCGCTCTGGGCCTGACCCTGATCTACGGCGTGCTGCACATCATCAATTTCGCCCATGGAGCGGCGCTGATGGTGGCTCTGTACGCCGTGTATCTGCTCAAGGATCGCCTGGGCATCGATCCCTACGCGGCCCTGCCGCTGGTGGTGGCCGGGATGTTCGCGCTGGGCTATGGGCTGCAGTGGCTCGTCATCAATCGGGCCGGCAATGGCAAGGACGAGAACATCCTGCTGGTGACACTCGGCCTGGCCATTGTCCTGGAGAACCTGGCCCTGGTCTGGTTCAAGTCCGATACGCGCACCATCGACACGTCCTATGCCCTGTCGACGGTGGCGATCGGCCCGGCCATGATCGCGCTGCCCAAGGTCATTGCGTTTTGTGGTGCATTGGCGGTCGCCGCCATTTTGTTCTGGGTCATCCGCAGTACCGACCTGGGCCGTGCGATCCGGGCAGTTGCCCATGAGAAACAGGGCGCGCGGCTGATGGGCATCGACGTGGAGAAAGTCTATGCGCTGTCGTTCGGCATCGGCATGGCCTGCCTGGGGGCGGCGGCCTGCTTCCTTCTGCCGGCCTACTACGTGAATCCTCAGGTGGGCAGTGGCTTTGTGCTGATCGCCTTCACCATCGTGGTGCTGGGCGGCATGGGCAGTTTTGGCGGTGCGCTGGTCGGCGGCCTGCTGATCGGCGTGGTGGAATCCGTCGGCGGCCTGTTCCTGGGGGACTCGCTGGGGCAGATGGGGATTTTCGCGATCTTCATCGCGGTGTTGCTGTTCCGGCCCCGCGGGCTGTTCGGGGCAAGGGGCTGAGCCATGAAAAGGGATCTCTGCGCGATCGCGCTCTTCGCAGCGGCGGTGCTGGCATTGACCGCACTGGCCGATTCGGGCGTGTGGCTGACTTTCGTGATGATGGCGCTCTATGCCGGGCTCCTGGCGCAAGCCTGGAACATCCTGGGCGGCTATGGCGGTCAGCTGTCTTTCGGGCATGCCCTGTTCTTCGGCGTGGGCGCCTACACGCAGGCCCTGGGGCAATTGTCGATGGGGCTCAACCCCTGGCTGGTTTTGCCGCTGTCCGTCGCCGCGGGGGCGCTGGCCGGCCTGGGGATGGGCGGCCTGACGTTCCGCTACGGGCTCAGGGGGTCGTATTTCGCGCTGGTCACGCTGGCCTTCGCCGAAGTATTCCGCATTCTGGCGGGGTCGGTGGCCTTTACCGGCGGCGGGATGGGGCTCATGGTCCCGCTGCATGAAGGCCTGTCCAACATGCAGTTCGGATCGCGCCGGGGCTATATCTATCTGCTGCTGGCGTTCGTCGGGCTTGCGCTGGTGGTCACCGCCTGGCTGCGACATTCCCGTTTCGGCGCCTATCTGCAGGCAGTGCGCGACAACGAGGACGCCGCCCGCGCCATTGGCGTGAATCCCTTGCGCATCAAACTGGGCGGGATCGCGCTGTCCGCCGCCTTCATGAGCGTCGCCGGCGCGTTCTACGTGCAGGTGTTCCAGTACATCGATCCGGGCATCGTGTTCGGCCCGGCCATTTCTGTCGAGGCGCTGGTGGGGGCCATCGTGGGCGGCCTGGGAACCTTGTGGGGGCCTCTGCTGGGTGCGCTGGTTCTGCATGTGCTGGCCGAGCTGACCCGCAACCTGTTCGGGGAGCTCCCGGGCATCAGCATGGTGATCTACGGCGTGGTGCTGGTCATCATCGTGATGTTCCTGCCGCGCGGCATCAGCGGCGTCGGCCGCTCCCTGGGGCGCCGGTTCGGTTTCAAGGAGCGCATCCGTGTCTGAAGCCTTGTTGCAAGCACGCAATCTGTCGGTTGCCTTCGGGGGCCTGAAGGCGGTGCAGGACGTGAGCCTGGATGTGCCGCAGGGATCCCTCACCGCCCTGGTCGGTCCCAACGGCGCGGGCAAGACCACATTGTTTGCGTTGCTGTCCGGGTTCCTGAAACCCGATTCCGGCTCCGTGCATTTCCTGGGACGGAACATCACGGGACATGCGCCTCATGAGTCCGCCAGGCTGGGTCTGACCCGGACGTTCCAGGTCGTGCAGCCGTTTGGCGCGCAGACGGTGCGCCAGAACATCGCGGTGGGCGCGCACTTGCGCCTGGCCGATCGCCGGGAAGCACTGGCGCTGGCGGAATCCGTTGCCGTCCGCGTCAATCTGGGTGCCGTGCTCGACAAGCCCGCGGCGGATCTGACGGTGGCCGGCCGCAAGCGTCTGGAACTGGCCCGTGCCCTGGCAACCCGGCCGCGCCTGCTGTTGCTTGACGAGGTGCTTGCGGGGCTCAATCCGAGCGAAATAGAGGAGATGATTCCCGTGGTGAGGAATCTGGTTGATGAGGGCGTCACCGTTCTGATGATCGAGCACGTGATGCGTGCCGTGATGAGCCTGGCCGAACAGGTCTGGGTCCTTGCGCAGGGGTGTCTGATTGCCTCGGGTCCTCCCTCCGAAGTGACGCGTGATCCAGGGGTGGTCGAGGCCTACCTGGGCCATGGCGCCGCGGCCCGGCTGGCCGCCCGGGGAGCGCGGGGATGAGCGCATTGCTGGAAGTCGAGGGTTTGCGTTCGGGGTACGGGCCGGTGGAAGTCCTGCATGGCGTCGACCTGACGGTGAATGCGGGCGAGATCGTCGTGCTCCTTGGCAGCAATGGAGCGGGCAAGTCGACCCTGAACAATACGCTGTGCGGCCTGTGCCGCCGCCGGGAAGGGACAGTGCGTTTCGATGGGCAGGATCTGACGGGCCGCCATTATCGCGACGTGGTGCGGGCCGGGTTGATCCAGGTGCCGGAAGGCCGGCGCGTGTTTCCCAACCTGAGCGTGCGGGAGAACCTGGAACTGGGGTCGTTCGCCCGGGCACGCGCGAGGCGTGCCGCCAACCTCGAGAAGGTGCTGGACATCTTCCCGCGGCTGCGTGAGCGCTTGATGCAATTGGCCGGCACGATGTCCGGCGGCGAGCAGCAGATGCTGGCCATCGGCCGGGGGCTGATGGCCGAACCCCGGCTGCTGATCCTGGACGAACCTTCTCTGGGCCTGTCGCCGCTGATGGTCGAGGAACTGTTCGGCCTGATCCTGCGGCTGCATGGCGATGGCCTGTCGATCCTGCTGGTGGAGCAGAACGTGGCCCAGTCACTGGAAATCGGCCAGCGCGCCTACGTCCTGGAAAACGGCATGGTGCGCCATAGCGGCGCCTGCCCGGACTTGCTTGCCAGCGACGACGTGCGCCGCGCGTACCTGGGGGTGTGACGATGAATCAGCCGCAAACACTGGCGCAGAAACTGATCGCCGCCGCCTGCGGGCGGACGGCGGTCACCGAAGGCGAGATCGTGACCTGCGCGGTAGACCTGGCGATGTTCCACGACTCCAGCGGACCCCGGCGACTGCAGCCCATGCTGGAAGAGCTTGGCATGCCTCTGTGGGACAAGTCCAGGATCGTCCTGGTCATCGATCACTATGTCCCGGAGTCGGATGACGAGTCGCGCCGGATCGTCCGGATCGCCCGCGACTGGGCGGCCGAACAGCGACTGCCCAATGTCTACGATTCCGTCGGGATCTCCCACGTCGTGGTGCCGCAGCATGGCCATATCCGCCCCGGCATGTTCTGTGTGGGCGGGGATTCGCACTCTCCCACGGGCGGTGCCTTCGGCGCGTACATGTTCGGCATCGGCAGCACGGAAATGCTGGGAGTGGCGGTGACCGGGCATATCTGGGTCAAGGTGCCCAGGACCCTGATGATGCACTGGAGCGGCCGCCTGTCCGCTGGCGTCACCGCCAAGGACATGATGCTGCACATGATCGGTCGCCACGGCATGAATGGCGGCCGCTATCAGGCTGTGGAGTTCTGCGGCGAGGCAGTGCGCGCCCTGCCGATGCAGGAACGGATGACGCTCTCGAACATGAGCGCCGAATTCGGCGCTCAAGTGGGCCTGATCGCGCCGGATGAAATCACGGTCGACTATCTGCGCCTCGCTGGCGTGACGCAGCCATTCGATCTCCCGCACTGGCAGAGCGATGCCGGGGCGGATGCCGAGCGGCACGAGTTCGATGCGGGTGTGCTGGCGCCGCAGGTGGCTGCGCCGCATAGCCCCGCCAATGCGCGGGATGTGGATCAGTACGCCGGCACGCCGGTCCAGGTGGCCTATATCGGCGCCTGCACGGGTGCCAAACTCGAGGACCTGCGCGCGGCGGCCAGCATCCTGAAGGGCCGTCGCGTCGCCGATGGCCTGCGGCTGATCGTGGCGCCGGCCAGCCGGCAGGACCAGGAACAGGCCGAGCGGGAAGGGCTCATCCAGGCCTTGCGGGATGCGGGCGGCGAAATGTTTCCCACGGCCTGCGGCGCGTGCGCGGGCTATGGGGGCTCGATCCCGGACGGTGCCAACGTCATTTCCACCACTGCGCGGAACTTCAAGGGCCGCATGGGCTCGGAGACTGCGCAGGTGTTCCTCTCTTCCCCCTATACCGCGGCGGCCTCGGCAGTGCGCGGCCGCATCAGCGATCCACGGGAGTTCCTGTCATGAGCGATCAGGCCGACACGCACCGCGTCTGGAGGGTGGGCGCGGATATCGATACCGACGCGCTGGCGCCCGGCGCCTACATGAAGTTCGGCATCGAAGAAATCATGCGGCATTGCCTGCAGCGGGTGCGTCCCGAGTTTGCCGGCCAGGTCAGACCGGGCGACGTGCTGGTGGCGGGTCCGAACTTCGGCATCGGCTCTTCGCGCGAACAAGCGGCACTGGCCCTGGCCCGCCTCGGCGTGGCTGCCGTGATCGCCCCGTCCTTCAATGGATTGTTCTTCCGCAATGCGTTCAACGTAGGCCTGCTGCTGCTGACGTGCGCACGGGCCGAGGTCATGGCCGAGGGCGAATGCATCCGCCTGGATCCCGCCAGCGGGCGGATCAGCCGCACGGGTCCCGGTCCTTCCGAGCTGGCCTGCGAGCCCGTGCCCCCGTTTCTCCTGGACATGGTGCGCGCCGGCGGGTTGCTGAATGTATTGAAACAGCGTCACACCTCTTAGGAAATCACCATGCTGGATCCCGTCACCCTGGCCGTCCTGAAGGGACGCCTGGAACAGATTGCCGATGAAATGGACGCGACGCTGTATCGCAGCGCGTTCAATCCCATCATCGCCGAAGCCCATGACGCATGTCACGGGATGTACGACGCGCAGACCGGCGCGACCCTGATCCAGGGCAAGTCGGGCCTGCCGGTGTTCGTTGGCGCCATGGCGTTCGCCGTCAAGGCAGCCGCAGCTGCGGCTGCCGAGCGCGGCGGCATGGCCGAGGGCGACGTCTGGCTGTTCAATGATCCCTACGAGGGTGGGACGCACGCCAATGACTTCAAGCTGGTGCGGCCTGTCTTCCGTGACGGCGCCTTGTTCTGCTTCCTGGCCTCGGCGGCGCACTGGCATGATGTCGGCGGTGCCGTGCCCGGCAACTACAATCCCGCCGCGACAGAGTGCTGGCAGGAGGCGGTGCAGATCCCGCCTGTGCGGATCATGCGCGCCGGTGTGCTGGATCTCGACGTGCTGGCCATCCTGAAGGCCAACACGCGCCTGCCCGACAGCCTCTGGGGCGATCTGAACGGACAACTGGCCGCCCTGGATCTGGGGGCGCGCCGTCTGGACGGTCTGCTCGACGAGTACGGCGATGCCGTCGTGCTGGAATCGCTGGACACGCTGCGCGAACGTGCGCGCCGCCTGATGCGCCAGCATATTGCCCGGCTGCCGGACGGGGAATACGCGTTCGAGGACATGCTGGACAACGACGGCGTGCGAAACGAACCGCTGCGCATTGCCCTGCGCATGAAAGTCGCCGGAGACCGTCTGTCGCTGGACTTCTCGGGCACATCGCCGGCCTGTGCCGGGCCGGTGAACATTTCCCGCTCCACGGCGATTGCGGCCTGCTATGTCGCACTGAAGCATCTTTTCCCGGATGTGCCGGCCAATGCCGGCGTGCTGGACGCGGTGGACGTGGAACTGCCGGCCGGGTCGGTGATTTCAGCGGACCGTCCGCGCCCGGTGGGGGGCTACACCGAAACCATCCTGCGGATGATCGACGTTGTGTTCTGCGCGATGGCCCAGGCTGCGCCGGAACGTGCGATGGCGCAGGCCTACGGCACCATCAACGCATTGTCCATCGCCGGTCATCGCACCGATGCCGGCCGTGCAGGCCAGCGTTGGGTGATGTTCAGTTTCTTCGGCGGCGGCCACGGCGGCCATTCCGACGGCGATGGGCTGAGTCATGGCAATGCGCCGATCTCGACCGCGACCATTCCGCCCCTGGAAATCCTGGAAGCTGCCTATCCCGTGCGTTTCACGCAATGGGCGTTGCGGCCGGATTCGGCGGGCGACGGCCAGTATCGCGGCGGTCTGGGCGCGATCTATGAAATCGAACTGCTTGAAGAGCAGGCCGAAGCGTTCGTGTTCGGCGAGCGCGGCTGCAGCGCGCCCAAGGGCATCGCAGGCGGCGGGCCGGCGGCGTTGAACGTATTCCGCTATCAGCAGGATGGTACGTGGCGGACTCCGCCGATGACTTCGAAGATGCTGGGCATCCAGTTGCGGCGGGGCGACCGGGTGCGCCTGGAGACACCGGGCGGCGGCGGCTATGGGCCGCCGGACAGGCGCACGGCGGCAGCGCGTGAGCGGGATTGCCGCATGGGGTATGTGAACGAGGGTTTGAAGGAGCGGTCGGCATGAGTGCTGTACGAGGCCTGGTGGTTGGAGTGGATGTGGGCGGCACGTTCACGGATCTGTTCGTGCTGGATGAAGACAGCAGCTCTGTGCAGGTCGTCAAGGTGCCGTCCACGCGTGGTGAAGAGGCGCGAGGCTTCATGGATGGCATCGCGCGGATCGATGGCGGTGTGCAGGAGATTTCTTCCATCGTGCACGGCACGACGGTGGGCACCAATGCGCTGCTTGAGCGCAAGGTGGCGCGTACCGGCATCATCACGTCCGCCGGGTTTCGCGACGTGCTGGAAATGCGGCGCCGCGACCGGCCCCAGACCTGGGGGCTGCGCGGCAATTATCAGCCCATCGTGTCGCGCGACCTGCGCCTGGAGGTCGACGAACGCGTGCTGGCCGACGGCACGGTGCATACGCCCGTGGATCTGGACCAGGTCGACGCGGCGGCGCGCGCCCTGATGGAGCAGGGCTGCGATGCCGTTTGCGTGTTCTTCATCAATGCCTATGCCAACCCGGTCAACGAGGCGCGTGCTGTCGCGCGAGTGCGTGCGATCTGGCCCAATGAGCACGTCACGGCCGCCTCCGAGGTGTTGCCCGAAATCCGCGAATTCGAGCGCTGTTCCACGGCGGTGCTGAACGCCACGCTGCAGCCGGTGGTGGGCAATTACCTGAACCGGCTCGAAGCCGACCTGCAGGGCCATGGTTTCGGCGGCGAACTGCTGGTCGTGCAAAGCAATGGCGGTGTGATGTCGCGCGAGACGGCTTGCGCGTTGCCTGTGCGCACGGCGCTGTCGGGTCCGGCCGCCGGAGTGATCGCCTGCGCTGCCATCGCGCGCGCTGCGGGTTTCCCGGACGTGGTCACCGGCGACATGGGCGGCACGTCGTTCGATGTGTCGTTGGTGGCGGCGGGTGAAGCCTCCCTGGCGGCGCAGACGTCCATCGACTTCGGCATGGTGGTGCGCGCGCCGATGATCCAGATCGAGACCATCGGTGCCGGCGGTGGTTCCATCGCCAGCGTGGATGCGGGCGGCCTGCTGCAGGTCGGCCCCGAATCGGCAGGCAGCATTCCCGGCCCCGCCTGCTACGGGCGCGGCAATACCCGCCCCACGGTCACGGATGCCAATGTGCTGCTGGGCCGCATCGCTGCCGATCGGCCGCTGGGCGGGGGGCTGCTGGCGCGGATGGACGTCGCGCTTGCGCGGGCCGCGATCGAGGAGCACGTCGCCCGGCCGCTGGGGCTGGACGTCCATGCGGCCGCAGAGGCCATCCTGACGGTGGCGAATGCCAAGATGGCGGGCGCCATCCGGCTGGTGTCCATCGAGCGTGGGCACGATCCGCGCAAGTTCGCCTACATGCCTTTCGGCGGCGGCGGTGCCCTGCATGTGTGCGCGATGATGAGCGAGGTCGGTGCCGCTCACGGCATCATTCCGCGTTTCCCCGGCGTGACGTCGGCGCTGGGTTGCGTCATGGCCGACATGCGCCATGACGGGGTGCAGACGCTGAACGTCTCGCTGGACGCCCTGGACGTCGAAGACTTGCTGGCCCGTGTCGATGAGTTGGTCCGGGCCTGCCAGGCCCGCCTGGATTCCGCCCGCGTGGCTTTCGAGGGTGTGCATGAAAGCATCGAGCTGGATATGCTGTACGTCGGCCAGAGCCATACCGTGCGCGTCGAGGTCGCCCGTGCCGAACTGAACCGCGCCGGGATTGCCGCTGCTTTCGATCGGGCCTACTGCGCGGCCTTTGGCCGCAGCCTGAGCGGCATTCCGGTCCGCATTCTCAATTTGCGCTATGCGCGCATCGGCCGGCGTCCCAAATTCGACCTGACGCTGCTGGCCCCCAAGGGCACCCGCATGCCGGCTACCCTGGGCACGCAGGCTGTGTTCCATGCCGGGCAATGGCACGATGCGGTGCGCTACGCCCGCCTGGAACTGCCGGTGGATGCCCGCGTGGACGGTCCCGCGATTCTCGAACAGGCGGATACCACCATCTGGATCGAACCGGGGTTTTCCGGCCGGGTGGATGGCCTGGGCAATCTGCTGATTTCGCGCATCGGATCATAGGGGCTGGGTCATGAGTTCATTGGATATCCGCGGCACGGCGCTGATCGTGGTCGACCTGCAGAATGATTTCCTGGTCCCTGGGGGCGCCTATGATCGCGGCGGCGCGGTCAGCCCGCAGGCGCGTGCCCTGCCCGCCAGGGTGGCGCCGGTGGCGCGCGCGATCAAGGCGGGGGGCGGCTTCGTGGCCGCCAGCCAGTTCACGCTGTGGCCGGATGCACAGGGCGAGCCCATGATTTCGCCGCACCTGAAGCGGCTGCGCCCTTTCCTGTCCAAGGGTGACTTTGCCGCCGGTTCGGCCGGGCACGCCAATGTGGCGGAATTCGACGGCCTGATCGACGTGTCGGTCTGGAAAGTGGCCTATTCGGCCTTTTTCAATACGCAGCTGGACTGGGTATTGCGACGCGCCGGCATCACCCGCCTGATCGTCGCCGGCATCGTGACCAATGGCGGTGTCGCCAGTACGGTGCGTGATGCCCATATGCGCGATTACCATGTGACGGTGCTGGCCGACGGCTGTGCCGCACCTACGCCGGCCATGCACGATGCCGCGTTGGCGGATCTGAAGACCGTCGCCGATATCGTGACGTGCCGGGATCTGCTGGATGGGATGCGGCGATGAGCGGGAAACCCATCGTCCGTCGCGGCGTGGCGCCGGGCCCGGATGCGATGCACGTACAGGTTGCGATTGTCGGCGCCGGCGCCTGTGGGCTGACCGCGGCATTGCGCCTGGCAGAAGCCGGTATCGAGACCGTGCTGATCGAGCGCGACGGGACGCCCAGCGGGTCGACTGCATTGTCCTCGGGCTTCATTCCCGCTGCAGGTACCGCGGTGCAGCGCGCCCTGGGCATCGACGACGATCCGCGGCGCTTTGCGGCAGACATCCAGGCCAAGGCTCACGGCACCGCCGCGCAGCATCTGGTGCAGGCCTATACGCGGGCCATTGCGCCAGCCATGGATGATCTGGGACGCCACGGCCTGGTGTTCGAGGTGCTGGATGGCTTCCTGTATCCGGGCCATGCCGCCCACCGCATGCACACCTTGCCCGAGCGCAGCGGCGCGGCGCTGGTCGCCGCCCTGACACGCGCCGCCACCGAGGCGGGGGCCTATCTGCTGACTTCCGCGCGGGTGGCGGAGATTCTGGTGGATGCCCGCGATCGGGTTGTGGCGGCCGTCTGCGAACGTCCGGATGGCACGACGGAAGTCATTGCCTGCGACGTGCTGATCCTGGCTTGCAACGGGTTCGGCGGCAACCCGGACATGGTGCGCCGATACTTGCCGGCCATGCGCCAGGCCGTGTATGGCGGCCACGCAGGCAATGATGGCAGTGCCGTCGAATGGGGCCTGCAGCTCGGGGCGCGCCTGGCAGACCTGGGCGCCTATCAGGGGCACGGGTCCTGGGCCACGCCCCTGGGGGTGCTGATTTCATGGGCCGTGATGATGGGCGGCGGCGTGCAGATCAATCGGGAAGGACGGCGTTTTCATGACGAGACGCGCGGCTATTCCGAGGCGGCCGTGCAGGTGCTGGCGCAGCCCGGCTCCGTCGCCTGGGATGTGTTCGATGAGCAGGCCCGGAGTCTGGTGTCCGGATTCCCCGATTTTGCGCTGGCCGAATCGAATCATGCCGTGAAGACCTGTGCCGGACCCGCCGAGCTTGCGGCGGTGATCGGATGTGACGTGGATGCGCTGGGCCGCACCCTGGACGGGATCGGCCCAGGTGCGGTGGACACACATGGCCGTGTATTCGAGCGGGCCTTGCAGGCACCGTACTACGCCGTCAAGGTCACCGGCGCGCTGTTCCATACCCAGGGCGGCCTGGATATCGACGCGCAGTGCCGCGTCCTGAACGAGGCCGGTCTCCCCTTCCCGAATCTTCTGGCTGCGGGAGGCGCCGCCCGGGGGGTGTCCGGGAACGACGTCTCGGGCTATCTGTCCGGCAATGGCCTGCTCAGTGCCGTGGCGGGCGGCTACATCGCGGCGGCGACTGCCGCTGCGCAGATAGGGCGGGCGCTCGTCCCGGCAGCGGATTAGGAATCAGAAATGAAACAGATCTTGAAGACCCGGCTGGCAGACGGGACCGTCCTGGCGCCCGGCGTCTACGATGTCCTGTCGGCCTTGCTGGCCGAACAGGCCGGCTTCGATGCCCTGTATCTCTCGGGCGCATCGATCGCTTACACGCAGCTTGGGCGCTCGGATGTCGGGCTGACCACCTACACCGAAGTCGAAAGCCTGCTGGCCCGCATCACCGACCGGGTTCGGACGCCCGTGATCGTGGATGCCGATACGGGATTCGGCAATGCGCTCAACACGCAGCGTACCGTGCGCGGTTTCGAGCGGGCGGGCGCGGCGATGATCCAGCTGGAAGACCAGACCTTTCCCAAACGCTGCGGTCATCTGGACGGGAAGGGCGTCATTCCCGTTGCCGAGATGCTGGGCAAATTGCATGCGGCCCTGGATGCCCGGACCGATCCGTCGACCCTGATCCTGGCGCGCACCGATGCGCTGGCACCGGAGGGCCTGGAGGCCGCGCTGGACCGTGCCGAAGCCTATCTCGAAGCCGGGGCCGACGCGCTGTTCGTCGAAGCCCTGCGTACGCCCGAGCAGATGCGGGTGGCCTGCGAACGTCTTGCGCATCGCGTGCCGCTGCTGGCGAACATGGTCGAAGGGGGCAAGACGCCCGTGCAAGGAGTCGAGGCGCTGGCGGAGTTCGGGTTTCGCATCGTCATCTTCCCAGGGGGCACGGCGCGGGCGGTGGCGCATACCCTGCAGGACTACTACGGCAGTCTGCGCCGCCTGGGCTCGACCTTGTCCTGGAAGGACAGGATGCTGGATTTCGACGGCCTGAATGCGGTGATCGGCACCCCCGATCTGCTGGAGCAGGGGCGGCGATACGGCGGTTGATTCGAAATTCCGGCAGGAGCCGTTCCGTCAGAACGGCAGTTCGCGCCCCGGCAGCAACTGGGCGATGGCGGCTCGGAATTCGCCCTGGATCCGCTCCAGGGCTTCGGGCGTGTCGCCCTCGAAGCGCAGCACCACCACGGGTGTCGTGTTGGATGCGCGCGCCAGGCCGAAGCCGTCCGGGTATTCGGCGCGGATGCCGTCGATCGTGATGCGGTCCGTGGCGCCGGGAAAATGGCCTTCGGATTGCAGGCGGCGGATGAAGGGATGCGGTTCGCCTTCGGCCATGGGCAGTTTCAGTTCGGGGGTGGAGATTCCCTGGGGCAGGGCTTCCAGCACCCCGCTCGGATCGTCGCTGCGCGACAGGATTTCCAGCAGGCGCGCGCCGGCATAGAGGCCGTCGTCGAAGCCGTACCAGCGCTCCTTGAAGAAGATGTGGCCGCTCATCTCGCCGGCCAGGGGGGCGCCGGTCTCGGCCAGGCGCGCCTTGATCAGCGAGTGTCCCGTCTGCGACATCAGCGGCGTCCCGCCCGCTTCCAGCACGGCACGGCCCAGGTGGCGGCTGCACTTGACGTCGAAGATGATGGAGGCGCCCGGCTGGCGCTGCAGGATGTCGCGGGCGAACAGGATCATCTGGCGGTCGGGCCAGATGATCTGGCCCGAACGGGTGACCACGCCCAGGCGATCGGCGTCGCCGTCGAATGCCAGGCCCAGTTCGCAATCGGTGTCGCGCAGGTGGGCGGTCAGGTCCCGCAGATTGGCCGGGTCGGCCGGATCGGGGTGGTGGTTGGGGAATTGGCCGTCGACCTCGCAGTACAACTCGTCCACCGTGCAGCCCAGTGCCCGGAACAGCCGGGCGGCCGCCACGCCGCCCACGCCGTTGCCGCAGTCGATGGCGATGCGCATGGGGCGGGCCAGGCGGACGTGATCGGCGATCTCGCGGATGTAGGTGTCCGTCAGGTCGGTGACGACGCTGATGCCCGGCGTCGTGTCCAGGGGCGGCTGGATGCCGTCCATGGCCTGGCGCAGGGCCTGGATGTCGTCGCCGTGGAGGGTGCGCCCCGCCATCATCATCTTGAAACCGTTGTAGTCGGGCGGGTTGTGGCTGCCGGTGATGGCGATGCCCGAGCCGCTGCCGTCCCGGTGGGCGGCGTAGTACACCAGCGGGGTGTGCGCCAGGCCGAGGTCCACCGTGTTGATCCCGCCCGCGTGCAGTCCCGTCTTGACGGCGTGGGCCAGGCCGCGGCTGCTCAGCCGACCGTCGTAGCCGATCGCCATGCTGCGCACGCCTTCGCGCCGGGCCTGGGCGGCCAATGCCAGCCCCAGGCGGTGGGCGAAGGGTTCGTTGATCTGCCCGGGCACGGTGCCGCGGATGTCGTAGGCTTTGAAGACGGCAGAAGGCAGAGGGGCATTCATGTGCATGGTCCGGCGGAAAGATCGGCTGCCGCCATTATCGCCGATTACAATCTGGGATTCCGTTCATCGAAAGGCCCTGTTGCATTGCCGGGCCGCTGGAATTACGAAGATCATGGATCATCTGGATGCTTTGCGCGCGACGGTCGGCGCCGCGCAGGTGCTGACCGGGGCGGATGCGCAGCCCTGGGAAACGGACTGGCGCGAGCGCTATCGCGGCCGGTCGCTGGCCGTGGTGCGGCCCGGCACCACCGACGAGGTCGCGGCGGTCGTGCGCCTGTGCGCGCAGGCGGGCCTGCCCGTGATTCCCCAGGGGGGCAACACCGGGCTGTGCGGCGGCGCGACGCCCGATGATTCCGGCCGGGCGGTGATCCTGTCGCTGCAGCGGCTGAACCGGATCCGCGGCATCGATACCGACAACGACACCATGGAAGTCGAGGCCGGCTGCATCCTCCAGTCCGTGCAGCAGGCCGCGCGCGAGGCCGGGCGGCTGTTCCCGCTCAGCCTGGCGGCCGAGGGCAGCTGCACGATCGGCGGCAACCTGGCCACCAATGCGGGCGGCACGCAGGTCCTGCGCTACGGCAATATGCGCGAACTGACCCTGGGGCTCGAGGTCGTGACCGCCCAGGGCGATGTCTGGCACGGCCTGCGCGGCCTGCGCAAGGACAACACCGGCTACGACCTGCGCGATCTGTTCATCGGCAGCGAGGGCACGCTGGGCGTCATCACCGCGGCCACCCTGAAACTGCATCCGCTGCCGGTGGCGCGCTGCACCGCGCTGCTGGCGCTGGAATCGATCGAGGCGGCCATCGACATGCTGGGCCGCGCCCGTGCGGGCCTGGGCGCCTCGCTGACCGGCTTCGAACTGATGGCCGGCGACTGCCTCCAGGACGTGGTGCGCTGTTTCCCGCAGCAGCGCCTGCCCTTCGAGGGGCCGTCGGCCGATATGCCCTGGTATGCGCTGCTCGAGCTGTCGGACAGCGAATCCGAGGCCCACGCCCGGGAACGCTTCGAGGTCGTGGTGGGCGATGCGATCGAGGCCGGCGTCGTCCTGGACGCGGTGATAGCCGAATCCATGGCGCAAAGCCACGCGCTGTGGCATCTGCGCGAAAGCATCCCCCTGGCTGAAAAGGAATCCGGCAAGAGCATCAAGCACGACGTCTCGATCCCGGTGTCGCGCATGGCCGAATTCGTGCTGGGCACCAACGCCGCGCTGCAGGCCGCGTTCCCGGGGATCCGGAACGTGATCTTCGGGCACCTGGGCGACGGCAACCTGCACTACAACGTTGCGCGCGGGGCCGACTGGGCCGAAGGCCAGCTGCTGGCGCGCCAGGATGCGGTCTACGATCTGGTGCATGACCGCGTGCATGCGGTGGGAGGATCGATCAGCGCGGAACACGGCGTGGGCCAGCTCAAGCGCGACGTGCTGCCGCGCTACAAGGACCCGGTCGAAATGGCGCTGATGCATCGCATCAAATCGGCCCTGGATCCCCAGGGCATCATGAATCCGGGCAAGGTGCTGGGCACCCCCTGAATCCCCTTCACTTGTGGAATCTGTCATCATGACCATTCAACGCATCGAACCCGGCGCCCGCATGAGCGGGGCCGTCGTCCACGGCAATACCGTCTACCTGTCGGGCCAGGTGGGCCACGAAGGCGACGACATCCAGAGCCAGGTGCGCACGGCGCTGGCCGAAGTCGACCGGCTGCTGGCCCAGGCCGGCAGCCACAAGTCCCGCATCCTGCAGGCCACGATCTGGCTGGCCGACATGGCCGATTTCCAGGCCATGAACCAGATCTGGGAGGCCTGGATCGACCCCGCCAATCCGCCGGCCCGCGCCACGGGCGAGTCGAGCCTGGCAGCACCTGGGCTGAAGTTCGAAGTGATCATCGTCGCCGCGATCTGATTCGGCGCCTGGGCTTGCCATGCTGCGTTGCAAATCCTTGCGATAGTCAGACTATCGCTGCGGTTTGCGCCTTGCCTGACAAGCCCATCCATCCGAATTGAGTGCCTGGGCCTAACGTTTCTGGCAATTCGGGCAGAAGTACGTGGCCCGCTGGCCCTGCACGATGCGCCGGATCGGGGTGGCGCATCGCGGGCAGGGCTGGCCGTCGCGCTCATAGACGGCGGCGTGCTGGGTGAAATACGCCCCTGGTGCGCCCTGGGCATTGACGTAGTCGCGCAGCGTGCTGCCGCCCGATTCCAGCGCCTGGCCCAGTGTCTGCAGAATCGCCGCGTGCAGCCGGGCGCTGCGCGGGCGCGACACGCGCGCGCCCGGCAGGCGCGGGTCGATGCCGGCCAGGAACAGCGATTCCGATGCATAGATGTTGCCCACGCCCACGACGATCCGCCCGCCCAGCAACAGCTGCTTGACCGATTGGCGGCGCCCCCGCAGGCCCGCGTGCAGGAAGCCGGGCGTGAATGCCGGGTCGAAGGGCTCGATGCCGAGCCCGGCCAGCAGCGGGTGGGCCTCGATCGCGCCGGCCTCGGCCGGATGCCACAGGACGGCGCCGAAGCGGCGCGGGTCGTGCAGCAGGAAGCGGGCATCGTCGAACAGCCATTCCACGTGGTCGTGCTTGCGCAGCGGTTCGTCCATCGGCACACGCCGCAGGGATCCCGACATGCCCAGGTGGACGATCTGGGTGCCTTGCGCGAAGCGGATCAGCAGGTATTTGCCCCGGCGCTCGCAGGCCAGGACTTCGGTGTCGCGGATCCGGCCGGGCAGGTCGTCCGGCACGGGCCAGCGCAGCCGCGATTCGTGCACGATCAGGCGCCGGAGGATGCGCCCGGGCATGATCGTGGCAATTCCACGACGCGTTGTTTCGACTTCTGGCAGTTCCGGCATGGCAGGGTGATAACATCCTCTTTCGATGATGCAATTTTGCCACCAGACGCGGTTTCTTCCTGCGTTCCGGCCATGGTTACCGCAAATGAGATTTCCCGTTTCCGTGATTCCCGTTGTGCTGGCGCTGGCCGTCGCACACGAGGTGGCGTGGGCTGCGCCTCCGGCCGCAGCGCCGGCCGATCCGGTCGAGACCATCCATTTGCGTAGCGGCGAGCCGCCCGCCGTCAATCTCACCCCCGAACTGCTGTATCGCCTGCTGGTGGCCGAATTGTCCGCCCAGCGCGGCCAGTACGACGATGCTGCCCAGGAACTCCTGTCCCTGGCGCACGATACGCTGGATCCCCGGCTGGCGCGCCGCGCCTTCCAGATGTCCATGACGGGGCGCAACCTGGCGCTGGCGCTGCGCGCGGCCCGGGAATGGGCCAGCCTGGATCCGACCAATCCCGAAGCCGTGGCCGCATCGCTCGCGCTGTCGGCTTCCAGCGGCCAGACCGAAGGCCTGGCCCGGACGCTGTCGCGCCGCATCGCCTCGGCCGAGGACCAGGACCAGGCCATCGTCCAGGCCGCCGGGATCGTTTCCAAGATGACGGACAAGCGCCTGGCCCTGGACGTGCTGGACAAGGCCTTGGCGGATGTGTCGGGCACATCGGCGCTCGCCCGCCTGGCGCTGGCCGACGCGGCCTGGGCGGCCGGCGAACCCGCGCGTGCCGTGGACGAGGCGCGCCGTGCCCAGGTGCTGGACCCGGATTCCCAGGATGCCGCCCAGCGAGTGCTCGAATACGGGCTCAGGGTCGAACCCGCCCAGGCCATCAAGGAAACCTATGCCTACCTGGAGCGCCACCCGGACCGCCGGGGCCTGCAGCTGCTGCTGGTCAGCCGCCTGACGGGGCGGGGAGCCTTCGACGAGGCCCTGGGCCTGCTCGACCGCATGCGCAGCCGCGCTCCGGAAGACTTCGACCTGCTCTACACCGAAGCCGAGGTCAATGCCCGGGCCGGGCGCTACACCGAAGCCAAGGCCCTGCTGAACCAGTACATCGCGATCCAGCAGCAGCGGCGCCAGGCCATCCGCGACGCGTCCACCAACGCCCAGTCCGACGTCTCCGATGCAAGGCTGCTGCTGGTGCAGATCGCCGAGCGCCAGAACGACCTGCGCGAGGCGATCCGCCAGCTGCGCAGCATCGACGAGCCGTCGCTGCTCTTCCAGGCGCGCACGCACGAGGCCGTGCTGCACGGCAAGCTGGGCGATCTGAACCAGGCGCGCGCCACCCTGGATGCCATCAAGCCGGCCGACCGCCGCGAGCGGGCCGTGGTGCGCCTGACCCTGGCCTCGATCTACCGGGATGCGGGGCGCACCGACCAGGCGGTCGAGCTGCTGAAAGCGTCCGACCTTGAAATGCCCGATACGCCGGAAATCAAGTACGACCTGGGCATGCTGCTGCACCAGCAGGGCAAGACGGCCGAATTCGAGGCCCTGATGCGCCGCGTGATCGAGCTCGATCCCGATAATGCCAATGCCTACAATTCGCTGGGCTACACCTTCGTCGAGCAGAACCGCAACCTGGACGAGGCGCGCGACCTGCTCGAGCGGGCGCTGGAACTCGATCCCGACAACGCCTACATCCTGGACAGCGTCGGCTGGTATCTGTTCCGCACCCGCGACTACCAGGGGGCGCTGGAATACCTGCGCCGCTCGTACGACCAGTTGCCCGCAGCCGACGTGGCCGCGCACCTGGGCGAGACGCTGTGGATGCTGGGTCGCCACGAAGAAGCCCGGCGCATCTGGGCCGAAGGCCTCAAGGCCGATCCCGGCAGCGCGGCCCTGAAGGAAACGCTCCACCGCCTGGGGGTCAGGCTGCCATGACGACGGGTTCCGCTGCCTTTCCGTTCCGTGCCGCGCGCAGCCTTGGTGCACGGTTCAGGCGGCTCGGTGCCGTCTGCCTGGCGGCGCTCCTGGCCAGCCTGCTGGCCGCCTGCGCCACGCCGCAGCGCATCGGCGGCCAGGGCCCCGCATTCGAGCGGCAGGGGCGGTTCGCCGTCAACCTGCAGCCGGCGGGCGCGGCTCCCTATGCTGCCCAGGGGGGGTTCTCCTGGCGCGACGATGGCCGCGTCCTGCGCCTGGACCTGGTTTCTCCGCTGGGCAGCGTCCTGGCCCGGATCCGGGTGGCCCCCGGCCTGTCCGAACTGGAACGCGCCGACGGCAGCCGCGAATCGGCGCCCACGCCCGACGACCTGCTGGCCCTGGTCTGGGGTCATCCCATGCCGGTGTCCGGGCTGCGCCACTGGATGCGCGGCGAAGCCGCCCCCGGCATCGTCGTCGATGCGCAGCGCGACGACCAGGACCGTCTGGCGTCGATGCGCCAGGACGGCTGGGAAGTGCGCCTCTCGGCCTACGACGACCAGGGGCCAGGCCGCGTGCGCCTGTCCCGCCTGGACGATCAGGGGCAGTGGCGCTTGCAACTGGTCGTGGACCGGCCCTGACCCGCATGGCGGCGCTGTACGACGTGCCGGCCCCGGCCAAGCTGAACCTGTTCCTGCATGTCGTGGGGCGGCGCCCGGACGGCTATCACCTGCTGCAGACGGTCTTCCGCTTCGTGGACCTCTGCGACAGCCTCGATTTCGAATCCACGCCGGACGGCGTGCTGTCGCGCGAAGGCGATGGCCTGGCGGGGCTGCCTGCCGACCAGGACCTGGTGCTGCGCGCCGCGCGCGCCCTGCAGCGGGCCACCGGCGCCCGGCAGGGCGCTCGCATCCGCTACCGCAAGCGCATTCCGGCCGGCGGCGGCCTGGGGGGCGGGTCCAGCGATGCGGCCACGACCCTGATCGCCCTGAACCGCCTGTGGGGCACGGGCCTGGCGCGCGCCGAGCTGATGCGCCTGGCCCTGCTGCTGGGGGCGGACGTGCCGGTCTTCGTCTTCGGCCGCCCGGCTTTTGCGCAGGGCGTGGGCGAGGACCTGTCGGCCGTGGCCCTGCCCGAGCGGGCCTACTGGATCGTGCGCCCGCATGCGCACGTGGCTACCGCGGATGTTTTTCGCGATCCCGATTTGACAAGAAATTCCGAATCGGTAAAAATCCCGGTCTTTACTGATTGGCAGACAGGACGGCACGCCGGCGCTTTATTTGGCCGCAACGACCTGGAAGCCGTGGTCTTTCGGCAGCACCCTGAAATCGCCGCGCTTGCGCGATCGATGCAGGGCCAGGGGGTCGAAGTCCGCATGACGGGTTCGGGTTCGTGCCTGTTCGCGGAATTCCCCGATGCGGCCAGCGCAGGGATGCATCGAGACCGAATAATCAGTAAAATGGAAGGCCCGCCCGATGCGGCGATCGAAGGCTCCTGGATCTGCCGGGGACTGGATGATCATCCGTTGCTTGGCTGGGTCGCTGATTGAATTATTGGGGAATCGCCAAGCTGGTTAAGGCACCGGATTTTGATTCCGGCATGCGAAGGTTCGAATCCTTCTTCCCCAGCCATCATTTCTGCGCCAGAGCGCATGCTATCAGGCTGTTGCACCAGCCCGCTCCCTGCGGGAAGGCTGTCAACAGCCTTGTCATTTGACACATTGGTTCGACACCATGGCACAAGACAGATTCATGATTTTCACCGGTACGGCCAATCCTCGTCTGGCCGTCGATGTCGTGAATCACCTGGACATGTCATTGGGCAAGATGACCGTCGGCCGGTTCTCCGACGGCGAAGTCATGGTGGAAATCAATGAAAACGTCCGCGGCAAGGACGTCTTCGTGCTGCAGCCCACCTGTGCGCCGACCAACGACAACCTGATGGAAATCATGGTGATGGTCGATGCCCTGCGCCGCGCTTCCGCGCGCAACATCACCGCCGCCATCCCGTATTTCGGCTACGCCCGCCAGGACCGCCGGCCGCGTTCGGCCCGCGTGTCGATCTCGGCCAAGGTCGTGGCCAACATGCTGCAGGTCGTGGGCGTGGACCGAGTCCTGACCATGGACCTGCACGCCGACCAGATCCAGGGCTTCTTCGACATCCCCGTGGACAACATCTACGCCGGGCCGATCCTGCTGGGCGACATCTGGAGCCGCAATTTCCAGAACCTGGTGGTCGTGTCCCCCGACATCGGCGGCGTGGTGCGCGCCCGGGCCCTGGCCAAGCAGCTCGAATCCGACCTGGCCATCATCGACAAGCGCCGGCCGCGCGCCAATGTGTCCGAGGTCATGAACATCATCGGCGACGTCAACGGCCGCACCTGCCTGATCATGGACGACATGGTCGATACCGCCGGCACGCTGTGCAAGGCCGCCCAGGCCCTGAAGGACCGTGGCGCCGGCTCCGTGTATGCCTATTGCACGCACCCCGTGCTGTCGGGCGAAGCCATCAAGCGCATCCAGGAATCCGCCCTGGACGAGCTCGTGGTCACCGACACCATTCCGCTGAACGAAGACGCGCGTGCCTGCGCGAAGATCCGCCAGCTGTCCTGCGCATCCCTGCTGGGGGAAACCATCCTGCGCATCTCGACGGCGGAATCGGTCAGCTCGCTGTTCGCCGACTGACGGCGGGCGCATTCTGTTTCATGGCCCTGCGCTGGTCGCGGCGCAGGGCGTTTCGCAGCTTCGGCTGCTTTGTTGTCGGGGGTCTTCCAAGGTCCCTTTTTGGAGTTTTCCATGAAATTCACCGCCACTTCGCGTAGCGTCCAGGGTTCGAGTGCGAGCCGCCGCCTGCGCCGCGCCGGTCGGGTGCCCGCCATCGTCTACGGTGGCAAGTCCGCCCCGGCCAATATCGAGCTCGACCACAACGAGATCTACCACGCCCTGAACAAGGAAGAATTCCACGCTTCCATCCTGGACATGGTCCTGGACGGCAAGGCCGAGCCGGTCCTGGTGCGTGCCGTTCAATGGCACCCCTACAAGCCCCTGGTCCTGCACGTCGACTTCCAGCGCGTGGACGCCTCCCAGGCCGTCACCACCAAGGTTCCGGTGCACTACCTGAACGCCGACGCCTGCCCGGCCGTCAAGCTGGCCGGCCAGATCGTCACCCATGGCCCGACCGAACTCGACATCACCTGCCTGCCGGCCAACCTGCCGCAGTTCATCGAAGTCGACCTCGGCGGCCTGGTGGGCAACGCTCGCCTGCACCTGTCGGACGTCACCCTGCCCAAGGGCGTGAAGTTCGTCCCGCACGGCGATGACACCGACCCGCTGCTGGCCCAGGCGAATGCACCCAAGGGCACGGCCTCCGAAGGCGAAGCCGAAGCGCCGGCCGCCGAATAAGCAGTCGTCCGCAAGACCCCACAAAACCCCCGCCAGCCCCAGGGCCGGCGGGGGTTTTGTCGTATGATGGGTGCTTTTCGAACGACCCCACCCGATGACGACAGCGCCCATCCGCCTCATCGTGGGGCTGGGCAATCCCGGCCCCGAATACGAAGCCACGCGCCACAACGCCGGCTTCTGGCTGGCGGACCATTTCGCCGACGACCTGCGGGCCACCTTCACCCTGGAAAAACCGTTCTTTGCCTGGGTCGCGCGTGCGCGCCATGCCGGGCAGGCCGTGATCCTGGCCAAGCCCGCCACCTTCATGAACAAATCCGGCCAGGCGGTCGGCGCGCTGGCACGCTTCTACAAGCTCCAGCCCGAAGAAATCCTGGTCCTGCACGACGAACTCGATCTGCTGCCGGGGGCGGTCAAGCTCAAGCTGGGCGGCGGCCATGCCGGCCACAACGGCCTGCGCGACATCCAGTCCGCCTTGGGCACGCCGAACTTCTGGCGCCTGCGCATCGGTATCGGCCATCCGCGCAGCCTGGGCCTGGCCCAGCAGGTGGTCAACTTCGTCCTGCATCCGCCGCGCAAGGACGACATGCCGGGCATCGAGGACGTCATCAACCGCTGCCGCGTGATCCTGCCGCAGTTGCTGGACGGCGCTTTCGATCGCGCCACCGAACGCCTGCATCAGGCCAATCACTCCTGACATGGCGCGCCTGCCCTTCTTCCAGCGGCCCCCCGGCCTGCCCACCATGGGCCAGGAAATCGTCGATTTCCTGCGCTTCGTGGTGCGCCCGCGCCCGGGTCCGCGTCTCGGGGGGCGGAATGCGGGGCCGGGCATGCGGGTGGATCTGCGCCTGAACGCGCCCTGGTGGCGCCTGGCCCACTGGGCCGTGCTGCTGTGGATGGTGAATGTCTTCGTCTTCGCGCCGCTGGCCCTGTCAGCGGCCGATGCGGGCGGGGCCCAACACCGGCTGGACATCCACAACCTGCCCTGGATGACGGCCCTGGTCTGGGCGCCGATCGTGGAAGAGCTGACCTTCCGCTACGCGCTGCGCCGTCCGGCCATGCTGTGGTGGTTCGTGCCCCTGATGGCGTCCATCCTGGTCCAGGGGGCCGGCATCGCCTCGGGCCTTCTGGCGGCGGCCGCCGCGCTGCTGGCCCTGGCACCGGCCTGGTATCCGGTCGATCACCGCTGGCGGGCCGGCTGGCGCATGTCCTGGCGCGGCCGGAAGCTGATGCGGCGCGCCTATCCCCTGCTTTTCCATGGCGCCGCGCTGGCCTTCGCCGCCGTGCACCTGTTCAATTTTCGCCTGAACGCCATGGCGCTGGTGCTGCTGCCGCTGCTGGTGCTGCCGCAGTGGGTCACCGGCCTGGTGCTGGGCTGGATGCGCGTGCGCCGGGGCATCGGCGCCTCGATCGCCCTGCATGCCATCTTCAATGGCGGGCCGCTGCTGCTGATCGGCCTGGTGCTGCATTTTGCGCCGCAGCTTGCGGCGGGGTGAGCCGCCGCCGGGGCCACCCCGTGCTGCTCAGCGCGCGCCCAGGATGCGCTCGATCGTCAGGCCGACGTCCAGGATATGTGCGTCGGTGTGCGCGGGCCCCGCGACCATCAGGCCGACCGGCGCCTCGCCCGGGGTGTGGCAGGGCAGGCTCAGGGCGCAGCCGTTCAGGAAATTGATCAGGGTGGGATTGCGCAGGATCAGGCCGTTCGCTGCGAAATATGCCTCGTCCGAAGCCTGCAGGGATTCGATGGTCGGCGCGACCACGGGCACGGTGGGCAGCAGCAGGGCGTCGTAGCCCCGCAGCCGGTCCTCGACCGCCGCGATCCAGCGTGCGCGCCGGGCGTGCAGTTCGATGTAGTCGGCGGCGTCGATGTCGCGGCCCCGCAGGATGCGCGAAGACACCCGGGGATCGTAGCGGCCGATCTTCGCGTCCAGTGCCTCGCGGTGGACTGCGTAGGCTTCCGCGCAGACCAGGCCGCCCTTGCGGTTGATGTGCGCCAGTTCCTCGAATTCCGGGATGTCCAGCGTGTCGATGGCGATGCCCGCCGCGCGCAGCCGCCCGACCGCGGCGCCGAACGTATTGCGCACGGTTTCGTCGGCGCCGTCCAGCACCAGGGTGTTCGCCACGGCCAGCCGCAGCCTGGCCGGCGGCGGCGCGGCCGGCAGCCGGCGGGCTTCCTCGCCCGAGAGGATGCCGTCCAGGATCGCGCAGCACGTCACCGAGGCCGCCAGGGGCCCCACCGAGTCCAGGCTCGTTGCCAGGGGGAAGGTGCCGTCGGAAGGCACCCGCGATGCCGTGGGCTTGAATCCCGTCAGCCCGCAGAATGCCGAAGGGATGCGGATCGAGCCGCCCGTATCCGTGCCCAGGGCCGCCACTGCCATGCCGTCGGCCACCGAGACCCCCGCGCCGGAGGACGAGCCGCCCGGAATCCGGCGGCTGGCACGGTCCCAGGGGCTGCTGGGGGTGCCGTAGTGGGGATTCAGGCCCAGGCCGGAAAACGCGAACTCCGTCATGTTGGTGTGCCCGATCAGCACGGCGCCCGCCCGCGCCAGGCGCTGCACAGGCTCGGCATGGCGCCTGGCGGGGGGCTCGTCTTCCCGAACCCTGGATCCCGCGCGCGTGACCTGCCCGGCGACGTCGAACAGATCCTTGATCGAGACGGGCAGGCCTTCCAGGGGGGAGCGGGCCTGGCCGGCGGCCCGCAGCGTGTCGGATGCGCAGGCCGCGGCCAGGGCCTGTTCCGCCCAGACTGCGGTGAAGACCCGCGCGCCCTCGCCGCCAGGGTCGGCGATGCGCGCCAGGGCGGCCCGGGTCAGGTCGACGGACGTGGTTTCGCCCTTCTCCAGGGCTGCTTGCAGTTCGGTCAGGGTGGGCAACATGGTGGTTCCGGGTCTGGTTGGGCGATGCGGACGGGTCAGGCGACTTCGGGCAGGACTTCGACGCGGTAGGCGTGGCGGATGCTGCGGCCGAGTACCGGATCGAACAGTTCCATCTCGAACGACGTGGATGGGCGGATGCCGCCGATGGCGGCCATGGTACCGCAGGTCATTCCGGCGCCGGCCGGCATGCCGTCCGCCCCGAAGCAGCCTTCGATCAGTTCGGCGGGCGGCCGCAGCGATGCCAGGGCGCCTTCCTGGTAGAGCACGCGCTGGCCGTCTTCTTCGATCCACGAGCGCAGGATCAGCGAGTCCCAGTGCGGCGCCACCTCGTCGAACAGCCAGGCCGCCCGCGCGACGGGCTTGACGCAGAGCTGCTTGGACAGGGCCACGCTGGTGGATTCGAGCTTGCGGTCTGTGTGATCGGATGCAAGGCTCACCAGGAGCCGGCCTTCGTGCGTGAACACGAAGACTTCGGCTTCGCCCGAAGAGTGCGGCCCCACCGCCTGCAGTTCGCCGTCCTGGCTGATCTGGTTGGCGGCGATGCGGTAGTACAGGGGGACGGCGCTGGGGCGCGGCACGCCCAGGGCGGCCAGTTCCTCGATGTGGTGCTCTATGGCCGCCAGGTCGCGGCCGGCCCAGCCGGCCACGATGCATTGGTTGATGTCCAAGGCCACGGATTGCGTGGCCGTCCGGGCGGAGATCAGGTCGAAAAACAGTTTCATGCGGTGTTCCAGTGATGAGGTATGCGGGCTCAGCCGAAGACGCGCGGCACCCAGAGCGCGATGTCGGGAGCGATCGCCAGCAGGGCAACCATGATCAGCATCATGATTACGAAGGGCAGGACGCCGACGATGACGTCGTTCATGCTGCCCGTGGTGCGCAGGCTCTGCACCACGAACAGGTTCAGTCCGACCGGCGGGGTGATCAGCGCGCATTCGACCAGGATGATGATGACGATGCCCATCCAGACCGGATCGAATCCCAGGGCGAACATGATGGGCGCGACGATGGGGATGGTGGTGATCATCATCGCCAGGGTTTCCATGAAGCAGCCCAGCACCAGGTAGAACAGCACCAGGATCAGCAGCATGACCATGGGCGAGACGCCCAGGCCGCTGATGGTGTCGATCAGTGCGTTGGTCAGGCCGATGGCCGACATGATGAAGTTCAGGAAGGCCGCGCCGATCACGATGAGCATGATCATGGCCGAAGACTTCATCGTGCCTTCCAGGGCGTCGCGCAGCATCGCCCAGTTCAGGCGGCCCTGGAACAGGGCGAGCAGCAGCGCGCCGACCACGCCCAGCGCCGCCGCCTCCGTCGGCGTGGCGATGCCGGCGTAGATCGAACCCACCACCAGCAGGAAGATGCCGATCGGCGGCACGAGTTGCGCCAGGCTGCGGATCCGGGCGCTCCACGATGCGCTGATCCGTTGGCCGCCCCATTGCGGGCGCAGGATGCAGGCGATCGCGATGGCGAGCATGAACAGCCCGGCCAGGGCCAGCCCCGGGACGATGCCCGCCAGGTAGAGCTTGGGCACCGACGTATTGGTGAGCACGCCGTAGATCACCAGGTTGATGGACGGCGGGATCAGGATGCCCAGCGTGCCGCCGGCGGCGATGCTGCCCAGGAACAGCGGGGGGTTGTAGCCCTGCTTGCGGATCTGCGGGATGGCGACGGTGCCGACGGTGGCCGCGGTGGCCACGCTGGAGCCGGATGTGGCGGCGAACAGCGCGCTTGCGCCGATGTTGGCGTGCATCAGGCCGCCGGGCAGCCACGACAGCCAGAGGCTCATGGCGCCGTACATGCTTTCGGCCATGCCCGAGCGCAGCAGGATTTCGCCCAGCAGGATGAACAGCGGGATGGCGACCATCAGGAATTCGTTGCTGGTGCTCCAGGACACCTCGCCCATGGCCTGGGTGAGCGGCAGCATCGAATACAACGGGTCCAGGATCAGGCCGAGCACGCCGAGCGCGGCGCCCACCGGGATGCTCAGGCCCAGGAGGGCCAGCAAAAGGATGAGGGCGGTGGCGATCATGATGCGTCTCCCTGGACCAGCCGCTTGCCGGCTTCGGCTTCGGCATCGGCTTCTTCCTTGGTGCTGCGCACGCCGCAGATGTCGCGCACGGTGCGCAGGTCGCCCGTCACCAGGGCGATGGTCGAGCGCAGGAGCATCAGGCCCAGCACCACGCACAGCCACAGCAGGCCCGCCACCCACAGGGTCTGCGGAATCCACAGCGGCGTGGCGAAGGTCGTGTTGGCGGTGGACTGGTTGTCCCAGGACAGGCCGGCGACGGTGGCGGCATAGCGGGTCCAGTACACGATGAACACGCTCAGCACGACCAGTGCGAGCCAGTCGGCCAGGGCGGCGATGCGCGGCGGCAGGTACTGGTACAGCGCGTCGATGCGGATATTGGCGCGCTGCAGGGTGGCGAACGACAGGGCCCAGGAAATGCTGATGGCAAAGGCGTAGCCGGACAGCTCGTCGGCACCGCCCAGGGGCCGGCCCAGAAAGTAGCGCACCAGGACGTCGCCTGTGATGTAGAGGGCGCTGGCCAGGGTCAGGCCGCCGGCCACCCAGATGGCGGCGCGGGACAGCGCGTTCGCCTTGCGCAGCAGGCCGTCGAGCACACGGTATCGGTCGGTAGTGTTCATGATGTG
>NZ_BAAAFN010000004.1:112693-361175 GCF_039523555.1 Castellaniella daejeonensis
CCGGCCGCGGGGCTGGGGACGCGGCACGGGCCGCGGCCGCCTACTTGGACGCGGTGATGCCCACGATCTTGCCGATCGTGTCGTTGAAGTCCTGCACGCACTGCGCGGAGCAGCGCGCGGCCCATTTGGGCACGATGGTTTCGGACAGGACCTTCTTGAGCAGCGCCTGGTCGGCTTCGGAAGGCTGGACCAGCGTCATCTTGCCCTTGACCGGCTGCTTGCAGCTGTCGGCGCCGGTGTTGCAGTCGTAGCCCTGCTGCGTTTCGGCGGCGGCGTCGGCCCAGATCTTCTCGAACATCACATCCAGGTTCTTCTGCAGGAAATCCCGGACCTTGGGATCGAGCTTGTTCCAGTACGCCTTGTTGGCGGCGTGGATCTGCTGGTTCCAGTTGATCGGCAGGGCGTACAGGTGCGTGCTGACTTCGTACCACTTGGCCGAGTAGCCCGACATCGAGCCGGTGATGGCGCAGTCGACCACGCCGTTCTGCAGGGCAGGCACGACTTCGCCGAAGGGCAGGGTCACGCTGCTGCCGCCGAAGGCCTCGACGAACTCGGCCTGGGTGCGGCTGCTGGTGCGCACCTTCTTGCCCTTGAGATCGGCCAGGCCGTTCATGGCGCCGTTGCAGAACAGCACCTGCGCCGGGTAGGACGAGAAGCCGAGCACCTTGATGTTCTGCTTGTCGTAGAAAGCCTCGTAGGCGGGCTTGTAGGCGTCGGTCACCTGCTTGGCGATCGCGGCGGTGGGCGCCAGGCCGGCCAGGTCGATGGCCTCGTTGATGGGATTGTCGCTGGCGAAGTAGGCCAGGGTCGATGTGCCGACCGGGATCACGCCCTGGGACATCAGGCGCAGCATTTCGGGGCCCTTCAGGCCCATTTCATTGAAGCCCTTGATGGTGGCCGTGACCTGCCCGTTCGACAGCTCGGGCACGGTCTTGGTCCAGAAGGGCTGCTCGAAGTTCTGATAGAGCGTCAGGTTGCTGAGCGCGCCCGCGACCTGGATCTGGGTCTTGGGCAGGCCGTCCACCTTGTCCTGCGCGACGGCGGGGGAGGCGAGCAGGACGGCGCCTGCAGTCAGCGTGATGGTAGCCAGGTGCTTCATGGGGTCTCCTCGGGATGTCGAGTGCATTGAGTGGATGACACCCCCTGATTGCAGCGTGGCGGGCATGGTTGCGTCCAATTATCAATTGGCATGCCCGGTCATAATGAATTCTTATCGACCAGGAGAAAACCATTGTTTTATATGGGGTTGATGGCTTATTCCTAGATTCGATATGAATACCTTACAGGTAGCTGAATAAGGGTTATCCCTGATTATCGCGCGCTCCTGCCTTGCGTGCGATCTCCTGTGCCAGCCGTGCGACGGTCAGGGCCGTGTGGCTGTCGGGCGTGTCCAGCCAGCAGGCGTGGAAGTCGATGTCGGGCAGCGTGGTGTCGGTGCGCAGGATGCACAGCTTGCCCTGCGCCAGTTCCTCGGCGATCACGGCCGGCGCGATCACGCAGGGCCCCATGCCGTGGCGCGCCATGTGGACGATGGTGCTGAGCGATGCGCTGCCGTACAGGCGGGGTTCCTTGATTCCCGCGTCCTGCAGGATGCGCTTGACCGCGTGGTGCGGGACGCTGGCCGGCGGATAGGTGATGATGGGATAGGCCGCCAGTTCCCCCGCCTTGACGGTGCGGCCATGCAGGCGCAGGCTGGGGCTGGCGATCCAGGCCAGGGAATAGTCCCAGAGGTGCAGGCTGTGTTCGCGCGGATCCTGGGACGTACCCACCAGCATGGCCAGGTCGATCTGGTGCGAAAACAATTGCGAACGCAGGACGTGGCTGGTGTCCACCTGCAGCTCCACCACCAGCGCCGGGTGCCGCTGGTGAAGCCGCTCGAGCAGCTCGGGCAGCCAGGTGTGCACCAGGGTCTCGGCCACACCCAGGCGGAACAGGCCGCGGATCGGCGATGCCTGCCGGGCGGCCGTCAGCATCTCGGTGCGCATGTCGATGATGCGGCGGGCGTGGGACAGCAGCTCCTGGCCTTTTTCCGTCAGCTTGATGCCGCGCGCGCTGCGCTCGAACAGCCGCACGGACAGCGACGATTCCAGCGCCGCGATGCGCTGCGAGATCGCCGGCTGCGTGGTGTGGAGCTTTTCCGCGGCGATCCTGAAGCTCTCGACCTCGGCGACCCACACGAAGGCTTCGATATGCTTGAAATCCATGATTGGGCGAGGTGGGAAGCGTCTACCCGCAAGCGGGGGAGGATGTCAATGGGCGGGGTACAATCGCAGTTTCCCCAGGATGGGCCCCGGGCCCGCCTTCCGATACACAAGGATAATCGAATTCATGGCACTGCAATGCGGCATCGTTGGCTTGCCCAACGTCGGCAAATCCACTCTCTTCAACGCCCTGACCAAGGCCGGCATCGCGGCGGAAAACTATCCCTTCTGCACCATCGAGCCCAATGTCGGCGTGGTCGAGGTGCCGGATCCGCGTCTGGCGCAGCTGGCCACCATCGTCAAGCCTGAGCGCATCGTGCCCGCCGTGGTCGAATTCGTGGACATCGCCGGCCTGGTGGCGGGCGCGTCCAAGGGCGAAGGCCTGGGCAACCAGTTCCTGGCCAATATCCGCGAGACCGACGCCATCGTCCACGTCGTGCGCTGCTTCGAGGACGAGAACGTCGTCCACGTGGCCGGCCGCGTCGATCCCGTGTCCGACATCGAGGTCATCAACACCGAACTCGCCCTGGCCGACCTGGCCACTGCCGACAAGGCCCTGCAGAAGAACCGCAAGCTGGCCAATTCAGGCGACAAGGAAGCCATCCGACTGGTGGCCTTGCTGGAACGCATCGTGGCCGTGCTGGACCAGGGCAAGTCCGTGCGCAACCTGGGCCTGGACGAAGATGAGCAGGCCTTGATCAAGGGCTACTGCTTCATCACCGCCAAGCGCGCCATGTACGTTGCCAACGTCAAGGACGATGGCTTCACGGACAACCCGCACCTGAAGGCGGTGCAGGACTATGCGGCGGCGGAGCATGCCCCCGTGGTCGCCGTCTGCGCCGCCATCGAGGCCGAGATCGCCGACCTGGACGAAGAGGACAAGGCCGTCTTCCTGGAAGACATGGGCATGACCGAACCCGGCCTGGACCGCGTCATCCGCGCCGGCTACCAGCTGCTGGGCCTGCAGACCTACTTCACCGCGGGCGTGAAGGAAGTCCGCGCCTGGACGATTCCCGTCGGCGCCACCGCTCCCCAGGCAGCCGGCGTCATCCACACCGACTTCGAACGCGGCTTCATCCGCGCCCAGACCATCGGCTTCGAGGACTTCATCGCCTGCAAGGGCGAGCAGGGGGCGAAGGAAGCCGGAAAGATGCGGGCGGAAGGCAAGGAATACGTGGTGAAGGACGGGGACGTGATGAATTTCCTGTTCAACGTCTGAGCCAAGCAGACCATTTCTCAGGGTTTCACAAGATTGCTTTGAAGCTCTGAAACAACGCTAGAGCCCCGGTAAATCCGGGGCTTTTCGTTTCTATGGCTTGCATGCGATTACTCGACCTTGCCCGCGGAAAGTGACTACGTAGGTGTATACGAAAATTAGACCTAGCAAAATAAGGTGTATATGATCCATCCATCACCCCTTCTTGCCGACCCCGTGACACCATGCTTACAGATGCTCACTGCCGTGCTGCCAAACCGAAGGAGCAGCTCTACCGCCTGAATGACCTTCGTGGCCTTTACCTTGAAGTGAAGCCCAATGGGGTGAAGGCTTGGCGCTACCGCTTTAAGGTCAACGGCAAGGGCACTTGGTTTGCCCTCGGCGACTACCCCAGCGTCAGCCTCGCAGAAGCTAGGGATAAGTGCGAAGAGGCACGGAAGCTGGTCAAGCAGGGCATCAACCCCGTTCAGAACAGACAGGTCGAACGGATCAAGCGAGAACAGGACTCTGCCAACACGTTCGAGGCCGTGGCGAAAGAATGGCTGGCCTTAAAGGACTGGGAGGAAGTCACCAAACGCCGCAGGCTGGACATGCTGCAACGGGTGGTCTTTCCCTCTATCGGCAAGATGCCCGTGCGGCAAATCACGCCTGCACACGTCCTAGACATCCTCAGCAAGACGGCGAAGCGCGGTGCGCCGACCGTGGCCGCCGAGGCCAAGCGCACCATGTCCGGCATTTTCGAGCTGGCGGTTGCCACCTTGCGGGCAGATAACGACCCCGTCTGGCCCGTCCGCAAGGCGTTACCCGCCAACAAGACGCAACACAAGACAGCACTGACCACGGCGCAGATCGGGAAGTTGCTCACGGACTTCGACAACCACCGTTGCGGCTATCAGGTGAATTTCTGCATCCAATTGATGTGGTGGACGCTCGCTCGCCCAGGCGAGACTGCGGAGGCAGAATGGGCCGAGTTCGATCTCGATAAGGCGCTATGGTGCATCCCCGCTCGCCGCATGAAGGCTCGACGCGAACACGTGGTGCCGTTGCCACGACAAGCCGTAGAAATGCTGCGTCGATTGCACGCTATCAGCGGCGACCGGATGCATCTTTTCCCCGGCCGGGATGACCGCAACAAACCGATGTCTGCGCATTCAATCCGGCAGGCGCTCAAAGTGCTTGGCTGGAGCGGCACCTACAGCCCGCACGGCACGAGAACGACGGGCAGCACCCGCCTGAATGAAATGGGCTACCGTCCCGACGCCATTGAAGCCCAGCTTGCACACGCCGAGCCGAATTCTGTGCGCCGGACGTACAACCATGCCACCTATCTCGACGAGAGGCGCGAGATGATGCAGGCGTGGGCGGACAAACTCGAACTCTGGAAGCGGGAGAGCACAGGTGAAGTCAGTAGAACACAGTGAGTACATGCCCGACACGGAGGTAGGACGCTCCTTATTCAGGGAGCGCCTGATTGCAAAAATTCAGCAACATCGCGATTTCAAGGCGCTGCCACAAGAAATTCAGTCGAGCTTCTTTGAGGAGTTAGCTGAACTCACCCTCTTCGGCACCAACAACTGTTCGGTGGAGACACATAGCCCTAGGATACGCAAGCTCGAAAAACTGGCCGACAGTTATCGCCGGGTTGCCAATAGCATTGCACTGCTTTCGGAAATAGATGAGCTGCTGCTCGATGATGCCTTTCAACATAGCATGTCTTTGCAACAGCAAAAGAAACTGATGCGGCAACTGGTTGCTGAGGTTGATGGTCTGATAGGCGCTATGCGTCAGACGCCCTCTGGCACATCTGAGCGGTTTTCACTGCGACTGCAGGGCGCGGGCTTGCTGAAGCAATTGGGCAAGCTGGGGGTGACCTGCAAGATCAACAATGATTTTCAAAAAATCGATCAAGATGATGCAGTGCAGCGCGAGAAAAGCGAGGGCGCACAGCGCTTTCTGCCAGATCTTTCGCAGAGCATGACACTTGCCATGCTCTGCGCGATGCTGGTTCTCTTCAACAATGGTCAGGTCGTCGAATGGAGCTATTGCCGGAGGCTGCTGAAGGAAGGCAAAAAGCATCTTGATTCAGCGACAACTGAATGAACCACCTCTGTGCCAGCACCCCGTTTACGGCACTTTCCACGCGGGCAAGTCTGTTTAAATCACTCACACAGAACGCGGCCAATCCTCAGGTACGAGCTTCAGCCCATCGCGCCAGCGTTCGCGAAGCGCTGCCTGGAAACGCACATCGTCGCTGAAGTCTGGGTGATCGGTGATGAGCACTTGGAACTTGCCTCCTAGTTTCTCCACAACGTCGAAGATCAGGTTGAAGAGGCGCTTAACGGCTTGGCGATCTGCGTCGATCTTTTCCTGCGTTACGCCATTACCGGGCAACGTGTCCGGCGAGAAATGTGCCTGCGACAGCTGATCCAGTAGCAGGAATGAGGGCACCGGTCGTCCTCGGCTAGCGAACCAAGTATGCAACGCTAAGTGTGCGACGATGTGGTAGCCGACGTGATTCTCGCCGCTACCGATCTCGCGCATGGATACCCCCCGCTCAGGTGTGTCGGCCACGATGGTCAGATTGCGTGGATCGAGGCGCAGCGGTGAATCTGAGTATTCCAGGTCGATTTGCTTGGCATAGTCAGACAGGTGCCTGTTGACGTTGGACAGGCAGGACTCCAGCCTGGCTTGGATGGTCTCGGTGCTGACAACCTCATTGAGCTGAGCCTCTTGCTCCCGCAATTCGTCCAGTCGTACTTGCTGCCCACTCACGTCGGGCACCTGCGGGATATTTTCCATGTAGAGGCTAATGCGCCCCAAGACCATGGCACGCCGTGCCTCGGTGTCTGTAGCCAACTGCAGTCGCTGGTTCGAACGTTTAACAGCTGTGAGCAGGGTGCGGTTGTCGTCGAGGCGGCGCCGTACGTCGGCGAGCTTCTCTTCCACTTCCTGAATTGCTGTCGCGATGCGGGGTGTCGCTGAGTCCATTGCACCACTACGCTCGCCAATGTAGTCCTGTGCTGCGCGCAGATCGCTGACCGAAGGCACCTGCGACGCCTCAGGCAAGCCTTGCAAGCACAGCGGGCAGGCGTGTCCTGGCGCATCGTGCTCGAAAATCGTCACTGCTTGGAGTCGAGCAGCGTGCTCGCGGGCCTCAGCGGCGTAGCCTTTGGAATTGCCTTCGAAGCTACGAGCTCGCTCCAGAGTTGATTGGAGTGTGCGCTGCTCGCGCACAAGCTCACTGCGCACATCAGAGAGGCGACGGAACTCGACGTCTTCGTCAGCTTCTGAGGCTGCCGAAGGCACCGGGGTGTTCTGGATTGTGCGTAGAGCCTCGATTTTCTCCTGCCAGGGGGCACTGTCATCGAGCACAGTCAGGCCGACCGCTTTCGCTTCGGCCAGCAGCGTATCTGCGCGGCTAAGTCCTTCACCACGAATGGCGGTGGCCTCGGCAAGCCTGCGCTCGATCTGCCGAATATCTGCGCGCACGCGCTTGAGCTCCTGCTGTTTCGCCACGTAGTCTTCGGTGACAGCACCCAGGAAATACGGCAGGGTGTCCTTGATGGCTTGGGCCACGAAACGGTCGCTCGAACCGTGGAACAAGTGCTTTCGCTGCGCAATTTCGGTCTGCGACTGGAAGCAGAACGTGAGGGCGTGGCTGATCGAGGCGGCCAGCGGATCCCGGCTCTGACCTGGCGGTGGTTCGTACAGATAATCGGACATACCAACCCAGGACGCCAAAAGCGCACGCAGGCCGTCACGGTTGGTAGTCTGGCGCAGCACATTGGCTGCGGGGATCGCCACTGTGTTGTCGGTCTGAACGTAGATCGCCTCGTTGGATTTACCGTCACCATTCGGCAGTTGGCGCGCCACGAAAGCCTGGCCTCGCCCCGTTTCCAGAAGCAGACCAAACCAGGCAACGTTGCGACGCACCTTGCCTTCCGGTACATCAATCTCTTTCGCTCCTAAGCAGTAGTCGATGATGCCAAGGATGGCTGACTTGCCCGTGCGTGAGTCACCTGAGATTATGTTGACGCGCCCCGGCTCGAAGGACACCACGCGGTGCCGACCATCATGACTGTAGATGACGACTGCGCGAATCTGGATCATGTCTTTACTCCCAATAGCGCCAATACGGTCGGGGGTGCCCCCGCCTTGCACAGCCATCGGCCTACGAACGTAGCCTGGCGCATGCAATCCCTCACGTCCTCGCTCGATGCGCGGAGGTAGGCGTTCATTTTTTTCGCAGAGGTACTTCCAGCTTCGATCCGGTGGCCGTCTAGCGACAGCAGTCCCTGCTGTGCTCCGAACAGCAGTGCCTCACGCACCGTCTCACGCAGTACGACCACGCCTTTGGCAACAGCTGAACGCTCCAGAGGATGGTCGTTCACCCAGGTCGCGAGCGACGAGGTGATCGTGCGCGGCAGTTGGTCACGCGTCTGCCCGCGCAACACCAGGCTGGCGCCCACGAACGCCAGCGCAAGTGGCAAACCATCCTCGTTGCTGCCGAGTGCTGTTGCCTCAGTGCGATAGCCACGCGCAAGGTGCCACACGGCAATGGCGCAGAAAGCTGGATTGAGCAAGTTGCGCTGCTCAATGGTGCGCTCCTGCCAGGCGCTCATGTCGCGCCTCCTTCTCCGGCTTCGCCGAAGATGGCCTGTAGCCGGGCCCGGAAGTCGGGGTGCCAGCCCAAGCGCTGGTCTTCGGCCAGCATGTGCAACGAACCCCGGCAGACCCATGGAACGTTCACACCCGAACGGATCGGCACATGTGCGTCCTCGGCCCATTTCAGGATGGCGCGTCCCGCCCTGGCCATAACCTCCTCCGATGGGCTGGTGCCGAGCTCGTCGCAGGCCTGAGCGAACTGCAATTCCCACTCGGTATGCAGGCGCTGGTCGTATTTCTGCAGATCGGCGTCGAACAGCAGGTCGTCGCGGGTCCAGGCCGAGCGCTGCCGGAAGGCTTGCAGGTAGCTCGTGATCGCGTTGCGGATTCGCAGTTGGCTGCCACCAACCAGCTCCACCTGCTTATAGAAAGGTCGGTTGGCGAATTCCGGCAACTGGTCTAACGCCACCATCAACGCGTCGAGTTCGCTGTCGATTGGCAGCGAATCAGGCTTCAGCGACTCCTGGATTTCCGTGATCTGGGCATCAATCTCTGCGCGTGGGATGCCGATGCCAGGGTGGACCAGCTCGTGGAGCACGCGCCTGTACCACCAGCCTTCGAGCATCTGAACGGACTGAGCCTGATGGTGTAGTGAGACATGGTAGAGTTCGGACTGCAGCTGCGCCTCAATAGCGGCAGCATCGGGCTGGGATGGCACGACATAGACGCGCGCCAGTAGAGCCTCTCTCTCAACCTCATCCAGGCCTAGAAAAGCTTCAAAGGCGTCCTTAAGTTCGTTGTTGGTCGAACTCGTGGCGGCGTGTTTGAGCCGCTTAGCGGCTTCGGCCACATCGCGTCCCGCTTCCTCAACGCACAGCGCAGCGCAAGCACTGCCTGCGGGGGCATCCGCCGTCGAGATCAAGAAGCGCGCTGTCTCGGGTGGGATCTCTCCGCTGGCCAGACCGACGAGCCAGATCCGCAAGGTTTTCCACACCTCGGGGCTGAGGTCGGTCAGGTTGGCCGCCGCGTTGAGCGAGTGTTTGGTTTGCAGCACGGCATCTGGCTGACCACCGACTTCGAAGCTCACATCGTCTAGCGTTTCGATGCTGACAGTGAAGTCGCTGGTGCGGCTGCGGCGGATAGCCCAGAGCAAGCCCAGCCGAACTTGGTAGAGATAGCCCACCATCGAGCCTGCTGCGCCGAAGGTGGAAATACTGGGAGGATTCATGGGCATTTGCTTCCGGGATGCGCATCCAGCCAACGTTGCCCAAGGCGAGTCCGCCGGTAACGCTGCTTGCTGCTTCGGGGCGCATCAGGCAGGGTCATCTCAATCACCTTCGCGATCAGTGCTGGTTTCAAATACGCAGTGCGAAAGTGTTCTTCGCCCTTGAGGCCAAGAGCTGACTGGATTTGCTGCCGAGACATCTCGCCGTCCACGGCGCGCAACAGACGTTCAACTTCCCCTGTGACTTCCCCTGTGACTTCCCCTGTGACTTCCCCTGTGACTTCCCCCCCACCAACGGTAGGAACAAGCGACAAGGGATGGCGCGGCAGACGAATCACGAACGAGAGGCGGTCGTCGTCCGTCTCGAACAATGGCGCGGGCGAACCGTTGACTGCCATTTCCTTCAGAATTTTCGGGATGCCGGTGGAGCGCCCTTCGGTCATATCCAGTTCTTTCAGGAACTCCCCGATGCGCCGATTGCGATAGCGGCGGCTGACTGCCCGCCCAGACTGAAAGTCCTCCAGCCGGATCGACCGATCCGGGCCTGGGAAGCTCAAGATGACCAGCTCTTCGTTGCTGATGCGCACCTCGATGGGCTCGCGCTCCTCGTAAGAACGGTGATACACCGCGTTGACCAAGGCTTCCTCGATGGCTGCGTAGGGAAAGTTCCAGACCCGCGTGGCTTCGGCCCGGTCGGGATGCTTGATGACCGTCTCGCGCAAGAAGTTGCGCTGAATGTAGCTCAATGCCTCGCGCGTCATCCGCGCCAGCGGACCCTTGAAGATCTTTTCCTCGAAGCGATCCCCGCCCGCGCCTTCGGGAAACCAGACCACATCAATCTGCACGCCGGGGAAGAAGCGCTCTGGTGTTTCATTGAAAAACAGCAAGCCCACGTTCTTGGGCCACGGTGATTCGGTGGGGCCACCTGCTACGTTCATCTGCCGCGCCAAGGCTTCGACCGACAGGCCCAGCGCATCAACCGCCAGTTCGCTACCCACCTCCTGCAAGAAGGCCTGCATCAAAGGTTTGGACAAATCATCGATCCGTGCCGACTGGTTGTAGCGGTCGTCGAATGGCACCTTGGCTGCGAGGCTCAACAACTCCTGCTCGGTATCGCCCTTGGCCTCGACCGTACTGCTGTAGCGCCGGATGTAAAAGCGCCAGGTCTTCTTGTTGGCAGTGACGGCTTCCGGCGCTTTGTAGGGCCGGGTTTGCCCGCCCGGTGCCCATAGCACGATCAACTTGCGGTCTTCGACTTCCTCGATGCTCAACACCGGAAAGTACGGCGGCTGGATCAACTGGCAGTGGGCCAGCAGTTCCCGCTGGATTTTGTCGAGCTGGTTATCGGCCAGCCCCACGGGTGGAAACACTGGCTGGCCATTGGCATCGCAATCCTGCCCGATCACCACATAACCGCCGCCGAGGTTTTCGAAGTCGTTGGCAAAGGCGCACACGGTGCGGATGATTGGGTCAGGATTCCACCCGGCCTTGTACTCGATGCGCTCGCCCTCGACGGTGCGCTGGCGCAGCAGATCAGTGAGGTTGATGGGAAGCTTGGTGCTCATGCGGGGGCACCTCCAGCACACTTGGATTTGATGAATTCAAAAATCGGTCGAAAATACTCAAAGCTAGGAGCACTCAAGGTGGGAACCACCTCTTTTGCAAATTTAACTTTGTGCTTGTCGCCTTTGAATTTGATCGCGCCTGACTTGGGATCGGCACGAAACCAGTCGTCCAAGCCATGAACACCCCAAAAAATATGCTCAATACAATAGTGAGGGTTGGGCTTGATTTTCTCGATGGGATTGGCATCGTCCCACACTTGATCTCGAAGTTGGTTCTCCGGTACAGGCAGTAGGAAGGTGTATGCATTCTTTCCATCAAGTTTTCGTGTCAGCCCAAGCCCAATATCTGTAACCTGATGCACTCCGCCTAAATCACGCCAATCATCGTAAGCATCGTCAAAGTCAAAAAGTGCAAATAGCTGCTTGTCAGGGTATGCGGCAAAGACTTCGTTTCTAGCAAACAGAACCTTAATGAATCCTCGATCAAATGCATCTTGAACGAGAATTGCAATGTCTTCGTTCGGATATAGCTTTTTGTAGGCCGTATTCAATATGCTGACATCAGATGGGCCTTCGACAAAGAGAATGGGCCTAGAGGAAGATCGGATGACATTGTCAATTAGCAACCGGCTCTCATCTTCAGAGTATTGAATGAAGCTATCAGAGAGTTCGTGGATCACATCCTTTTTTGATCGCCTACAGCAGGAGACAACGGAATTTTCTATCCTAAATAGATTGATTTGCTGATCTTCAATAGGACACAAAGTCGCAGCGCTGTGGCTACTCATCAAAACGTGGCTAGTTTTTGCTGCTGCATCTGTGATGTCGAAAACTTGCCGCAGAAAATCAAACTGCCATTCTGGATGGAGGAATGCATCCGGCTCATCCAGTAAGATCAGGCAATTGCGGTCTTTGAAAAGCTCGACGATGGAGTAGATGTACACCGACTGAAACTGGCCATCGCTGAAGTGGGCAATGGTAGCGTTCAGTCCGTTGGTCAGCGTGAGCGGGATGGATATGTCCGCCAGCATGCCCAGGGTCTTCAAATTATCGAGCTGGCGGAAGATGTCGGACATCGACTGATCGGCAAAGCGCTGTTGAAGCAGTTCGATATTGACTGGAATTTTATAGCGGTCGCTATCCGCATCAAATACATTGCCGTGATTAAACTCGCCCTTGACGCAGGTGACCAACTTGTCCAGAAAATCACGCGTGATGCCGTCCGCGCCCCAATAGTGGGTGCGCGGGTCAAAGTTCTCGATGCTTTCAGCGTCAAGCGCCTTGAGGGCGCCGGTGGCAAATGATGGCCGCTGCAACACCAGTTGCAGATCAGCTCCAATATTATGTATTCCCAGTTTTTGGCACACGAACTGCCGCGCCTTGACGCGCTCTGGCTGTGTCAGCAAAACGGATAGCAGCAGTGCCTTGTATTCTGACCCAACGCCGATAAAGCGCCGACTTTCGTCGAGATTGGCGCCTTTGATGCGCTTGCGAAAGCTATCCTCATAACGCTGCACCAGATCGATCACGGTAGTGTTGTGGCCAGAATAGTAGATCAGCACATTGTCTGGCAGTGGCGTCTTACCCAACGTGGCGCGCGCCTTGCCGTCAATGGTGAGTGCACCAGCGTTCCAAGCTATTTCCGTTTTCGTCCCGTCGATTTCGTACTTGATGGTGTAGTCGAAGCCGGGGTTGCCTTTCTCTTTGTCGTACTCAAAAAGGTGACGGAAGATTTCCGTCAGAGCCTCGAATAGATTGGATTTACCGCTGCCGTTCTTGCCGACGAACACGTCGATAAAGCTGTTGCCGTCGAAGCTTAGAGAAAAGTCCCGCAGGTTTTTGTACTGGCTAATGGTGAGCGATATCAGGCGCATGATCGCTTCCTCAAACCTGCGCCATTACGGCGCGCAGTAGTTCGGTCTGCTTGTCGGTCGCGTCGCCAATCTTCTGATCCAGCGTGTCGCACAGGGCCATCAACTGGTCGATGCGGGCGACAATGCGGTGTTGTTCGGGAAGTGGGGGAAGCGGAATAGGAATGGGATATATTTTCCCGCCAGAAATCACTGGCTGTGCAGTTGATGCGGTGTCAGCTTGCAAATCGATTGTTTTCAGCAACCAAATCACCCACGCTTGGTCGAGTCTATCTTCGTCATAGATTGTGAAAAATGCGTTATCAGTAATCCAAGCTTTTGCTGGAGTCAGATGGATGCTTCCACAGTAATAGCCGACGCGCCCAATCACGATGACAGGCCGGTCTGTATTTGCGGCATTGTGATATCCGGTAATTCCATTTCCTCCAAAGACCGGTATCTCACCTGCCAGCATCTTGTCTTTTGGAAGATTTTTTCCGGAGGTGACTCGGAATAGGTCGCCCAGCCTCACCCACGCCCACCCCTCCGGCAGTTCGTAAGGGATTTCCTCTGACTTGATTGGCGGCAAAGACTTGGGCGCTTTGATCTTGCCCGCCTTCACCAGCCGCTGTTTTTCGGCGTCGATTTCCTTGAGCAGTTCGCTGGCGGGAAGGTCCTCGGGGTCTTGGGGGACGAGGCGGCCCATGACAGCGAGCTGGAGGATAGCTTTACGCAGTTCGGCGACGTTTTCCTTGACGGTGTAGAGCTCGCCGAAGTGCTGCTCAAGAAAGCCCCAAGCTGCACCGTCCTTTACTTCGAGCAGTTGCTGGATGGCGGCAGCGTGAACGGCCTGGCGCTTTTCCTTCCGCTCCTTGCGCAGCGTTTCCAACGCATCGCAGCGCGCCATCAACTGGCCGATGCGGGCGACAATGCGGTGTTGTTCGGGAAGTGGGGGAAGGGGCATCAAGTGATTGATGACTGTCGATGTATTCAACTCAATCTGATTGGTCGTCCCAGATGCTGAGCCTTCGATCTCATTTTGAACTGTAGGGCTTTGAATCCAGCGCCAGAGGAATGCCGAGCTGACATCAATTGGCCGGACAACCGTCACATGCGAGTCAGCTACTATTTCAGCGTCTTCAAGCTCTTTGGGAACGATGCAGGCCCGGCCAATGGTTCCGGTGCCAGTCGAGTTCCATAGTAAATCGCCAACTCTCAAGAAACGGATAGGCTCATACTTCTCCAAAGAGTCCGGATCAATATAACGTGCAGGCTCAAGGTCGAGTCCGTACCAACGGACACATTTCTGAGAGATCACTCGATGCGTGGACAGGTCAATGTATTTCGGTCCCTTGCCACGTTGAATATATGAGCAAATGTGCCCAAGCCTCACCCACTCCCATCCCATCGGCAATTGATACGGCACCTCGTCAGGCTTGATCGACGGCAAAGGCTTTGGCGCTTTGATCTTGCCTGCTTTCACCAGCCGCTGTTTTTCGGCGTCGATGTCTTTCAGCAGTTCCGAGGCCGGTTGATCGGTAGGGTCTTGTTCTACAAGCTTGCCTTGCATGGCTAGCGTCAAGATCAGTTCGCGCAATTTCTTGATGCCGTCGGGCGCGGCAAAGGCGGTGTCGAAATGCTGTTCGAGCAGATCGCGGGTCGCGTCAGTCATGCCTTGCCCCCGAGACACGCCATCAGCTCGGCTTTCAAGGCAGCCTGCGCCGTTTCGAGCTGGGCGACGATTCCCTGGTATTCGCGCATCAAGTCTTCTGGCTTGCCATGCTCGACTTCTACCAAGTGCGGGTTCTTGCCAACGGCATCCAGGTTGTAGTTTTTGTCGGCTATCTCTTTTGCAGAAACTTTCCATGCGTATTGCGTTGTCTTGCGACTTTTGCGGCTGGGGCCGCCCCACCAGGCCTTTTCGAGGTCGAATTCCTTGATCTCCAGTGGCTTGGAGCGTGAATAGCTCTTGTAGCCATCCGGGTACGGGTGTTCAAAGAACCAGACATCTTTCGTCGGCTCGCCCTTTTCGAAGAACAGCACATTGGTGGCGATGCTGGTGTAGGGCGCAAAAACACCCTTGGGCAGGCGCACGATGGTGTGCAGGTTGAACTCTTCGAGCAGTTCGCGTTTGAGCGTGGTCTTGGCGCCTTCACCAAACAGGAAGCCATCCGGCAGCACGACGGCGGCGCGGCCTGTGTCGTGCTTGAGCAGATGCATGATCAGCGCCATGAACAGATCGGCGGTTTCGCGGGTTTGATACTTGCGCGGAAAGTTGTTTTCGATGCCGTCTTCTTCCATGCCGCCAAAGGGCGGATTAGTGAGGATGATGTCCACACGGTCTTTCGGGCCGTAGTCTTTGAGCGGGCGGCTCAGGGTGTTGTCGTGCCGGATATTGCTGGGCACATCGATACCGTGCAGCATCAGGTTGGTCATGGCCAGCATATGGGGCAGTGGCTTTTTCTCCACGCCGTGGATACAGTCTTGCAGCGTGATGCGGTCCGCCGCTGTTTTGACCTGTGCCTTCAGGTGTTCGATGGTGCAGGTCAAGAAACCGCCCGTGCCGCAGGCCGGGTCCAACACGCTTTCGCCCAACTGCGGGTCAAGAATGTCCACCATGAACTGAGTGACGGCGCGTGGCGTGTAGTACTCGCCCGCGTTGCCCGCCGATTGCAGATCGGCCAGGATTTTTTCGTAGATGTCGTTGAACAGGTGCCGGTCGGTGGAGGAGTTGAAATCGACATCATCTTCAATGGTGTTGATGACCTGCCGCAGCAGGGTGCCGGACTTCATGTAGTTGTAGGCATCCTCGAACACCGAGCCCACCACCTTGCCGTGGGGCGTGACACCGGCAGAGGTGGCCAGCTTTTTCAGCGAGGGGAAGAGTTCGTTGTTGACGAAATCAATCAGCTCTTCGCCGGTGATGCCCTCGGCATCTTTGGCCCAATTGCTCCAGCGGAACCGGCTTTGCAGCGGTGACTTGTAGCCGGGGACGGTGAGCTGCCATTCCTGCTCCTTGTCGTCGAAGATTTTCAGGAACAAGAGCCAGACGATCTGGCTGATGCGCTGGGCGTCGCCATCCACGCCGACGTCCTTGCGCATGATGTCTTGAATGGTTTTGATCAGGGTGCCGATAGACATAAATGGATTCCGAGTGTTTGTCAGGCGCGCTGCTGCGGTGAGCCGTAGAGCGCTTGTTCGAGTTCATAAATGGCACTCTGGTAATGATCCAAGCCACCGAAAGCACGGATGATTTCCATGGGAGTGCCAATGCTGGTGAAGGGGGCGATGGTGAGGATTTGGGTTTCCTCAATCGGGCCTACGCCTTCATCTGCATATTTGTCCAGCAGGGCTTGCAGCACACGCTGCGCCTGTTCGCCATAGCGGGTGAAGTAGTCGCGCTTCTTTACCTGTTCAGCCCGCTCTTTGCGGGTGAGCGGTGGTTGATCCCAAGCAACATGGCAAACCAGATCAAAAGGATCGAATTCCTTGCCGGACTGACGGCCAATTTCTTCGGCCAGCGCTTCAAAGAACACGCCTTCGTTGGCCAATTCGTCGATGATGACCTGTTTTTTCTCAGCGTTATTCCAGCGCCGCAGAAAATCGTCGAGCGAGCTGAACTCCTTCGCCAGTGCCTTGCGGGTGTAGTCCTTGAGTGATTCGGTCATCAGTTTTCCGTTGGCATCGAAATACTGCACCCGCTCGGACGCGACTTTGACTTCTACATTGGCGACAACGTAGCGACGGATGCCGCTGCCTTCCTCGCCTGGTCGAGGTTCGGCCACACCTGTCCACGGCGATTCTTCTGCCGGTGGATAGGTGAAGCCATCCTGGGTGGATGAAGCCTCGCCCTCATCCGGCGGTACGGGCGAGTCATCGCCTTTGGGTTCATAGACCTGCACCGGGTCACCATCAAAATCAGGATCAGCGAACAGTTCGGTCGCTTTTTTGAAGTCGATGATGGTGAAGTAGTACTTGTCGTAGTCTTCGTTGATGCGCGTGCCACGGCCAATGATCTGCTTGAACTCGGTCATGGACTGGATGCGTTGATCGAGCACGATGAGCTTGCAGGTCTGCGCATCCACGCCCGTGGTCATCAGCTTTGAGGTGGTGGCAATGACCGGGTACTTGGACTCGGGGAAGATGAAGTTGTCGAGTTCTGCCTTGCCTTCTTCGTTATCGCCAGTGATGCGCATGACGTACTTGCTGCTCTGTGCCACGAGGTCGGCGTTCTCATTGACCAAGGCTTGGCGCATACGCTCGGCGTGGTCGATGTTGTCGCAAAAGACGATGGTTTTATCGAAGCGATTGGTCTGCTTCAGAAAGTCGCTGATTTTTTTGGCGACCAGCTCTGTGCGCTTTTCCAGGACAAGGTTTTTGTCGAAGTCGCGCTGGTTATAAATCCGGTCTTCGATCTCGTTGCCGTATTTATCGACCATGCCTTTATCAGGTCGCCAGCCGGTGAGGTCTTTATCCAGATCAATGCGCACGACCTTGTAGGGCGCGAGAAAGCCGTCATCGATACCTTGGCGCAGGGAGTAGGTGTAAATCGGCTCGCCGAAGTAGTCGATGTTGGAGACTTCTTTGGTTTCTTTCGGGGTGGCGGTCAAGCCAATCTGCGTGGCCGACGAGAAATACTCAAGAATCTCGCGCCAGGCCGAGTCGGCTGCCGCGCTGCCACGATGGCATTCGTCGATGACGATCAGATCGAAGAAATCACGGCTGAACTGCTTGTAGATGTTTCGTTCTTCTTCCGTGCCAGTGACGGCCTGATACAGCGACAGATAAACCTCATACGATTTGTTGGCCTGCCGCTTCTGGATCTTGGTCATAGCCGAACCGAAGGGCTTGAAGTCGTTGGTCATGGTCTGATCGACTAGGATGTTACGGTCGGCTAGGAACAAGATGCGTTTTTTAGCTCTGGACTTCCACAGGCGCCAGATAATCTGGAAGGCAGTGTAGGTTTTGCCGGTGCCGGTGGCCATGACCAGCAGCAGGCGGTTCTGGCCGCGAGCGATGGCTTCAATGGTTTTGTTGATGGCCAGCAGTTGGTAGTAGCGCGGGGTTTTGTTGCTGCCGTCGCTGTAATAGTCCTGCGAAACTAGCTCGCTTTGCGCTGTGTTCAGGCCAAGGTGTTCAGCCCACCATTGCCAAAGCAGATCCGGGCCGGGCAATTCGTGTAGCGCCAACTCACGCTCAATGACACCGTCTTTGGCAATCTTGTTGTGAAACAGGAAACCGTTGCCATTGCTGCTGAACACAAAGGGCACCTGCAGCATGTCGGCATAGCCCAGTCCTTGCTGCATACCATCGCCCAATGAGTGTTTGTTGTCCTTCGCCTCGATAACCGCGATCGGCATATTGGGTTTGTGGAACAAGACATAGTCGGCACGTTTGTTTTGAGCGCGAGTGTGCAGCTTGCCTCGGACGATGATGCGCCCCTTGGTGAGCGGAAACTCTTCTCGTACCTGAGTGGCAATGTCCCACCCCGCTTGCTCAAGCGCAGGGGTAATGAACTTGGTGCAGATGTCGCGCTCACTGAGCTGGCGCTTGTCCATATCAATCGGCCTCCTTGTTTTCGCGGCCTTGATCTTCGTCAGCCCCGCCTGCGCGCACCCACTCATCGACTTCGGAGAGCTGGAATTTCCACAGCCGTCCTACGCGGTGCGCGGGCAGACCCTTGCGCTCGCGCCAGCGGTACACGGTGTCCTTGGCCACGCCCAAGTGCTGGGCGACGTGCTCGGCGGTAACCCACGGTTCTGTACTCATGTCGTTGGCGCTCGGATTATGCGATGAAAAGTCGTCTTAAATCGTCTGAAGTCTACCATTTAGGTGCTGTGGAAGCATCCCGATTGCCTTTGACTGCGTTCGCTGTAAGTTGAATGTGGTAACAAAGGGCGCAGCACCACACTGTCACCACCATGGTGGCACACAGCCACCACAGAGCACCCACATTGCCACCATCATCCTTGCCACACTTTCAACACCTTGTTCCCATAAGGTTGACACCCTGCTGCCACCATCCAACCACACTGTTCACACAGTGGGCCCGCAGCCCGATCTGATCGCCATGCCGGCGGCCGGACAGCCGCTGTGAAAACGGAATTCCGGATCCGGCGATTCGATCAGATCCCGCTCGACCTGACGGATCCGGGCCACCGAGCGCTCCACGTCACGCGCCTCGCCGAAGCGCCGCGCAAAGCGCAGGTAGCCCTGGTAGTGGCGGCTTTCCGATTGCAGCAAGCCGGCGTAGAACACGGCCAGGTCTTCGTCCAGATGCGGCACCAGCGCGGCAAAGCGTTCGCAGGAACGCGCCTCGATGAAAGCACCCACGATCAGCGTATCGACGAGCTTTGCCGGCTCGTGGGTGCGCACCGAGGCCCGCAGGCCGGATGCATAGCGGCTGGCGGTCAGCGGCCGCAAGGCGATGCCGCGCCGCTTCAGGATGCGCAGCACCTGTTCGTGATGCACCAGTTCCTCGCGTGCCAGCTTGGACAGCGCCGCCGACAGCTCGGCATCCTGGCCATAGCGCGCGATCAGGCTCATCGCGGTCGCTGCCGCCTTCAGCTCGCAATTGCGGTGATCGAGCAGCAGCACGTCCTGCCGCTCCAGCGCGGCCCGCACCCAGGCATCGGGCGTGGGGCACGGCAGGAAATCGAGCAGTTCGGCGGGCAGATCGGGGGATTCCATCGCGTCTTTCAGGGCCTGCGGACGGGATCGATCAGGAACGAGGCGGCTCGCCCGTGCCGAGCGGTTGCGGCGGAGGGCCGGGCATGAAGCGCCAGGCGATCAGCCAGCCCAGGACCTGCACCACGAACAGCGTGGCCACGGTGCCGGGCCAGCCGCCCAGGGTGTAGGCGACGCCACACCCCCAGGCGCCCACGAAGCCGCCGCAATAATACGCCCCATAGTACAGGCCGCTGGCCAGGGAACGGCCGCTGGTGACCCTGTGGGCGATGAAGCTCATCGTCGCCGACTGCGTCACGAACACGCCGCAGGCCGTCACGGCCAGCCCGATCACGATGACCCAGACAGATGCCGCCAGCGACACCAGCACGCCGGCCGCCGATATGGCCACCGCCGCCAGCACCGTATTGCGCGAACCGACACGCGGGATCACCTGCCCCGCCAGCGGTGTGATCACCACCCCCAGCAGATAAACCGTGAAGATATTGGCCAGGTCGCCCGGGCTGAAATGGTAGGGAGCGGCCGCCAGGTGCAGGTTGACGAAAGTGAACAAGCCGACCAGTGCGAACAGCACCGTGAAGCCCAGCGCGCACGCCACCTGCAGCGAAGGATTGCGCAGCAGCCGGCCCAGCGACGCCAGGTTGTCGGCGATCCGGACATTGGCCACGAAATGGCGCGAGGGCGGCAGGCCTCGCCACACCAGCCAGGCCCCCACCAGATTGATCACCGTCATCGCGCCGAAGGCCGTGCGCCAGGCCATGAATTCGGTCAGGTGCCCCATCAGGAAGCGGCCCAGGAAGCCGCCCAGCACCGAGCCGGTGACGTATCCGGTGACCAGCCGCACCATCGCGGCGCCGCGGAATTCCTCGCCGATGTAGGCAATGGCCACCACCGACACGCCCGGCACGGCCAGCCCCTGCAGGAAACGCAGGATCAGCAGCCCATGCACCGACTGCACCTGCGTCATCAGCGCCGTGGGCACGGCCAGCGCGAACACCGACACCGTGATCAGCCACTTGCGCCCCAGGGCATCGGACAACATGCCGATGAAGGGCGAGATCAGCGCCACCGCCAGCACCGTCATCCCCACGGCATTGCCGATCTCGACCACGGTTGCGTTCAGGTCGCGCTGCAGTTCGGGCAGGATCGACTGCACCGAATACACCTGGATGAAGGCGAACACCCCCACCAGTGCCACGGTGAGCAACAGAGGAACGGTCAGGCGGTAATAGTCGTCCGAAGAAGCGGAAGATGGGGATGGCGATGGAGCAGCGGACATGATCAGGGGCCGGAAACGTGCGGGCCCAGCGGTCCGCAAGGCGTTAGCTTAACAGGTAGGCGGCGAAGCAAGCGGGTTGGAATTGAATGCGGCGCCATGACACTTTCAGTGCTCAGGGCCATGACCCGGGGCCGGCTCAAGAAACGGAAAGCCCCGGGAATTCCGGGGCTTTGCCGCTTAGCTGCAGAAATTCCCTTCTAGGAATCCGTGACCGTTGCCGGGGCACCGTCTGAAGGTTACTGCATCGACTTTCATATGCAGGAGAGAAGGCTGTGAAAATCCTACGACGCAAGGTCATCTGCGAAAAGCTCGGTGGCATCAATGACGCAACGTTCTGGCGGATCTCTCGCAACGCCCCCACATTCCCCGCATCCATCCAGATCAACAAGAGGGGAGTCGGCTGAGTACTCATTTCTCACCCGATTGATTGGTGCGAAGCCACTTCGCCCCTCGCCCCTTGCCGGTCGATTCGATCAACCCCTCTGATTTCATCGCCCGCAGTACCAGCCGCACCATGTCCCGGCTCACGCCCGGGCAGGCTTCTTCAATCTCGGAAATCGAAAACGGCCGGGTGCGCCCCAAAACTTCCGTCCTCACCCGGTCGCCTTTGCTACCACGCCCCCGCTCGATGGTGCCGACACGCTCCTCGAACTCGCGGTATGCCCGTAGCAAGGCTCCCCAGAAGTAGTCGAGCCAAGGTTTGACGTCATGCTGCCCCTGGTGCCAGCCCTGCGAGCTTGCTTCCAGCGTCTCGTAATAGCCTTCCTTGGTATCTTCGAAGATGCGCTCCAGGCTGATGTAGCGGCCCACGGCATAGTCGAAGTGGTAGAGCAGCAGCAAGGTCAGCAGGCGGGACATGCGGCCGTTGCCGTCGGGAAACGGATGGATGCACAGGAAGTCGAGCATCGCCAGTGGCACCAGCACCAGCGGGTCGGCCAAGTGCTGGTCCAGCGCGGTGGCGTAGTGCCCTGTCAGATCAGCCATGGCCATCGGCGTTAGATGCGAAGCCACCGGCTGGAAGCGCAGACGCGAAGTGCCGTCCGGGTGACGTTCGATGATGTCGTTATTGGTAGCCTTCCAGCGCCCGCCCGCCTGCGGCATATAGCGGTACAGCAGGGTGTGGAGTTGCAGCACTACGCCCTCGCTGAAGGACATGTGCGCGGCCGATTCGTGGATCAGCGCCAGGGCGTCACGGTAGCCGGCGATCTCCTGTTCGGAGCGGCTCTTTGGTGTTGCGTTGCGGATGACCAGAGACTTCAGCCGCGAAGGCGCTACGACAACACCTTCCAGCCGGTTGGACGACTCAGTGGACTCCACCACCGCGATCTGGCGCAGGCCCTTGAGGGCTTCGGGCGACTGCGCGGCGTAGAGTTGCTGCTTGCCCTGGTACTCGCCCAGTGTGCGCAACGTGGCGGCCTGGGTGCCATCGAAGCGAAGCGCGGCGAGGTACTCGGGTGTGAGCGAGTGCATGGAAATGTAAGCCCAGGCTGTGTAAATGGGGTAATCATAGCCTTTAAATGGGGTATTGTCTCTATAAATACCTCATTAAAGATGTTTGATTACCCCATTTCCTGAATGTAGGCCCGGTCGCGAGGGGCCGGCACGGCCGACCAGGAAGGACATGCATAAAAAGGGCAATAATTTCACAATTGCCCCATTTACTCCATTGTTTACCCCATTCCCAGGCCCAACTCAGGACAAAGGCAAACGGCAAGGGAACGGCACTCAAGGGACAACGGCCCTATCCTGAAAAGGAAAAGGTCGCCCGCACCTTGTTGCTTTCCACGTGGGCACCGTTGGACTCCCCAGCGGGGAGATGTACCCCCACGGTTGAACACGAGTACCCCCAACGCCACCCTCGAATTTTCCGGCCCTCGATGAACAATAGGAACGCTCAGCAGACCGTATTGTTTACGAAACCCATTGATTTCAAATGGGCCAATCCGTCCACCAAGCGCTGCTGAGTGCCACCGAGATCCAGCAAAAATCGTCAGACGTTGAACAGCGATTGTGACTGCAAGTCATTGAATGAACAGTTCACCATGCTGCTCCATTAAAAAATATACTCATGTTTGTACTCAAAAAACTCAGCATTGAGTACGTTCAACCCTGATCTGGCGCCGTTGCGCCGGCTCGGATTCAACTTTCCAGGCGCCTGCGACAGGCATCAATGGTGGATGTTATCTGCTGCGCCAACATCTGCCTAATCGGAGCACGCTCAAATCGCTCACCTAATGAGCTTGCCTGCAGCAACATCCGCTCGATGACCTCTTCCGCCCGTTTCCTTGGGACGCCACCTTCCTCCGCCAGACGCAATAAATGCCGGCGTTCGATGGCAGCACCTTCGCCGCAAACGTCCAGGTGATGCTGGCCCATCGGGCCTTCGCTGAAGGTCAGGTCGAATGCCGGAGCCAGACGCCAGCGCCGGTCAGGCCCGAGACGCCACGCGAAATTCTTGGGATGGTCGTCACGGTTGTGGAAAAGCACATTGAAGACGGCTCGTGCGTAGGCTTTCTCCACTTCGCGCTCGTCGCGCGTCAGGAAACGGGTAGCCCGCAGGAAGGCGGTATAGTCGGTGGCACCGGGCAGGCGAAAATCCACTTGCAACAATCCAGCCAGACTGTGCACCGGGACGCGTTGCCCTCCCTCCCGGTCGAAGCGCGCGACGCCGAAGGCGGCCAGTTCGGGGCCAAGGTCGAACCAACGACTTTCGGGCACATCCAGTCCGCAATCCCGAGCCAACTCGGCATAGAGCTGCTCGATGACGCAAACCTCTTTGTGTTCGTTCTGCGCCGGGAACTTGACCAGCCAGGGACAGCCAGGCGCATCCGGACGGGTGCTGACTTGTCCGGTCGCTGCGTCGTACTGCACCAAGGCCTTGGGGCGAGCCCCTTGCGGCGAGCCGCCGGTGAGCGCGAGCTCGCGCAGGGCTGCCCCCGCCTCGCCCGCGAGCGCGAGACGACTTTGTTCGGCCAGCGCCAGCAAGGACCAGTCGGGCTCCCGGGCGCCGGCGTCGCTTGCCGGAACGAAGCGTAACGCGCCCATGGCGCGCTCACCAATGAAGGCCAGCCGGTCGAGCGGCCCGGGATGGCGCAAGCCGTGCTGACGGAACAGGCGATCCATCAGCAGCAAACCCCAGCCGTCAGGCAGACTGTCGGCGATCAGGCCCGGAAGGCGATGCAAATGGGTCGGAAAACTTCCGTAGGCATCCGCACGCAGCTTGAGGTGCAAGGGCGACAGTTCCAAGCCCTGAGACAGGGCTTCGGGAGAATATTCGAAGAGCAGGGATTGACCGTCATCGGCCAGGCGTCCCAACGGCCAGTCTTCTCCCCAGCCGCAATAATGCACGGTAAGCAGCTTCATGATGTTCTCTTGCGCGGCGCACGCTGGCGGCGGCTGACAAGGTCTACTTGTTCCATCTGGGCGATGGATTGCCGTTTGAGCACAAAGAGATCGTCCAGCGCCTCCTGCAAGCCAAGCGCCTGCGCGACGCGGACCAGCGTTTCCAGCGAGCACTGGCCGTCGCTTTCGAGTTTGCGCAACGCCCCCAGGGACAGTCCGGCCATTTGTGCCAGTTCACGCTGCGTAAGCGACTGGGCAAGCCGCTGCTCGCGCAGACGAACACCCAGCGCGTGCAGGATTTCGGCGGAAGTCGAGAGATGAAAAGTCACTTATATGACCCTTAACGCCAAATAAATTGCATAAGTGCCATTATAGTGAACTTTATTTGCCATTGAAAGCACATGGCCGCGATAGCTGCCGCGAGCGACAGGCAGTGACCATCGTAACGCTACGATAACGTAACGCTACGATGTTACGGTGCAGGCTCCTGTCCGGCAGCCGGTGCCTCCAGCAGTACTGAAGCCTCCACCCCCAGCGCCTCGGCCAGCTTGAAGATGTTGAGTAAGGCGATGTTGCGTTGCCCACGCTCAACACCCCCCAGATAGCTGCGCGCCAAGCCACTTTCCAGTGCCAGGCGTTCTTGCGACCACCCTCTGGTCTTTCTGATTTCTATCAGCTTCAGGCCGAAGCGTAGTCGGGGATCAAGGGCCATATTTCTCTCTTCTTAAAGAGAAATGACTCTATGAGTACCCCCTCTATAGGGCTACGCCCGATAAGTACCCGCACTATAAGTGACAATTGAATGCAAGCGCCATAGAATGACCTCTATGAGTAACAACATGAAGGTGATGACGTATGGCAAGCGTCTGGAAGACTGCCGGGGTCGGGGCGGTCGCAGGATTGGCTGTTCCGGTGGCTGGGCTTTCAGGTCTCGCTGCCGCTGGTCTTACGCTGATTTTTGTTCTGGCGATGGTCGGCGTGGGGCCTGCGCGCCTGTCACAGACATCGCTTTGGGGGCTGTTGACCGGTGGCAGATGACCTGGCGCGAGGTCGAGAGCATGGAGATGAACGGCGGCAGCCGTCAGGTCAACGCCAGCGGCATGAGCGTGCCGACCTTCGAGCGCACGGTACGCGCCAAGGACTTCGCCGTCGAGCTGCAAACCGCCGATCCGCAACAACCACTGCTCAGCTTTCCCATGAGCCGTCGGGCGGCGGAAACCTGGTGTGCCAGGCTCAACGCCCTCTTCAACGGATACCGGCTTGGCCAGCACCTTGTTCAGCGCGTTGAGTTGTTCCGTAGATACGACGCCGGCCAGTTGCTGATAGAGGTTCTGCCCCTGGGTGCGCAACTCCTGAGCCAGCTGCGCGGATTCCCGTTCGATCCGGGCCAGCTCGCGCTCGATGGCCGCAGGCGTGCGGCTCTGGGCCTGGCCGATCCGTACCACCAGCGCATCCCGTTGTTCCTGCAGCTCGCGCCGGCGCGCTTCCAGCAGGGCGCGGTCGGGGATCAAGGCAAAACGCTGCTGCAAGGCGCGCAATTGTTCGCTTTGCTGGCGGAGCTGCTTTTGTTCCAGCTCGCATTGATTCTGCTCGCGTGCGGCCTGCATGTCCTGTTCGCGCAGGCGGGTTAGCTCGACTTCGCACTGTGCCAACTCATGCTGCAAAATTTGCTGGCAGGTCTCGTAATGCTGCTGCCACTGGCTCAGTGCCGCGTCGATCAAGGGGCGCCAGCACAGCAATTTGCCGCGCAACACCAGGCGGGCTTCCTGCTTTTGTTCCAGTTCGTTCAAGGTGGCTTGCAGCCGCACGGCGGCCAGGTACTGGCTGCGTTCGGCGTTGAGGTCGGCAAACGCCTTGTCCCATTCCGCCTTGAAGTCGATGCTGGCATCCGGCAGATCGCGCCGGAAAATCTGCAGCAGATAGTCCTTGACCTCGCTGGAGCGCAGTTTGTCCAGGCGCAGCGTGCGGGTCAGCACCCGCTGACCCTGCGCGGCCGGAGCCGATCCGGCGGCTACATGCCCGAGCTGCCGACCTTGGCCGCCAGGCCCAGCAGCACCACGCCGATGGCCCGGTCGAACCAGCGCAGGCGGGTGCGCAGCCATTGCAGCATGCGCGGGGCCGAGAACAGCGTGGCCACCAGTGCGAACCACAGCAGGGATTCCGCCACCAGCAGGGTCCAGACCACGGCCAGGTGCGCGCCGCCCAGGTCGGGGGTGACTGCCTGGGACAGGATGGAGCCGAAATACAGCATGGCCTTGGGATTGAGCAGGTTGGTGAAGAACCCGGTCACGTAGGCGCGGCGGCCGCCCAGGGCGTTGGAGCCCGCCTCGGGCATGTGGCCCTTGGACCGCAGGCACTGGATGCCCAGCCACATCAGGTAGAGCGCGCCGGCGATGGACAGGGCGCGCGACAGGCCGGGCAGGGCGGCCAGCACCAGGGTCAGGCCCAGCAGGCTGACCAGGGTGTAGACGCCGATGGCGCTGGCGACGCCAGCCGCGGCCCACAGGCCCGCGCGCCGGCCGGACACGATGGACAGGCGGGTGACGATGGCGAAGTCGGGGCCGGGCGACACCAGCGCCACGGCATGGATTGTCAGGACGAGCAGCAGGGTATGCAGGAACATGGCGACCCCGGGCACAGGAAGGAAGAGGTTTTCGATTATCGCGCAAACGCGGCGGCCGGCCTATCTGACGGCACCGGCCGTGTCAGTGCAGGTCTTTGGTGTAGACGAATTTCGGCATGCTCCAGCCGAAGCGCAGGGCAAGCAGCCGCAGCGCCAGGCCGATCGCCAGCGCGCCGCCCGTGACAGTTTCCTGGTGCAGTTCGAGCGCCAGGCCGCCGACGTACAGGGCGCCCGTGACGATGGATACCGTGGCGTAGAGTTCGGCGCGGAACAGCAGCGGGACTTCGTTGCACAGCACGTCGCGCAGCACGCCGCCCACGCAGCCCGTGATCATGCCCGAGACGATGGCGATGCTCCAGGGCAGGCCCAGGCCCAGCGCGATGTCGCAGCCGATCACGGTGAAGACCACCAGGCCGACGGCGTCCAGGAACAGGAACAGGTGCCGCAGCGGGTGGATGAAGCGGGCCAGCGCGATGGTGACCAGGGCAGCGCCGCCGGTGATCAGCAGATAGGACGGATGGGCGACCCAGGACAGGGGGTGGTGATCCAGCAGCAGGTCGCGCACCGAACCGCCGCCCAGCGCGGTGATGCAACCCAGCAGGCATACGCCCAGCCAGTCCATTTCGCGGCGTCCGGCCGCGAGCGCGGCGGTCATGGCTTCGGCGGCGATGGCCACGATGAACAGTGCGTGCAGGAGTTCGTTGGTGATCGGGCTGCTGGACAAGGGAAGACTCCAGGAGGATGGCCGCGCATGCGCGGCCGGCAGGGTGCAGCGTATCGGTTCGACGAGGCCGATGCAATGGGGTGGCGGATGCCGGGTCAGGCCGCCGGTTCCGGCCAGGCCATGCAGGCGCCCAGGATGCGGATGCTGCCGTGGGCGTCCAGCGGCGGTGCCGACAGCGAGGGCATGCGCAGATCCAGGCGCATGTCGCCCAAGGCCAGGCCGACCAGGGTATGGTCGCCCCGGAATGATCGATGGACGACCCGGGCGGGTACGCCGGGGCCGTCGGCCTGCCACTGCACCTGTTCCGGCCGCACCATGACGACGACCGCGCCGTCCGGGGGAGTGGCATTCTGGTGCAGGGGCAGCGCCCCCAGCGCACAGGATGCGGATCGCGCCCTGCACTGTCCGGGCAGGAAGATCGCCGCTCCGGTCAACCGGGCCACGGCCGGGCTGGCGGGCTGCCAGTAGACGGTTTCCGGGTGGGCACATTGCATGATGACGCCACCTTGCATGACGGCCAACTGGTCGGAGACGGCAAAGGCTTCGCCCGGGTCGTGGGTCACCAGGATCGCCGTGGTCCCCGTGCCGCGCAGCACGCCGATCACGTCTTCGCACATGCTGCGGCGCAGGTCCAGGTCCAGCGCGTTGAAGGGCTCGTCCAGCAGCACCAGGGCCGGGTCCGGCGCCAGTGCCCGGGCCAGGGCGACGCGCTGTTGCTGGCCGCCGGACAGTTCGTGCGGATAGCGCCGGCCCAGGCCGTCCAGGCCCGTCAGGGCCAGGACTTCGGCGATCCGGCGGCGCCGGTCGGCGTGGCGGGGCAGGCCGAAGCGGATGTTGCCCTCCACGGTCAGGTGGGGAAACAGGGTGCCTTCCTGGGGGACGTAGCCGATGCCCCGGCGCTCGGGCGGCACGAAGACCGTCGGCGAAGCCATGACGTGTTCGCCGAAGGCGATGCGGCCCTGCTCCAGCGGTTCGAAGCCGGCGATCAGGCGCAGCAGGGTCGTCTTGCCGCAGCCGGAAGGCCCCAGCAGGGCCAGCACGGATCCCTGGGGGATGCGCAGTTCGACGCCGCGCAGGACTTCGGTGGCGCCGTAGTGCTTGTGCAGGTCGGCGATGGTGATGTGGCTCATGGCGGATTCAGCTTCTGTGATGCAGCATGCGGCGGGTGAAGATCCAGACCGGCAGGATGGACACCAGCACCAGCAGGGCCGCGAACGGCGCGGCGGCCGCGTATTCGGCGTCGGCCGTGTAGGACCAGACCTCGGTGGCCAGCGTGACCGTGCCGGTGGGGGCGAGCATCAGCGTGGCGGTCAGTTCGCGGACGATCTCCAGCATCATCAGCGCCAGGGCTGCGCCGATGCCGGGAGCCATGGTGGGCAGCACGACCGAGACGAAGACCTGGAAGGGGCGCCGTCCCAGGCTGCGGGCGACTGCCTCGAATTGTGGCGGCACCAGTTCGGCCGAGGCGCGCAGCGACGATTGCGCCAGGGGCAGGAACAGGATCGCGTAGGCGGCCAGCAGGACGCCCAGCCCCTGGTATAGAGACGGGATCAGGCGGATGGACAGGAAGACCAGCGCCAGGGCCACGACGACGCCGGGCAGGCCGTGCACGATGTAGGGCAGTCGTTCGGCCAGCTGGGCCAGCCGGCCCCGGTGGCGCACGGACAGCAGCACCAGGGGGATGGCCAGCAGGCTGGTCAGGACCGCGCCTGAAAGAGCCAGGCCCAGGGTGCCCTGGATGGCAGGACCGATCTGCTCGTACCCGGCGCCGACGGACCGCCCCTGTGCCAGCCAGTAGGCCAGGGTGGCCAGGGGGACGCCCAGGGACAGCAGCCCCAGCAGGCCGAAAGCCGCCAGGATGGGCGTGGCGGCGCGGCCCAGCCGGACGGGCCGCGCGGCGCGTGCGCTGCCGCGGCCCGTCCGGGCGAGGCGCCGGCGTCCGCGCAGGCGCATTTCCGCCCAGGCGGCCGGAATGCATAGCAGCATCAGCACGATCGACTGCAGGGCGGCCGAGGCGCTGTCGAACTGCAGCTCGTAGGATTCGAAGATGGCGGTGGTGAAGGTCTGCACGCGCAGCAGCGCGAGCGCACCGAATTCGGCGAACATGTGCGTCAGCACCAGCAGCGATCCTCCGCCCAGGGCGGGCAGCAGCTGGGGCAGCAGGGCATGGACGAAAGTCCGCCAGGGGCCGTGGCCGAGCGACCGGGCCACGTCTTCGCAGCCCGGATCGGCGCCGCGCAGGGCCGCGGCCACGGGCAGGTAGACCAGCGGGTAGGTGGACAGGGCCAGGATGAAGATCGCGCCGCCCAGGTTCTGGAACGCAAGCCCGAGAGAGGACCAGGCATAGCTGGAGACGAAGGCGGGCACGGCCAGCGGCAATCCGGCGGCGACGCGCCACCAGTGCCGGCCGGGCAGGTCGCTGCGCTCCACGCACCAGGCCACCGCCAGTCCGATCAGGGCGGCCAGGACCATGACGCCGAACGCCAGGATCACTGTATTGGCGAGGAGTTCGGCCGTGCGGGCGCGGAACAGCTCGTCGCGAATGCCCGACAGGCCGGATTGCCAGGCCCGCACGGCCACGTACAGCAGGGGCAACGCCACCAGGGCGACGGGCGCCAATGCGGCGCCCGCCATCCAGCCGGCCCTCAGGGGCCCTCGCCGACCCGAGGTTCGGCCACGGATCGTCACGCCAGACCGGCTTCGCGGCGCAGGGCCAGGGCGTCGGCGGCGTCGCCCAGGTCGGCAGGACTGACGGGCGGCGGATTCAACGTATCGAAGGGCTTGAGGTCGAAGGGCGATTTCACGCCGGGGCGCAGCGGGTATTCGGCCACGGTGCCGGCGATGGCCTCCTGGCCCGCCTGGCTGACCATGAAGGCCAGCAGTTTCCGGGCCGCATCCCGGTTACGTGCGGTTTTCAGGATGCCTGCGGCCGAGACCGTGATCAGGCCGCCCGGGTCCCGGGGACCAGCGTAGTGCAGGCCGGATCTGATCTTGTCGGCGCCGACTTCGTTGGCCATGATGTACCAGTAGTAGTTGTTGACCAGGGCCGTCGCGATTTCGCCGCGTTCCACGGCGCGCATGGCGGCCATGTTGCCGTTGTAGATGCGGCCGTACTGCGTCAGGCCCTTGAGCCAGTTCAACGCGGCGTCGCGGCCCTTGAGCAGCTTGATGGCGATGAGCTGTTCCTGGAAAGCGCCGCTGGTGGGCACGAAGCCGACCCGGTCCTTCCAGGCGGCCGTGGCCATGTCCAGCACCGAGGCGGGCAATTCGGACTCCTGGACCATGTCCCGGTTGTAGACTGTGGCGCGGCAACGCGCGGTCACGCCGATCCAGGTGCCGTCGCCGGCCGTGTAGCCGGGGATGACCTGGCCCAGTGTGTCCTTGGACAGCGGCGCCAGCAGGCCTTTGTCGGCCAGGGCGGCGACCGGGGGGCTTTCCTCGGCATAGAACACGTCGGCGGGCGAACGGTCGCCTTCCTCGATGATCTGGTTGGCCAGCTGGGTGCTGCTGCCCTTGCGGATCTCGACCCGGATGCCGGTGGCCTGGGTGAATGCTTCCACCAGCTTTTGCGTGGTCTTGGCGTGCTGGCCGTTGTACAGGGTCAGGGTGGCGGCATCCGCCGCGTAGGCGCCGCGCAGGGCGGGAGCGCCGAGCAGCGTGCCGGCGCCCAGCAGGAACCCGTTGCGCAGGAAGCTGCGGCGAGAGGTGTTCTTCATGGAGTGTGCCTTGGAGGAATGAGCGAATCCCGTAATTTTAGGACAAACAAGAACGATTATCCTTACGGTTTGCTGAGCGGCATGGTTCTGGCGCAGTGGATGCAGGGCTTTTATTTCCGCCGCCGGGGCTGGCGACGATGCCGGTTCATCCGAAGCGGATGCCCTGCGCCAGCGGCAGTTCGCGGGAATAGTTGATGGTGTTGGTGGCGCGGCGCATGTAGGCCTTCCAGGCGTCGGACCCGGACTCGCGCCCGCCGCCGGTTTCTTTCTCGCCGCCGAAGGCCCCGCCGATCTCCGCACCTGAAGTGCCGATGTTGACGTTGGCGATGCCGCAGTCCGATCCCGTGGCGCCGAGGAAGATCTCGGCTTCGCGCAGGTCGGTGGTGAAGATCGCCGACGACAGACCCTGCGGGACGTCGTTGTGCAGCGCCAGGGCCTCGTCGAATTCGCGGTAGCGCAGGATGTACAGGATCGGGGCGAAGGTCTCGTGGCGCACGATGTCCGACTGCCCGGGCATTTCGGCCAGGGCGGGGCGGACATACCAGGCGCCGGGGTGGATGTCGGCCAGCAGGCGCTCGCCGCCCGTGATCGTGCCGCCCTGGGCGCGGGCCTGATCCAGGGCCGCCTGCATGGCCTCGTAGGCGGCCTGGTCGATCAGCGGCCCGACCAGTGTGCCGGGGTCCAGCGGATTGCCCACCGTGGCGCTTGCATAGGCGGCTCGCAGCCGCGCCAGCAGGGCGTCGGCCACCGATTCATGGACGATCAGGCGGCGCGTGGTGGTGCAGCGCTGTCCGGCCGTGCCGATGGCGCCGAACAGGATGCCGCGCGCGGCCATGTCCAGGTCGGCCGATGGCGCCACGATGATGGCGTTGTTGCCGCCCAGTTCCAGCAGGCAGCGGCCGAAGCGCCGGGCCACGCGCGGGCCGACCTCGCGGCCCATGCGCGTGGAGCCGGTGGCCGAGACCAGTGCCACCCGGGGGTCGTCGACCAGCGCCTCGCCCGGCTCGCGGGCCCCGATCAGCACGTGCAGCAGGCCATCGGGCGCATCGCCGAAGCGGTCCAGGGCACGCCGGAACAGGGCCTGGCAGGCAAGCGCCGTCAGCGGTGTCTTTTCCGAAGGCTTCCAGACGACCGGGTCGCCGCAGACCAGGGCCAGGGCCGCGTTCCAGGACCAGACCGCCACCGGGAAGTTGAAGGCCGAAATCACGCCCACCACGCCCAGGGGATGCCAGGTTTCCATCATGCGGTGGCCGGGGCGCTCGGATGCGATGGTCAGGCCGTGCAGCTGCCGCGACAGGCCGACGGCGAAGTCGCAGATGTCGATCATTTCCTGGACCTCGCCTTCGCCTTCGGCGGAGATCTTGCCGGCTTCCAGGGAGACCAGCCGGCCCAGCGACTGCTTGTGGGCGCGCAGTTCTTCGCCCAGCAGGCGCACCAGTTCGCCGCGGCGCGGCGCGGGCACCTGGCGCCAGGCCAGGAAAGCCTCGTGTGCCCTGGCGATCATGCGCCGCGCGTCGTCTGCGTCGTGCGGACGCAGGCTGGCCAGGAGGGCGCCGTCGATGGGTGAACGGACCTGAAGGCCGCCTGCCTGAAGCGTGCCGGCATCCAGTCCGAAAGAGCGCAGAAGATCCTGGGTGTCCATGATGGGGCTCCGGGCTGGGCGCGCCGACCGGGCGGCGCGCCGGGGTCAATGTCCGGGAACCGCCGGGCTGGCCGCATCCGGGGTTCCCCAGGCCAGGATATCACGCGTATTTCCGATGGGAAAATTTTTGCTTCTAGGGAAAATGCCTAGGGAAATGGGCCGGGATTGCTTCCAGAATAGTGCCGGGCAGGGGCGAGGGAGTGCCGCAGGATGTCGCAGACGCAGTTCGATGTCGTGATCGCCGGGGGCGCGGCCGTCGGCAGCGCCGTCGCCTATTTCCTGACGGCGGATCCGGATTTCAAGGGCTCGGTCGCCGTGGCCGAACCCGATCCCACCTATCAGCATTGCGCCACCGCCCTGTCGGCGGCATCGATCCGCCATCAGTTCTCGACGGAAGAAAACATCCGCATGTCGCTCTTCGGCACGGCGTTCCTGCGCGCTTTCGCCGATACCCTGGCCGTGGACGGCGTCCGGCCCGACCCGGCGTTCCACGAGGGCGGCTACCTGTTCCTGGCCACGCCCGCCGGCCTGCCCGTCTTGCGGGACAACCATGCCCTGCAGCGGCGCGAGGGCGCGGACATCGCCCTGCTGGATGCCGACGCCCTGCGGGCGCGGTTTCCCTGGCTGCGGGTGGACGACCTGGCGGCCGGGGCGCTGGGCCTCAGCGGCGAAGGCTGGCTGGATGCCTATGGCATGCTGCAGGGGCTGCGGCACAAGGCCATCGCGCAGGGCGCCGTATACCTGCCGCGGCGGGTGACGGGCATCGACCGCGCCGGCGCGCGCGTGACCGGGGTGCGGCTGGACGATGGGCAGGCGCTGGCATGCGGCGCGCTGGTCAATGCCGCCGGCGTCGGGGCGGCGGCCCTGGCGCGCCTGGCGGGCATCGACCTGCCGGTGCAGGCCCGCAAGCGCAGCGTCTTCTACGTGCAGTGCCCCGAGCAGCTGCCGGGGTGCCCGATGGTGATCGATCCCAGCGGGGCCTATTTCCGCCCCGAGGGGCAGGGGTTCATCACCGGCATCGCCCCGCCGCCGGACCAGGATCCCGAGTGCTTCGATTTCGACGTGCAGCATGCGTTGTTCGAGGACGTACTCTGGCCCCTGCTGGCGCAGCGCGTGCCGGCCTTCGAGGCCTTGCGCTGCGTGCACAGCTGGGCGGGGCATTACGACATGAACCTGATCGACCGGAACGTGATCCTGGGCCCGCACCCCGACCTGGACAACCTGTATTTCGCCAATGGCTTCAGCGGCCATGGCATGCAGCAGGCGCCGGCCGTCGGCCGGGCGCTGTCCGAATTGATCGTGCATGGCGGATACCGTACGCTGGATCTTGCCCGGCTGGGCTGGCGCCGCATCCTGGAAGGCAGGCCGATCATTGAAAAGAACGTGGTATAGGCCGGGCCCGGGCCCGGCCTCTCCCGCACCGAACAGGATGGAGAATTGATCATCGACGCAGTCAAGGAACGCCAGTCCGCCCTGGCCGAGCGCCTGAAATCGTTGCGCCTGCAGCGCGGCTGGACCCAGGGGCAGGCGGGGTGCGCCAGCGGCGTATCGGCATCGGCCTGGTCGAAGATCGAGAACGGCCTGATGTCTCCCACGTACGATGTGCTGCTGCGCCTGGCCCACGGCCTGGGCGTGGACGTGGCCGAGCTGTTCGTGCCTGCGCGCGAGCACATGGGCGCGGGGCGGCGCAGCATCGAGCGGGCCGGGCAGGGCGAGGTCCATGAAACGCCCATGTATCGCTTGCGGCTACTGTGCTCCCAGCTGTCGCACAAGCGCATGATGCCCTTCGATTCCCGCATCAAGGCCTGGGCGGTCGGGGCCGACGAAGGCTGGAGCCGCCACGAAGGGGAAGAATTCGTCTATGTCCTGGAAGGCGAGATCGAGCTGCACACCGAGTTCTACCAGCCCGAGATCCTGCGGCCCGGGGACAGCTTCTACATCGACAGCCGGATGGGCCACCGGATCATCAACAGGGGAGCATCCGAGGCGCGGGTGCTCTGGGTCAGCACCGCGCCCGGGGAATTGACCACGGTGGATCGGGAAGACCAATGACTGAAAAGGAAAAACGCATGAACGACGCGCGGTTTCGCGACGCCGCCGGGACGGCGGCACTGCTGCCGTTTCCCGAACTGATGCGGGAAATCGCCCGGGCGGCGGACGACATGGCGGCAGGCCGCCTGTGCGCGCCCGCCCGGCAGGCCGTGCCGTTTCCGCATGGCGCGGTCATGCTGTCCATGCCGGCCACGGCGGCCGACGTCGGCATCCATAAGCTGGTCAACGTCGCGCCGGACAACCGCGCGCTCGGGCTGCCGACGATCAACGGCGTGGTCTCCGTCTACGACGGCCTGACCGGCCGGCTGCGCATGCAGCTGGACGGGCCGACCGTCACGGCGCGGCGCACGGCGGCGGTATCCATGCTGGCCCTGAGCCGGCTGCTGCCCGGTGGGCCCCGCCATGCGGCCGTGTTCGGCACCGGCACCCAGGCGGCGGGGCACGTCCGCGCCTTGCTCGACCTGTACCCGGACACACGGGTGGACGTGATCGGCCACGCGCCGGGCCGGGCCGAGACATTCGCTCCGTCCTTCGGCAGCGACCGGGTCCGGCCGGCTGGCGCAGTGGATCCGGCGGCCGATGTGGTGATCACGGCCACGACCAGCGCCACGCCGGTCTACGACCAGCCCGCGGCCACCGGCCGGCTGGTGATCGGCGTGGGGGCCTACCGCCACGATCTGGCCGAGATCGGCGCACGCACCCTGGCGGGCAGCCAGCTGTTCGTCGACGATCCCGAAGGCGCCCGGCACGAGGCGGGCGACTACCTGCAGGCGGGCGTGGACTGGTCCCGCGTGCGGTCCCTGGCCGACCTCCTGGCCGCCGGGCCGCCCGAAGCCGCGGCCGTCTTCAAGTCCGTCGGCTGCGCGGCCTGGGATCTGGCCGCCGCGCGCTGCGCCCTGCATTTTGATCATTCTTGAGAAAGGAATCCGTTTCATGACCACGCGTCACAGCGCAAGCCCGGCCTTCCAGAGGCGGGCCGGACACGATCTCGTCGGCATGGCGCCGCGGGCATCCGCCCGTCCGGCGCCCCGGCTCGCCGGGCACGTCCTGGTGGATCAGCTGCGTCTCCAGGGGGTGGATCACGTCTTCTGCGTGCCCGGGGAAAGCTATCTGCCCGTGCTCGACGGCCTGGTCGATGCCGACATCCAGGTCACGGTCTGCCGCCAGGAAGGCGGGGCCGCGATCATGGCCGAAGCCTACGGCAAGCTGACCGGCCGGCCGGGAATCTGCCTGGTGACCCGGGCGCCGGGGGCCGCCAATGCCTACGCGGGGGTGCACGTGGCATCCCAGGATTCCACCCCCATGATCCTGCTGGTCGGGCAGATCGACCGGGCGATGCGAGACCGCGAGGCCTTCCAGGAAATGGATTACCGCGCCGTGTTCGGCTCGCAGGTCAAGTGGGCCGCCGAGATCGACCAGGCGGAGCGCATCCCCGAATACCTGTCGCGCGCCTTTCATGTGGCGCTGTCCGGGCGGCCCGGGCCGGTGGTGCTGGCCTTGCCGGAAGACATGCTGAGCGAAACCGTCACGGTCGCCGATGCGCGGCCCTGCCATGTGCCCGAGACCCTGCCCCCGGCCGCGCAGATCCAGGCCCTGGCCGACCGCCTGGCGGATGCGGCACGGCCCCTGGCGATCCTGGGCGGCAGCTGCTGGGACGCCCGGTCCGTGCAGGCCTTTGGCGCCTTCGCGGAACGCCACGCCCTGCCGGTGGCGGTGCAGTTCCGCCGCCAGATGCTGTGCCCGGTGGACCACCCCTGCTTCATCGGCGACCTGGGCCTGGGCGCCGATCCCCGGCTGCTGGATGCGATCCGCGAATCCGACCTGATCCTGGCCGTGGGCGGGCGCTTGTCCGAAATCCCCAGCCAAGGCTATACACTGCTGGATGTGCCGAACCCGTCCCAGACGCTGGTTCACGTGCATCCCGACGTCGGCGAGCTCAATCGTGTCTACCAGGCGGACATCGCTCTGGCATGCGCGCCCGGGACCTGGGTGCGCGCCATCGAACCCCTGGCGCCCACGGCCACGCCGGCGCGCCGCCGGCGCTGCGAGCAATTGCATGCGCAGCGCCAGGAATGGAGCGACCCGTCGCTCATCGAGCATCCGGGCGCCCTGCAGATGGGGCAAGTGATGGCGCATCTGAACGCCGTGCTGCCCGAAGACGCCATCCTGACCAACGGGGCCGGCAACTACGCCACCTGGCTGCACCGCTTCTACCGCTTCCGGGCCTACGGCACCCAGCTGGCGCCCACGTCGGGCTCGATGGGCTATGGCCTGCCCGCGGCGGTGGCCGCCCAGCGCATCTACCAGGACCGCAGGGTGGTGTGCCTGGCCGGCGACGGCTGCTTCATGATGCACGGCCAGGAATTCGCCACGGCGGTCCAGTACGGCCTGCCGATCCTGGTGATCCTGATCGACAACGGCATGTTCGGCACCATCCGGATGCACCAGGAACGGCGCTATCCCGGCCGGGTGTCGGCGACCGCGCTGCGCAATCCCGATTTCGCGGCCTATGCGCGCGCTTTCGGCGGCCATGGCGAACGCGTCGAGCAGACGGAAGACTTCGCCCCGGCCCTGCGCCGCGCCCTGGACAGCGGCCTGCCATCCATCCTGCACTGCCTGCTGGACCCGGAAGCCATCACCCCGACGACCACCCTGAGCCGCCTGCGCCAGGGCGCCTGACGGCCGCCGGATTCGGGGGCGGCCGGGGCGGGATTCAGCCCGCGGCCGGCCCGGTGGCTTCCGGCGCCGCGGGGGCCGCCGTGCGGGCCGGCCGCACCAGGGCGCGGGCGGCCTTCAGCACGGCCGATGTCAGCCGCTCCATGGTGTGCGATCCGGTGCGCCAGTGCTGCCAGTACAGCGGCACGTCCTGCCAGGCGCGTGCCCGCAGGGGCACCAGCCGGCCATCGTCCAGCGCCTCGCGGACCATGGGCAGCGGATTCATGGTCCAGCCCAGCCCGGCCAGGGTGGCCGAGACGAATGCGTGGGACGAGGGCACCCACCAGGTGGGCGGCTGCCAGGGCATGTCGCCCATCACCCCGCGCGCGAACTGCGCCTGCAGGTCGTCCTTGCGGTTGAAGACCAGGACCGGCGCGCGCGCCAGGGCTTCGGGCGTGACGCCGCGGGCGAAATGACGGGCGTGGAAAGCCGGCGTGCAGGTGGCCACGTAGCGCATGCGGCCCAGTGCATGCACCCGGCAGCCCTGCACCGGATCGCCCAGCGTGGTGACCGCCGCCAGCACGCTGCCGTTGCGCAGCAGGGCGGCGGTGTGGTCCTGGTCTTCCGAGATCAGGTCCAGCGTCGTGCGGGTCTGCTCCGCGTAGCGGGTGGCCGCCTCGATGAACCAGGTTTCCAGGCTGTCGTGGTTGACGGCGATGCGCAGGCTGGGCGCGGGGCGGTCTTCGCCCATGCCCAGGTGGTCCAGGGCCTCGTGTTCCAGCAGCGCGGCCTGTTCGGCCAGGCGCACCAGGATGCGGCCGTCGTCCGTGGGCTGCGCCGGGATGGTGCGCAGGACCAGCAGCCGGCCCATGCGCGACTCCAGCGTCTTGATGCGCTGGGATACGGCCGAGGGGGTGACGTGCAGGGCCGCGGCGGCCCGTTCGAAGCTGCCTTCGCGCACCACGGCGGCCAGGGCGCGCAGGTTGTCGTGATCCAGTTGCATGGCGGTGCGTCCGGTAGCCGGCATCCGGCGGGACACCGGATCGGTTGATTAAGTACAGCTAAATCAGATTTAAATAAATTAGCTGTATTTTATATCGACCTTTGCCGACAATGAGGCTCGTTCACCCTTCAGGAGCCCACGATGTTCGCCGCCGCCCTTCCTTCCGTTTCGCCTCTGGTCGCCGCCTGGACCAGCGGGACGCTGACGGGCCTGGGCATGTTCGCGGTGGTGGGCGCGCAAAGCACCTTCATCCTGCGCCAGGGCATCGCCCGGGCGCACCTGAGCGCGATCCTGCTGGTGTGCGCCCTGATCGACGCCTTCTTCATCTTTGGCAGCGTATCGGGGCTGCAGGCCCTGACGGCCTGGCTGCCCGGGCTGGCGGGCATCGTGCAGTGGTGCGGGGTCGTGTTCCTGACGTGGTACGGCCTGCAGTCGGCGCGCCGGGCCTGGAAACCGGCCGCCGGCCCTCGCGCCGATCAGGCCGCGGTGTCCTCGCGCCGCGCCGCCCTGCTGGGGGCGGTGGGCTTCACCCTGCTGAACCCGCATTTCTGGTTGGACATGATGGTGCTGGGCTCGATCGCCCACGGGTTCGCCGATGCCCGTTTCGGTTTTGCCGCCGGGGCGCTCACCGCCAGCGTGCTGTGGCTGACGGCGCTGGGCCTGGGATCGCGGCTGTGTGCCCCCTTGTTCCGTGATCCCCGGGCCTGGCGCTGGCTGGACGGCTCCATCGCCGCCGTGATGTTCCTGCTGGCCTGGCGCCTGCTGCCTTAGGCGGGCAGGCGCGGCACGGCCGCGTGGCCGAGCGCGGGGGGCTGGCCCGGGGCCGGGGCTTCCGTTTCGGTTTCACCGATCTGGAACACCGCCACGGTGCCGGCCAGCCGGTCGGCCTGCTCCCTCAGGGAATCGGCGGCGGCTGCCGCCTGCTCGACCAGCGCGGCATTCTGCTGCGTGACCTGATCCATCTGCGTGACCGCCTGGTTCACCTGGTCGATGCCGGTGGACTGCTCGTTGGAGGCCGAGGCAATTTCGCTCATGATGTGCGTCACCCGATCGACCGCCGCCAGCACTTCCTGCATGGTGGCGCCCGCGTCGCCCGCCTGGCGGGTGCCGGATTCGACTTCCTTGGACGAGGTTTCGATCAGCGCCTTGATCTCGCGCGCGGCCTCGGCGGATCGCTGGGCCAGGGCGCGCACCTCGCCGGCCACCACGGCGAAGCCGCGGCCTTCCTCGCCGGCGCGCGCGGCCTCGACGGCCGCGTTCAGGGCCAGGATGTTGGTCTGGAAGGCAATGCTGTCGATCACGCCGATGATGTCGGTGATGCGCGCCGAGCTTTCGGCGATGCGCTTCATCGTGTCCACCATGCCGTGGACGGCCTGTTCGCCCTGGTGGGCGGTCTGCGAGGCCCCCGCGGCCAGCGTGTCGGCCTGACGGGCATTGTCGGCGTTCTGGCGTACCGTCGAGGCCAGTTCTTCCATGCTGGCGGCCGTTTCCTGCAGCGAGGCGGCCTGCTCTTCGGTGCGGCTGGACAGGTCTGCGTTGCCCACGGCGATCTCGCGCGCGCCCGTGTGGATCTCGCCCACGCTGTGGCGCACTTCGCGGATCATGTTGCGCAGGGCCTGCCGGGTGCTGCGCAGGCTGTCCAGCAGCTGGTGCACTTCGTTGCGGCTGCCGGCCGGGCTGTCGGGGATTTCGTGGGTCAGGTCGCCGGCGCCCAGCCGCTGCATGCCCACCACCACATCGTGCACGGGCCGCAGCGTGCGCCGGGCCAGCTGGCGGATCAGCAGGGAAATCAGCAGCGTGCCCAGCAGCATCACGCCCAGCTGGATCCACATTTCGCGGGTGCTTTCGGCCAGGTAGTCGTCGACGCTGCCGAAGCCGTACATCAGCCAGCCCCAGTTGGGCACCGCCCGCCAGGCCAGGAAGATTTCCTCGCCTTTGACCGTGACGCGCGTCACCCCGTCCGGTGCCGACTGGAAGGCCTGGTCCATGGCGGCGAAATCGGCCGGCGGATTGCCGGCGCTGAGCAGGTCGCCCGGCTTGCCGAAAGTGCCGGCGACGCGGATCCAGTCCTTGCGATCGGCGGTCGGCCGCAGCACGAACAGCTGGCCGTATTCGGCCAGCTTGGTCTCGGTCAGGTCCTTCAGCACGGGGTCGATCTGGGCGCTGATGTCCAGGTAGTCGACGATCCCGCCGTAGACCTTGCCGCCGTCCTTGAGCGGGTTCACCGTGATCAGGTGCCATTTCCCCCCGACCAGGCCGGGAAAGTGCGTGATTTCACCCGATTCCAGGGCCTGGGCGATGCGCGCGTCCGGTGCCAGGACCTGGCCCGGGGCGTGGTCCTGCTGGTCCTGGTAGGCGCTGGCGATGAGCGTCCAGCCCTTGTCGGCGCGGGCGTAGACCTCGGCCGACATGCCGGTGACGCTGCGCATCAGGTCCTGGTCGCCGTTGATGGGCATGCCGGACGATTTGAAGACCGGCATGCCGTTCTCGACCTGGCCGGTGGGCTTGGGTTCGCCGCTCATGTAGCGGATCAGCACCGGGTACAGGGATTCGCTGCGCTTGCGGGCGATGTCGTAGATCAGCTGCAGGGTGCGGTCGTAGCTTTGCAGCCCGTAGCGGTTGGCGTCGCTGACATTGTCGATCGCCGTCTGCCGGCTCTGCCAGGTGATGATCGAAGCCAGGGCCGCCATCACCAGGATGGTGATCAGGGTGGCGGCGATGAACAGTTGGGTGCCGAGTGTGGCGCGTGCCATGCGGCCCGCGGCAGGGCTCGTGCGTCGTCCGGACATGGTTTGTCTCCTGCAGGAGGATGCTGGGATGTTGTTCTTTTCCTGGAGGATAACCTTAGCGGATCGCGCTCTATTCTGTGATATCTGGAAACAAATGAGGACTATTCGCGGCTTGCATGGTTTGAAGGACCGGCGGGCCGGCCGATACACTGGAAGGGTCTTTTACCGCAACACGGAGCTTCACGGCTTGATCTCTTCATTTCTCGAACAATCGTCGGCGATCTACGCAGAATGGCGGATCGCCATCCTGGTTTTTTCAGCCGTCCTGGGGGCGCTCGTGGCCGGAGCCGCCGTGCGGTTCGTGCTGGACCGCCTTGCCCGCCGCCTGCATCCGGTGCGGCATGCCTGGGGGCATGGCCTGCTGGCGGGCGCGTCCGTGCCGGCGCAGATGCTGGTCTGGGTGCTCGGCATCTCGATGGCCGGCCAGATCCTGCTGAGCCAGTCCGACCAGGCGTTCGCCAAGGATTCCCTGCTGGCGCACGGCCTGGGGCCGATCCGCGACGTCGGGGTGATCCTGGTGGTGATGTGGCTGCTGCTGCGCGCGGTCAACCGCATCCAGGACAACCTGCTGCTGCGGGCGCGCGAGCATGGGCGAGAGCTCGACCCCACGGCCGCCGATGCCATCGGCAAGCTGACCAAGGCGTCCATCGTCATCACGGCCATCCTGATGATGATGCAGGCGCTGGGCTTTTCCATCGCCGGCCTGCTGGCCTTTGGCGGCATGGGCGGCATCGCGGTGGGCTTTGCCGCGCAGAGCCTGGTGGCCAACCTGCTGGGCGGGCTCACGATCTTCGCCAGCCGACCGTTCAAGGTCGGCGAATACATCATCATCCCCGGCACCGAACTGATGGGCGGGGTGGAGCACATCGGCTGGCGCGCCACGCGCCTGATCGGCTTCGACTGCAAGCCCTTCTACGTGCCCAACGCCATGTTCAACACCCAGCCGGTCATCAACCACACCCGCATGACCAGCCGCCGCATCATGGAGGACATCCACATCCGCTATGCCGACATCGATGCCGTGCCGGCCATCGTCGCCGACGTGCGGGCCATGCTGCGCGCGCATCCCGGCGTGAAGCACGATTTCTTCGCCTTCAACTTCAGCAGCTGCGGCACCTTTTCCCTGAAGCTGTCCCTGTATGCCTTCACGGTCAGCACCGACTACAACGACTACATGGACACCCAGGAAGACGTGCTGCTGAAGATCGCCGACATCATCCGCAGCCACGGCGCGCGCATGACCGGCCCGGCCTCCACGGTCGAAATGCCGCAGCTGCGGGCTCCCGCTCATCCGGCGGGCGGGCCCGAGACGGGCGGCACCCTGCCGCCGATGCCGCCGCCGCTGCCCTCGGCCGGGTCTTGAAAACCCCCGCGGCCGGCCCCACATGATCCTGCAGTCCGCCCCGCCGGCGCGCCGCGCGGGGCGCCACGCAATCCCGAAAAACCTTCGAATCCCCGAATCATGAGCGAAACCGACACCAAGACGGCTGAAACCCTGGGTTTCCAGGCCGAAGTCAAGCAGTTGCTGCACCTGATGATCCACTCCCTGTACAGCAACAAGGAAATCTTCCTGCGCGAACTCGTGTCCAACGCCTCCGACGCCTGCGACAAGCTGCGCTTCGAGGCCATCGACCATCCGGAACTGCTCGAAGGCGATTCCGACCTGCGCATCCGCGTCGAGTTCGACAAGGCCGCCCGCACCGTCACCATCACCGACAACGGCATCGGCCTGTCGCGCGACGAGGCGATCGCCAACCTGGGCACCATCGCCCGGTCCGGCACGCGCGAATTCTTTTCCCAGCTGACCGGCGACAAGCAGAAGGACGCCCAGCTGATCGGCCAGTTCGGCGTGGGTTTCTATTCTTCCTTCATCGTTGCCGAAAAGGTCGCCGTGCGCAGCCGCCGCGCGGGCCTGCCGGCATCCGAAGGCGTGCTCTGGGAATCCGACGGCCAGGGCGAATTCTCCGTATCCGCGATCGAGCGCGAAGCGCGCGGCACATCCGTCACCCTGACCTTGCGCGCAGAAGAAGACGAGTTCCTGTCGGGCTGGAAACTGCGCGAGATCCTGCGCCGCTATTCCGACCACATCTCCCTGCCCATCCAGATGAAGAAGGAAGAGTGGGATGCGGAAAAATCCGAGCAGGTGACCACGGACGAATGGGAAACCGTCAACCAGGCCAATGCCCTGTGGACCCGCGCCAAGTCCGACATCACCGACGAGCAGTACAAAGAGTTCTACAAGCACGTCGCCCACGACTACGAAGACCCGCTGGCCTGGACGCACAACCGCGTCGAGGGCCGCAGCGAATACACCCAGCTGCTGTACGTGCCCAAGCGCGCGCCTTTCGACCTGTGGGACCGCGACGCGCGCCGGGGCGTGAAGCTGTACGTCAAGCGCGTCTTCATCATGGATGACGCCGACCAGTTGCTGCCGGCCTACCTGCGCTTCGTGCGCGGCGTGGTCGATTCTGCCGACCTGCCGCTGAACGTCTCGCGCGAGATCCTGCAGGAAAGCCGCGACGTGCGCGCCATCCGCGACGGGTCCGCCAAGCGCATCCTGGGCCTGCTGGAAGACCTGGCCAAGGACCAGCCCGAAGCCTACGCGGAATTCTGGACCCAGTTCGGCCAGGTGCTGAAGGAAGGCGTGGGCGAAGACCCCGCCAACAAGGACCGCATCGCCGGCCTGCTGCGCTTTGCGACCACCCAGTCCGACAGCCCGGCGCAGACCGTGTCGCTGGCCGACTATGTCGGCCGCATGAAGGAAGGCCAGGACAAGATCTACTACCTGAGCGCCGATTCCTACGCCGCCGCCGCGCACAGCCCGCACCTGGAAGTGTTCCGCCGCAAGGGGCTTGAAGTCCTGCTGCTGTCCGACCGCGTGGACGAATGGATGCTGTCCTACCTGCGTGAATTCGACGGCAAGCCGCTCGCCTCGGTCGCCAAGGGCGGCTTGGACCTGGACGCCCTGGCCGACGAAGAAGAAAAGAAGCAGCAGGCCGAGGCCGCCGAGGCCTTCAAGCCCACCATCGAGCGCCTGAAGACGGCCCTGGGCGAGCGCGTGAAGGAAGTGCGCGTCACCGCCCGGCTGGTGGATTCGCCGGCCTGCGTGGTCGTGGACGAGCACGAACTCAGCCCGCACCTGCTGCGCATGCTGAAGGCCGCCGGCCAGGATGCCCCCGAGGTCAAGCCGATCCTGGAAGTGAACCCGCAGCACGCCCTGGTCAAGCGCCTGGAGGCGCAGTCCGACGAGATGTTCGGCGACTGGGCCGAACTGCTGCTGGACCAGGCCATGCTGGCCGAAGGCGCCGCCCTGAAAGACCCGGCCGCCTTCGTCAAACGCATGAACGCACTGCTGCTGGGATGAGGCGGGACACAGGACAGTCCCCTGCGGACTGTCTTGTGCCAGACGAATCCGAGCGGCATGCAGGCCGGTTTGTCTTGCAGCCCGCTTCTGTCCATAATCGGCCCTGAACCCCATTGGGCCAGACCGAATTGGAGACAGAGCGATGAAATCCCGCGCCGCCGTGGCCTTCGAGGCCGGCAAACCCCTGCAGATCGTCGAGATCGACGTCGAACCGCCCCGCAAGGGCGAGGCCCTGATCCGGATCACCCATACCGGCGTCTGCCACACCGACGCCTTCACCCTGAGCGGCGATGACCCCGAAGGCGTGTTCCCCGCCGTGCTGGGGCACGAGGGCGCGGGCATCGTCGTCGAGGTCGGCGAAGGCGTCACCAGCGTGGCGCCGGGCGACCACGTCATTCCCCTGTATACCGCCGAATGCGGCGAATGCCTGTTCTGCAAGTCGGGCAAGACCAACCTGTGCGTGGCCGTGCGCGCCACCCAGGGCAAGGGCCTGATGCCCGACGGCACCTCGCGCTTTTCCTACCAGGGCAAACCCATTTATCACTACATGGGCTGCTCGACCTTCAGCGAATACACCGTCGTCGCGGAAGTCTCGCTGGCAAAGATCGACCCGCAGGCCAACCCCGAGCAGGTCTGCCTGCTGGGCTGCGGCGTGACCACCGGCATCGGGGCCGTGCGCAACACCGCCAAGGTCCAGCCCGGCGATACCGTGGCCGTCTTCGGCCTGGGCGGCATCGGCCTGGCCGTGGTGCAGGGCGCGCGCCAGGCGGGGGCGGGGCGCATCATCGCCGTGGACACCAATCCCGACAAGTTCGCGCTGGCAAAAGTCTTCGGCGCCACCGACTGTGTCAACCCCAAGGACCACGCCGAGCCCATCCAGCAAGTCATCGTCGGCATGACGGGCTGGGGCGTGGACCACAGCTTCGAGTGCATCGGCAACGTCAACGTCATGCGCGCCGCCCTGGAGTGCGCCCACCGGGGCTGGGGCCAGTCCATCATCATCGGTGTCGCGGGTGCCGGCCAGGAAATCTCCACCCGGCCGTTCCAGCTGGTCACCGGCCGCTCCTGGCGCGGCACTGCCTTCGGCGGCGTCAAGGGCCGTTCGCAGCTGCCCGGCATGGTCCAGGAAGCCATGCGCGGCGAGATCGACCTGGCGCCCTTCGTCACCCACACCATGGGCCTGGAAGACATCAACCGGGCCTTCGACCTGATGCATGCCGGGCAATCCATCCGTTCAGTGGTGCACTATGGAACGCATTGAGCAACACACCTGCTTCGGCGGCCGCCAGGAAGTCTGGCGGCATGCCTCGGCCGTGCTGGGGTGCGACATGCGCTTTGGCATCTACCTGCCCTCGGCGGCCCTGCGGGGCGAAGCGTGCCCCGTGTTGTACTGGCTGTCGGGCCTGACCTGCACGGAGCAGAATTTCATCACCAAGGCCGGCGCCCAGGCCTACGCCGAGCGCAGCGGCCTGATCCTGGTCGCCCCCGACACCAGCCCGCGCGGCGAAGGCGTGGCCGACGATCCCGCCTACGACCTGGGCCAGGGCGCGGGCTTCTACCTGAACGCCACCCAGGCGCCCTGGGCGGCCCACTACCGCATGCAGGACTACGTCGCCCAGGAACTGCCCGCCCTGATCGAGCAGCATTTCCCCGCCATGGCCGAACGCGCCATTGCAGGCCATTCCATGGGCGGCCACGGCGCGCTGGTCACCGCCCTGCGCAACCCCGGACGCTATCGCAGCGTATCCGCGTTCTCGCCCATCGTCGCGCCTTCGCAGGTGCCGTGGGGGCAGAAGGCCTTTGCCGCCTACCTGGGAGAAGACCGCCAGGCCTGGGCGCAATGGGATGCGGTGGCGCTGATCCATGCGGCTTCGCCCGCGGACCACCTGCCGATGCTGGTGGACCAGGGGCTGGACGACGAATTCCTGGAAACCCAGCTGCGGATCGAACTGCTGGAAGCGGCCTGCCTGGAAGCGGGGTACCTGTCCACCGTGCGCCGGCATGCGGAGTACGATCACAGCTATTACTTCATCGCCAGCTTCATCGGGGAACACATCGCGTTCCACGCGGGGGCATTGCGGGGATAGGGGGTGCTGCCCCCAGATCCTTCCATCCATGGGGCACGGCCATGACTGCCAACCGCTATCAAGCCACCGGCCCGCAGGCCGAATGCCAGCCCGGATCGAACGATCAGGTGCTGCGAAACCGGCAAGGCATCACCGATCCGGACGTGATGGACGACCTGGAAACGCGATTGCTGCTGCGGCTCTACGAGCGAGTGATGCGGGAGCAGTTTCCCAATCGGCGGCTGGACGTGGCCGACCTGATGGGGTGGCACCATCAGTGGCTGGGCAATCTGTACGACTGGGCCGGGCATCCGCGATCGGTGAACATGAGCAAGGACGGCTTTCATTTTGCCGCCGCCCTGCAGATTCCCCGGCTACTGGACGAGTTCGAGCAGAAATACCTGCACCGCTATACGCCGTGCCACGACCTGGACCGCGAATCGCTGGCCGATGCCATTGCCGTCTGCCACGTCGAACTGATCCTGATCCACCCGTTTCGTGAAGGCAACGGGCGTGTATCACGCCTTCTGGCGGACGTGATGGCCGTGCAGGCAGGGCATGGGCCGCTGGACTACAGCCGGTGGGATGCGGACAAGGCCGCGTATTTCACCGCGATACAGCACGGTGTGAGCAGGGATTATGAATCCATGCGTGGGTTGGTCAGCGTTGCGCTGGCTGGGCAGAGCGGCTGAGCACCGCCAGTGAAACCTGGGGAAGATGGCTATCCCCGTTGCGCAGTTTTGCTTCGATATCAGCGATGCGTTGTCCTGTTTCGATGGCCGTGGAACTGGCCACGGCACGCAAGATGGCTTCCTGGCTTGGAGGTTGATGCATGCGCTGATTTGACATGAAAATGCCTGATTTAGAAGTCATATTCCATTTTACCGCCTGCGCCCGGGCGAAGCCATCCTGTTGTGGTGCCCATCCTACGTTGTCCGCGCTATGAATCGCTGGAGCCGAGCAGGCGGGCCATGTCCGCGTAGCTGACCGCGTCTTCCCCGAACGTGAACGTGCCGCGTTCCGCCATCTCGCGGCCGGCGCGCAGGAAAGCGCCGAATGCCGCGCGGCCGAGCGCGCTGCCCACGCTGATGCGCTTGACGCCCATGCCGGATAGATCGTCCACGGTGAAATTCATGCCGGGCGAACCCATCAGCACGTTCACCGGCCGATCCACCGAACTCACCACGGCCCGGATTTCTTCTTGCGTGCGCAGCCCTGGCGCGTAGAGCACGTCGGCGCCCGCCTCCTGGTACGCCTGCAGGCGGCGGATCGTGTCTTTCAGGTCGGCACGCCCATGCAGGTGGTTTTCCGCACGCGCCGTCAGCGTGAAGGGGTAGGGCAGCGCCCGCACTGCCTGGACCGCAACCGTCACGCGGTCCACCGCCTCGGACAGGTCGAAGATCGGGTCGTCCGCCCGGCCCGTGGCGTCTTCGATGGAGGCGCCCACCGCCCCCGCCTGCGCCGTCAGCCTGTAGGTCTCCGCAATGCCTTCCAGCGTGTCGGCATAGCCGCTTTCCATGTCCGCGCTGACGGGCAGGTCCGTGGCCTCGGCCAGCTCTTTTACATGCGCCAGCATCTGATCCCGGTCGACCTGGTAGTCGGACAGGCCCCGGGTGTAGGCGTAGCCCGCGCTGGTGGTCGCCAGGGCCTGGAAACCCATGCCCACCAGCAGTTTCGCCGTGCCGATATCCCAGGGGTTGGGGATGATGAAGGCGCGGGGGGCGTGGTGGAGGGAATGGAAGAGGTGGGCTTTTTGGGGCAGGGTGGGCATTGGCGATGAGGTAGGGGCGAAAGAGTTTTAATTATGGCTTGGTGTAGGGAGGGTGTCAGGCCTTTAATCAAGTCAAACCTAATGCAATCCTCCCTCCAGCAGCCATTACCCTTCTCACTCCACCACCAACCCCGGATTCCAAACCACTTCCCACAGGTGCCCGTCCGGGTCCTGGAAATACCCCGCATATCCGCCCCAGAACGTCTCCTGCGCCGCCTTCACGATCACGGCCCCCGCCGCAGCGGCCTGCGCCATCACCGCATCCACCTCATCACGCGACGCCACGTTATGCCCCAGGCTGAATGTCGTGGCACTGGCCGGCCCTGGCGGCAAGCCTGAATCCTTCGCCAGGCTCTCGCGCGGCCACACGGCCAGCTTCAATCCCGGTTGCAGATCAAAAAAAGCGACCGCGCCGTGTTCGAATTCTTTACCGATGATGCCTTCGGTCGCCAATCCCAGGCCGTCCCGGTAGAACCGGAGCGAACGTTCCAGGTCATCGACCCCCAGGGTGATGACTGTGATGCGTGGTTTCATGGCCGCCTGCTCCCTGTTCGAATCGTTTCCAATCAAACGATGCGCCGGGGTCCGTCTTCCGTCCCGGCGCGATATGCTCGTGCCCCCGAACCGCCCGGATCGGGTGCCGGGCGCGGATTGCCGCCGCCAGGACGGCCAGCCGCGCATATTGCGCGTCCGTATAGGCCAGCGTGTCCGTGCCTTCCAGTTCGATGCCGATGGAAAAATCGTTGCAGCGCTCACGGCCTTCAAACACCGAGACGCCCGCATGCCAGGCGCGCAGCACCGTGGGCACGAATTGCACGATAGTGCCGTCGCGGCGGATCAGGAAATGGGCAGAGACCCGCATGTCGCGGATGTTCTCGAACCAGGGGTGGGATGCGATGTCCAGGCGGTTCTGGAAGAAATCGATGATGGCGTCGCCTGTGAAGACGCCGGGTGGCAGGCTGATGTTGTGGATCACCAGCAGGTAGGGATCTTCGTCGCCGGGCCGCGCGTCGTGATTGGGAGAAGGGCGGCGCAGGATGCCGGGGGCACCGGCCAGCCAGCCGTCCGTCCCGATGGACAAGAGCTGGCCTGGCTCGGGCTCGGCCGCCCGCATTTATTTTCCCAGGCCCAGCCGGGCGTGCTCGGGGCTGCACCAGGTCTTGCCCTGGCTCTGGTAGGCCTCGGACCGGGGCAGGTAGATGCGGCAGTGGGCGCAGCGCACCATGGTTTCGGATGCGGCCTTGGCGTCGTCGGCCTGCCGGCGTGCGGCGGCCTGGCGTGCCTGGGCCTTCTGGTGGCTCAGGATGCGGGAAACGAACAGGACGGCCAGGATGATGATCGTCCAGAGCAGGAATTTACCCAAGTGTGCCTCGTTGCAGGATGACTTCCAGGACGAACCGGCTGCCCGTGTAGGACAGCAGCAGGAAGGCGAAGCCGGCCAGCGTCCAGCGCAGGGCGATGCGGCCGCGCCAGCCCTGGATGTGGCGCCCTGCCAGCAGGACGCCGAATGTGGCCCAGGACAGCAGGGTGAAGACGGTCTTGTGGTCCATGGGCAGGGCGTGGCCGCCCAGGCGCAGGGACACGACGATGCCGGTCAGGACGGTCAGCGTGAGCACGCCGAAGCCGATCCAGATCAGGCGGAACAGCAGCTGTTCGAGCGTGAGCAGCGGCGGCATGGCGCCCATGGCGCGGCTGATCGCGCCCTGCTGGCCGGCGGATTCGATGGGCCGGTGCAGGTGGCGGTCCAGCACGGTCATCAGCATGGCGTGCAGGGCGGCCACGGTGATCAGGCCGTAGGCGGTCATGGCGATCAGCAGGTGCACGCGCAGCCAGTCGTTGCTGGCGTGGGGCACCAGGTAGCCGTGGGGGAACACGGCGGCCAGCAGGCTGACGACGGCGGCGGCAGGCAGCAGCAGGAGCAGCACGCTGTCCAGGCGCAGCAGGAAGTTTTCCACCCAGAATACGATCATGCCCAGCCACATGGCGGTGGACAGGGCCAGCGCCCAGCTCAGGTGCAGGCCGCTGGGCACGATGACGGCGGCGGCCAGGCCGATGCCGTGCAGGGCGATGGCGCCCAGCAGGCAGGTGCGGCCAATGGTGCCGGTGGGGCGGACATCATCGCTTGCCCGCGCGATGGGGCGCCACAGGGCGATGCCCAGTACGGCGTAGGCCAGCGCGGCGAGCAAGTGAAATACAATGCTGACTGACATAGTCCTATCGGTGTCCGGCGCGCAGGGCCGCGCCCCCAAAAGCATCCATTTTATGCGCAGGCCGACGGATCAACCAGTTTTACGGATACGGCATCATGCTCGATAACCTGACATCCCGCCTGTCGCGCGTGGTCAAGACCATGCGCGGCGAGGCCCGCCTGACCGAAGCCAACACCCAGGAAATGCTGCGCGAAGTGCGCCTGGCGTTGCTGGAGGCCGATGTGGCGCTGCCGGTGGTGCGCGATTTCGTGGCGCGGGTGAAGGAATCCGCCCTGGGCCAGGAAGTCGTCGGCAGCCTGAACCCGGGCCAGGCGCTGGTCGGGGTGGTGCACAAGGAACTGACCGCCCTGATGGGCGGCGACCTGGGCGACGAGGCGGGCGAGCTGTCCCTGGCCACCCAGCCGCCGGCCGTGATCCTGATGGCCGGCCTGCAGGGCGCGGGCAAGACCACCACCACCGGCAAGCTGGCCAAGTGGCTGTCCGAAGGCAACCACGTCCAGCATGGCCGCAAGACCGGCCGCAAAAAGGTCCTGGTGGTCAGCGCCGACGTGTATCGTCCGGCGGCCATCGACCAGTTGAAGACCGTGGCGGCGCAGGTGGGGGTCGATTTCCTGCCGACCGAGCCCACGCAGAAGCCGCAGGACATCGCCCGCGACGCCCTGGACCACGCACGGCGCCACCACTACGACGTGCTGATCGTGGATACGGCGGGGCGCCTGGGCATCGACCAGGCGATGATGGACGAGATCCGTGCCCTGCACGGTCTGCTTGCGCCGATCGAGACGCTGTTCGTAGTGGACGCCATGCAGGGCCAGGACGCGGTCAACGTGGCACGCGCCTTCTCCGAGGCGCTGCCGCTGACCGGCGTGGTCATGACCAAGCTCGACGGCGATGCGCGCGGCGGCGCGGCGCTGTCGGTGCGCCAGATCACCGGCAGGCCGCTGAAGTTCGTCGGCGTGTCCGAAAAGCTCGACGGGCTGGAGCCTTTCCATCCGGAACGCATGGCCCAGCGCATCCTGGGCATGGGCGATATCGTGTCGCTAGTCGAGCAGGCCCAGAAGAACATCGACATCGCCGAGGCGCAGAAGCTCGCCGCGCGCATGAAATCGGGCGACCGCTTCGACCTGAACGATTTTCGCGACCAGCTGCAGCAGGTGAAGAAGCTCGGCGACATGGGCTCGCTGCTGGAAAAGCTGCCGGCGCAGTTCGCGCAGGCGGCCGCGCAGGTGCAGGGCGGTCAGGCGGAAAAGCAGCTTGCCCGCACCGAAGGCATCCTGAATTCCATGACGCCGCTGGAACGCGCCAAGCCCGAGCTGATCAAGGCCTCGCGCAAGCGCCGCATCGCCGCGGGTTCGGGCGTCCCGGTGCAGGAAGTCAACCGCCTGCTCAAGCAGTTCGAGCAGATGCAGGGCATGATGAAGCAGATGAAAAAAGGCGGCATGGCCAAGATGATGCGCGCCATGGGCGGCCTGAAGGGCCTGGGTGGATTCGGCCGGGGCGGATTCCGCTGATCCGGGTTTTCCGGGCCGCTTGCGCGGCCAGCTCGCTGCGCAGTTGTCGGGTCAGGTAGGCAATGACTTCGGGTGGCCTTGCGTGGTGCGCCTAGCCCCCGCCCACCGCGACCACGATTTCGATGCGGTCGCCTTCGGCCAGCGGGGCCTGGGCATGCTGGCTGCGGGGCACGATGTCGCCGTTGCGTTCCACGGCGATGCGCTTGCCCTCGTAGCCCAGCCGGATCACCAGGTCGTGCACGGTGCGCACGTCGTCCAGGGCGGTCTCTGTGCCGTTCAGCAGGATGTTCAGGCTCATGGCGTCGGTCTCCTCAATCGCCGGCGTAGCGGTCGGTGGCGGCCAGCAGCTGCGTCAGGATGCCGGGTTCGTCGAATGCATGGCCGGCGTCCGGGACGATGTGGAATTCCGCCCGGGGCCAGGCGCGGTGCAGGTCCCAGGCCGATTTCATCGGCGTGCAGGCGTCGTACCGGCCCTGCACGATCACGCCGGGGATGTTGGCCAGCCGGTGCGCGTCGCGCAGCAGCTGGCCTTCTTCCATGAAGCCCCGGTTCACGAAGTAGTGGTTCTCGATGCGGGCGAAGGCCAGCGCCGCCTGGTCGGCGGCATGCGCCTGGTGGTGCGCCGGATTGGGCAGCAGGCTGATGGTGTGGCTTTCCCATTGGGTCCAGGCGTGTGCCGCCTGCAGCTGCGCGTGGGGATCGTCTCCGGTCAGGCGGCGGCGGTAGGCGGCCATCAGGTCGTCGCGCTCGGATTCGGGAATCGGGGCCAGGTAGCCTTCCCACAGGTCGGGAAACAGCCAGGACGCGCCTTCCTGGTAGAACCAGTGCAGTTCCGCCTGGCGCAGCAGGAAGATGCCGCGCACGATCAGGGCGTGCACGCGGTCGGGATGGGTTTCGGCGTAGGCCAGCGCCAGCGTCGAACCCCAGGAGCCGCCGAACACCACCATCTGGTCGGCATGCAGGACTTCGGTGCGCAGGCGTTCGATGTCGGCGACCAGGTCCCAGGTCGTGTTGTGCTCGATGTCGGCCGATGGTGTGGAACGGCCGCAGCCGCGCTGGTCGAACAGCAGGATGTTGTAGCGCTCGGGGTCGAACAGGCGGCGATGGGCGGGCGAGCAGCCTGCGCCGGGGCCGCCGTGCAGGAACACCACCGGCCGCCCCTGGGGGTTGCCGCACAATTCCCAGTAGACGCGATGGCCGTGGCCGGCGTCCATGAAGCCTTGTGCGTAGGGTTCGATCTCGGGGTACATCAGGTAGCCTCCGGTGCGGGCGCGGCATCCGGGGTGGCGCGCCGCGTGAAGATCAGGTCCCAGACCCCGTGGCCCAGGCGCAGGCCGCGGTTCTCGAATTTGGTCAGCGGACGGTAGTCGGGGCGCGGCGCGAAACCTTCGCAGGTATTCTGCAGCGATGGCTCGGCCGACAGGACTTCCAGCATCTGCTGGGCGTAGTGTTCCCAATCGGTGGCGCAGTGCAGGTAGGCGCCCGGCGCCATGCGGCTGCAGAGCAGCTCGATGAAAGGGGGCTGGATCAGGCGGCGCTTGTGGTGGCGCTTTTTCGGCCAGGGATCGGGGAAATAGATGTGCACGCCGGCCAGCGATCCGGGGGCGATCATGTCGCGCAGCACCTCGACCGCGTCATGCTGGATGATGCGGATGTTGTCCAGCCCGTTTTCATGGATGCGCTTGAGCAACGCGCCCACGCCGGCGTTGAAGACCTCGACTCCCAGGAAATTGTCGCCGGGCCGGGCCTGGGCGATTTTCTGGGTGGTCTCGCCCATGCCGAAGCCGATTTCCAGGATCACCGGTGCAGGCCGGCCGAAGGCGGCTGCCAGGTCGATGGGTTTGTCCTGGTAGCGGATCGACCAGCGCGGCAGCCATTCGGCGATTGCCTGTTCCTGGCTGGGCGTGATGTGGGCGCGGCGATGGACGAAGCTGCGGATGTGCGTGCTGCCCGATGGGGTCTGGGCCGTCACGATGGGCGGTGGGGATTTGGGCAGGTTCAAAATGCTGATAAAATGTCGGGCTGCAAGGGACTTGGTGAATCTCGATTTTACCAATGAATCCTTGCCGTCATCGACCTTCCTCGGTGCGGGTGTAGTTCAATGGTAGAACGGCGGCTTCCCAAGCCTCAAGCGTGGGTTCGATTCCCATCACCCGCTCCACTTCAACTTTCCATGGTGTTCCAAGGACGTCCATGGAGTGTTGTAAGTCATTGTCACGGTTCGGTTTTTCCAGAGAATCCGTTCCAGTGACGTCCAGCGAGATCCACTGACAGCCGGTCAAAACCGGTACATCAAGTGGTACATCTCAATGCGGAGCTTCCCGATTCCGCATTGTTGCTGGGGGAGCCGGGGCTCGATGGGAAACATGGCACTCAACTCGCTTTCAAGGAGTTGGGATCATGCTTTCGGACCTCACGGTTCGCCAAGCCAAGGCGACCGGCAAACCCTACACCCTGGCCGACACAGACGGCCTTTCCCTCTTTGTTTCAGCCACCGGTGCAAAGGCGTGGCACTTCCGCTTCTCGTGGGGCGGCAAGCGCGACCGCATGTCCTTCGGCACGTATCCGGCGCTCTCTCTGAAGGACGCCCGTGCGCTTCGCGATGAAGCCCGCTCGCTGCTCGCCAAGGGCGTCAATCCCCATAGCGAACGCAAGCGCAAGCGGCACGCGATCGTCCTGGCCGGCGAGCACACCTTCATGGCCGTCTACGAGCAATGGCTGACCCATCGCCGGCTCTCGCTGGAGGAAGGACGGCAGACCAGCTTGGAACAGATCGGGCGTGTCTTCAAGAAAGATGTGTTCCCCTCGCTGCGGCACCTGACCATCTACGAGATTAGGCGTGGTAGCACACACCGACGAACATCGAGGCGACTACCAGCAGCGCGACCAGCAGCACGATGTCGTAGCCGTAGTTCTGCAGCGTCTGCATGATGCCGCTGCCCTGGCCGCGCGAGGGGTCCTCGATGGTCGGCAGGCCCTGCGCCCGGGCTGCTAATGGCAAGCCCATCAGCGCCAGCGGCGCGAGGATGGTGGTGGCAACGCGATGGGGAGTCGGATGGGTCTTCATGGCGGTCGGGCCTTTCGTGGTGGTCAGGACAGGAGGAAATAGGTCAGCACCAGGTACATCGCGACGAATCGCACGACGACGCCCAGGAACTGGCGCTGGGACAGGCGCTGCTCGGCCCACCCGGTGTAGGCGGTACGCATGGCCCACACCCCCCACAGGAGCAGGACGGCGAACACCAGGCCGAGCACCACCGTGGCAACGGCGGCTGGGGCGAAGCCGCCATTGGCCTGGAAGGCACTGACCTGGGCGGCGTTCATTGGGGTGCCTCCTGGTCGGAGGGCGGGCTGGACTGGCGGTAGTCACCGGACAACTCGACCGTATCGCGCGGCTGGGCGCGCGGCGGCGTCAGGTAGTCCTGGATGCCCGCCCGAACGCGCTGGAGGTCCTCGCGCAGGCGGGCATGGTCGAAGTGGTAGCGGGAACCTTCCAGCCTCGGCAGGACTGCGCCGCGCTCGGCCAGGCGATCGAGAGAGTCGAGTTGGCGTACGAGGGCTGCAAGCCGCGCATGCTCGGAAGTGGTATCGGCTGCAAGTACAGGCACTGGGCCGGCCAACAGGCAGACCAACAGTAGGCCCGACACGCGGCATCGCTCGGCGGTAGTCGTGGAAATTGAAGTCATCACGCCAGTCCGGGGTTGGGATGGCGAAATGCTGCGGCGATAGGGCGCGAGTGACCGCAAAGAATGGGAACCGGGCCGTGACCAGATTCTTCGTTTGCTGCTCCTGGCAAATCCCGTGCACTACCGGGCGAGGGCTCCGGTGGCTCGCCGGTCCGTCAGTCGCGTAGATGCCCATTTAATCCGGGCAGATCAGAGAAAATCATGTCTAATCATGCTGGATCGTCTATGCAAAGCGGCCGATTCATGCCAACATAAATAGGTTGCCCGTACTTTGACCTCACGAAGGGAGCCCATGTCGGATCGTTGGTTGTCGGTCGAAGAGATCGCCGAGCACCTTGGAGTGAGCAAAGACACCGTCTATGCGTGGATTCGCAGGCGTGAGATGCCGGCGCATCGCATTGGGCGGCTATGGAAGTTCAAAACGGCCGAGGTCGACGAATGGGTGAAGTCGGGCGGTTCTGCTGACGAAGAGGGACGGAAAGCGAAATGAACTGCGGGGGAGCACATGATCAAAGCTGCGGCGGGTAGTGTCATGACGAAGACTGTGCACTCAGTTCGACGCGCTGATTACTCGATCATCGCGCTTGATAAGTTCATCCAAGCAACCCGAGACTCTGGATACAAAGGTACAGCGAGCGCGATCTCAGAACTCGTTGACAACTCTATCCAAGCGGGCGCCACACGCATCGCGATCTCTGTCGCTGCCAAGACCAGCGACGACGAGGAGAAGGTGATAGAGATTTCGGTACTGGACAATGGCTGTGGGATGGACCCACCGACACTGCGTCAGGCACTCCGGTTCGGCGGGAGCACTCGATTCGGAGACCGCCGAGGACTTGGGCGGTACGGCATGGGTCTACCCAATGCGTCGCTGAGCCAAGCGCGGCGTGTCGCGGTCTTTACGTGGCAGTCGCCGAAGGGTGCGCGTGGGCACGATACCCCGACCGTGTACTCGTCATACCTCGACGTCGACGAGATCGTGCGCTGCGAGATGATCGAGGTGCCCGAGCCGAAGGTGGTGAAGGTGCCGCCAAGTCGGTGCGCAGGAAACTCGGGGACCCTCGTTTGCTGGTCGCAGTGCGATAGGCTCGACAATCGCCGCGTCTCTACCATCGTGCGCAAGCTTGAGGTTGAACTCGGTCGACGTTTCAGGCACTTCATCTGGAAGGGACTGCGTATAACCATCAACGGCGATACGCTCGACGCCTTCGATCCGCTTTACCTACACCCGAAAGCAGAGATTTCTGGTGCCCAACTTTTCGGTGAGGAGATGCGCTTCGAAGTCCGCGCCGATCCGCTCGATTCGCGGAAAACTGGTTGGGTGAGTGTGCGGTTTACGGAACTGCCGGTCCACGCGTGGCACAAACTTTCAAACGACGAGAAGCGCCGAATCGGCCTCTCGAAAGGTGCTGGCGTCTCAATCGTCCGTGGAGGACGAGAGGTAGACTACGGCTGGTTCTTCATGGGTAGCAAACACCGAGAGAACTACGACGACTGGTGGCGCTGCGAGATCCAGTTCGATCCGATCCTCGACGAAGCCTTTGGCATTACGCACACGAAGCAACAGGCTCGCCCCCAGGCGCACCTCATCGAGGCACTCTCGCCGGATCTCGAGGCGACCGCGCGTGCCCTCAATGGGCGCGCACGCAAGGCTCACACAGCCGTGAAGGCGCGCGAGCGCTTCTCCGAAGCGGAGCGCATCGCCAATGAGCGGGACCACCTCCTACGCCCCCTTCCGCGCAGTGTTGATCCGACAGCGCGGGCGCTGATGCGTGAATTGGAGGAGAGTCACCCGACGCTACGGGATCGCCCTAACGAGGCGGACCGCTACAGCATCATCGAGCACTCGGTGAAAGACACGTCGTTCTTCACCCTTGCGCACGACGGGGACAAGCTTGTGCTCGTATTGAACCCTGATCACCCCTTCTACCGCGAGATCTACAAACCGCTCTCTGAGGGCGAGGTCTCTCGCGATCCGCAACTCCGCGCCAAACTCGAACTGCTCCTCCTCGCGGCGGCGCGGAGCGAAGCGGCCGCGCGCGGGAAGATCCCGGCGCTCGCAAAGCATCGGCTCGAGTGGAGTAACACCTTGGCTGCCTTCCTGAGCGACAAATGACCAAAGTGCCCGGTAACACGTGGACCACGCTGGAGCCCCCGCTCCCGAGCAAGGCGTCGCAGAACGCCTTCGTGGAGCACGCGCGCGCGCTGGCGAAGGTGTGCCGGCGGGAGCGTACCGAGGAGGCGATCGAGAAGGCGCGCGGCGCGTTCGTGGCTGAAGTCACGGCGTGTCGTCGCAGTGATCGACAGACGCTGCTCGCGGCGGGGCTCGTCATAACCGACCTCGCGACGCAGGGCTGGACGGTCCGCGTGCGCAGCGAGCGCGTCGAGGTCAAGCCGCCTGACTCCGTCACCGACCCGCTCGCCGAGAAGGCACGCATTCGTCGGCAGGAGTTGGTCAAGCGCAACGCACAACTCCGTCAGCCGTCGGTGCAGCGGTTCCTGGAGTCGATGGAGCGCCAGCGTCTTCACGATGGGAGCTACGTCTCGATCTACTCGCTCATGCGCGACGGGCGAGATCTCGCGAAGGGCCTTCGGGAGGCGCGGACGCACCTCAACAACGGCTGGGCCGACGCGCTGTCGAAGCTCGTTGATCCCTACCTCCAGTTCGTCACCGCTGAGAACGCAGCGTGCGAGTTCACCGGACTGCGCCTGATGGACGTGTGGCGCTACTTCCGCCACACGTGGACGAACCAGTACACGAGCGTGCCGGGTCGGACCATGGTCTTCCTCGTACGCGACCGCGCCGCTGCCAACCACCCAGTGATGGGTATCGGCGCGCTGAGCAGCCCGATCATGCAGATCCGCAAGCGCGATTCGTGGATCGGGTGGCACCCGGAGACATTCCTTGATCGCGTGCGGACCGCGCCGACGCGAGAACTCGCTAAGTGGCTCGTCGACACGCTCGACGCCGCCATCGACGAAATCTACGTGGCGGACCTGATCGAGGACGGCATTCTCTCGACACGCGACCTCAAGACACCCTCGTTGGCAGTGATCGAACGACTGCTGAAGGAGAGCGCCGAGGCGCGCAAGAAGCACCAGCGCTTCGCGCGCTCGCGTGACTACAAGCAGAAGCGCTCAGATTTCCAGGGCAACGAGTACTGGATCGCGAAGGCTAGGACACACCTGTTCCGCAGCAAGCGTGCGCTCGCCCTCTCAACGTACCTCCGCGCGCGCGCGGTTCTAGACGAGGCATTCGACGGCAAGCCGACGGCGGAAAAGCTTGCCACGCTCGCGAAGACGGGGTACGGCAGCGACGCGATCCGCAGGGTGCTCAAGAAGGCGAAGGCTGACCGGGTTGGCATCGCGGTCGCAGACATCTCGGTATGCGGCGCAGTGCAGCCCTACAACGCGCTCCTCGGCGGCAAGCTTACTGCCATGATGGCGGCGAGCCCAGAGGTCGTACACCAGTACCGTCGACGATACGCACAGGCGGAGAGTGAGATCGCGTCCTCGATGGCTGGGCGACCCATCGTGCGTGCTTCGAAGCTTGTGCTCCTCGGTACGACGTCGCTCTACGGCGTGGGGTCGAGCCAGTACAACCGCATCAAGATCCCGGCGGAGCGTCTCGGGGGCAATGCGGGGGACGTCATCCGATACGCTGAGTTGGGTCGATCGGAGGCGTTTGGCACGTCGCAATACTCCGAGGAGACGGTCCACGCGCTTGTCGAACTTGTGCAGCAGTCCGACGCGCAGCGTGTGAACAGCATTTTCGGTGAGGGCGTGAGCCCCAAACTGCGCAAGGTAAGACAAGCGCTCGATCTGCTGAACCTGCCGTCGGGGATGCTTCTCCGCCACCACCGTCCGCGCATCGTGTACGCGGTAAGCCTTATTAAGAACCTCGACGACTACCTCATCGGCGCCGCCAAGCGGCCCGAATACATAGTACCGGTCAACGAGGGCGTGGCGGCGACTGCGGCGATCGGCGCGTGGTGGCGCGAGCGGTGGTTACGAAATCGGATTATCTCCGATGACGTCCTCGATGAGGTTGAACGGCACACAACCGTCCGTCCGGTCACCCACGGGGCTCGTGTTCCTCTCCAGAGAGCCGCCCCCCAGCAGCCCATGTACTCCGACCTCTCTCCTGAACTTCCAGAAGGATGATGATGAGTAAGTTCAGGGACATCCGAGAGAACACCTCGCTCGCGCAGGGAGTCGCGACGCATTCCCCTGCGTACGCGATGGGGTGGTGCGCTCGGTCTCTTCACCTGACGACAACCGACGCACAGCGTGCAGTTGTGCGGCTCGGGAAGTGAACAGGTGTCCTGATGGATCTGAGGGCGTGGAACCAGCGACTCGCAGAGCACTTCGGCGCCCTCGCGCGTGACCGCAAGGATGTCCCTGTCTTCGCCTTGGAGCACGGCCTCGCGCAGGCCGAGTTGCTGGCGCTGCAGAACACGCTGCGCGCTCACATCCAGGTCTCGGCGCCCGCGCGCGACCACCAACTCGTTTGGGTCGTCTACGCGGCGGAGATCGGCTACGGCTACGCGGGGAACGAGTATTGGCAGACCTTTGAGGATAGGACGCCGGGCTGGAGGTTGAACGGTAGACGCGATTGGATTCGCGATGCCTTTGTCGCCTTTCAGCGGAAGTTCGCGGGCGCGAAGCCGTCGGGCCCCTGGGCGGAGCAGTTCTCGATCATTGCGTGGCCCATCACGCACGCGATCCTCCCGTGCGACCTGCAGCAGCAACTCGCGCGCATCCTCTACGAACTTCGGCACTCGTTTTCCGGCGAACTCTTCGATGAGCCGCAGCGCCTCGGGGACTTCATCGCGGCGCGGAGTTGGAATACGTCGGCGCGCTTCCAGAACCTCGTGCAGGCGCCGGCGCTCGTCGGCCAGATCGCCGCCGCGCTCCTTCTCCAAGGGAAAGAGGGCTTCAAGACGCTGCTCCACCCGACGACGCTGAAGCGCATCGGCGATGACGTCGACAGCGAACGCCGCGGTCGCGACTGGCTGCGCAGCGCGCGCCACGCAGCGGAGGAGCGGGCGAGGATCCGAGGACTGACCATTGGCAGGTCAACGAACACGACGTTCCAGCGGCGTGAGGAGGCCCGAGAAGAGGTCGCACGCCTGGGCATCGAGCCGCGCCTCGTGCTGCGACCCATCGAGGGGTCACGCTGGGAGGTCTCTCTCGAAATCCCAGACCTCTCGCACCTGCTCCTCCGCTTCCCGCAGGTGCGAGAGGTCCTCACCGAATCGCGATGCACCGTCGCGGGCGCGGCGGGACGCCCGCTCGCGAGGGGGCGCTGCCTACACGGCCCCCAACGCGTCCCGCTCAGCCGCTGGCCCCAGCCCGACGATGTGCTGTTGAAGTTCGAGCGCACCGACGCGCAACTCGAGTACCTCCTGCGCGCGGAGTGCATGCTCCGCCCGGGCACTTCATGGCTCTTTAAGGTCGCCAGTGATGGCCTTGCCTACGAGTCTCGCGGGATGCGCGTGCGTGCGGACTCGAAATACCTGCTCGTGAGCACCGAGCCCTTTGCCAAATCACCCGTCGCGCGTCCGGTCGAACTGGCGTGCCAAGGCGTACACGCCATGCTCCTCGACGTGCCCGCTGCGCTCACGTCGGAGTGGGAGCAGGCGCTGAAGCAGTTTCAGGTTACCCAGGCGAAATCTATCGAGGTGTGGCCCGCTGGGCTCGCTGCGGTCGCTTGGGACGGTGAGGGATATGGCGAGTGGCTCGCATCGGAGACGCCGACCCTTGCGATCCGGTCAGACCACGCGATGGACGAGTTGACCATTGCGATGGGGGATGGCCCGTCACTCTCGTTGACGCTGACCGACACGCCGCCCGGCGAGGCAGTCTTTGTCGAACTCCCGCCGTTGCCGGTAGGGCTCCACAAATTCAGTGTCGCGGCGCGCAGCGGTAGCAGCGCAGACTCCGAGGTGATCGGCGACCTCGACGTCGTCATGCGGGTCCGCGAGGCCCGCCCTTGGTCGCCTGGGTCGACCGCGCACGGCCCACTCGAAATTGAACTCGACCCCGCCGCGCCCTCGCTCGAGCAACTCTGGGAAGGAAAAGCCGCCGTCCGGGTGCGTGGTCCTGCTGGGCGCCAGGTAATGATCCGAGTGCAAATGTTCGTGAAAGCGGGTGAAGCGCCGTTGTTTGAGCGTCAACTGCCGCCGGTCACGTTACCGCTTCCAAGCGAGGAATGGGCGCGCCACTTCGAGGCATACATCAAGAATGACAAGAGCGCACAAGGTGCATACGACGACACACACGTTTGTGAGATCGAACTCACCGCCGAAGAACTCGGTGTGTTCACGTTCCGCTTCGAGCGCGAATTCACGCCGCTGCGGTGGTCTTTGCGGAAAAATTCCTCTGGGTTCATAGCGCTATTGCGAGACGACGCTGACAGCGACGCACCGGTTATCGAGCGCTATTCGTTCGAGAGTCCAGCCGTCGGAGAGAAACTTCCGAGTGGTGTGGAACACAACGTACCGCGCACTGGCGGTCTATACGTTGCAGCGAGCGGTGATTTCAAGGTGGCCATTGTTGTTCCACCTGTCGTGGAAACGCTTTCGGATCTACAGTTTGAGCCACGAATTGACGCTCGAGGTCGTACGGTTGAATCAATTGCTCAACTCTTAGCGTTGGCTAGACTTTGGAATTCGGCACGGCACTCTGGCGAACTTGTCGGGCGCGCGCGCCAGCGGCTTATCTTACGAGCTATTGCGACGCGCATTTCATCTCTAATCGGAGGAGACAATTGGAGCAGATGTGAACGGGATTTTTCTCGAGAAAAAATTGGAATAGGAATGCTGAGGCGGGCGATTCCGATGCAGCGGAATCATAAAAATAGTGATTGGCGGCCAATTACTTTTGATCAAATTTTCCCCCGAGATATATTGACGCGACTGGCGGACGCACCCTTGGCCGAGCGGGGCGCTGCATTTAAAGATTTTGCTGAAAATAGCCTAAGTCTCGAACAAGAAGGGAGTTTGCTCTGGCTTTCCGAATTTTCACTGCGGATGGCAAGCGCCCCTAGCAGCCTTGAGAATTGGGCAGGCTCCCATCTCAAAAAAGGAATCAATGCATTGCTGGGCGCGCCGTCGCTTGCTTGCACTGCACGCTTTTTGGTGCTCGCTATTGATCAGATGAGGACTGTGCCAACGGGCGCCGATGAGATATACGCGGGATGGGGGTGGTCATGAGGCGCCTTACCATCGAAGAAGTACACGCGCAGAAGATCCGAGAACTCGGGCTCGACCCAGAGGCGCTCGACCTAACGACGCCGGAAGGGCTTGCAGGCGCGCTGCGCCGGGCTGCGAGCTACCTATGTCCGTGCTCTGCGACGACGCTCGTGCGCGCCGTTGTGCGCCCGCTGCGGGGTTTGGTGCCCGACCTCGAGAAGGCGAAAGAACTCGCCGAGGAGACTCTCGAGGCGATGGTCTCGCACGGCGACATCCTCGAGCAGCCTGAGGTAGAAGATAGGACGTCGACAGCGCGTGTACTGCTCTACGCTGCGCCCGCGAGCTTCGTCGTCCGTCAGAGCGGGCTCGTGATCCTCCTCGGTGTCACCGCAGACCAACTCTCGCCACTGCCCTCGGAACTTGAACGTCGTATCGAATACCTCGGGCACGTACGCAGGCTGAGCCCGTCGCAGAAGAGCGAACACCTACGCGTCGAACTACACCAACTCGGTTTGTTCGAACTCTCGTCAGATACTTGGCTCAAGGGGCCGAAGATACGCAGTGCGTCGCAGATCCTGGCCGAGATTAATCACAGCCTAGATACTGTTCCACCGTCAAGGGACATCCCGGGACTCTTGCTCCTCGATCCAGAGAAGTCTGTCCGGTACTACCGAGGGCGCTGGACAGAGCCGAAAGCACAAACAGGGCGATTCGTCGCGCGGCGACAGCAAGCTTATGGCGCCGATCTTTGGTGCTATGTCCATTTAACGAACGGCCACCCCGCGCGGATGATCGACCTCCCACTACAGGGGAGCCGATGGCGCGGCTGCGACGAGGCGTGGCACCTCCAGATGGCGATCGATGCGCAGCGCGGCGCCCCGCAGCGCTTCCGTACCACCCCCAGTGGAGACGCTGTAGTTCTCGAATTCTTCTCGCCAGTGCCTGCGTGGGCGCGGCGACGGTGGGATGCGATTGGGGAGCCCGTCCCGAGCGCAGGATGTCTTTTCGCCTACCGAATACCCAAGACAGAGATCGATGAGGAGCGGAGATATATGCGCGAGGCTCTCTGGCTTGAAGAATTGATGACGAGTTCCTATTAGAAAAGGAAGGCGACCATGGCACTTACTATTGGCGAGACCACCCAGCAACTCCACCGCGCGCTGCGCGATTACATCGAGGCCACGTACCATGTTAGCCATCCGACGCTTGTCGATCAGCGTAGTGCGCTCCTTGATCAGATCGGTGTCATCCACCAGCGCCCGTACTTGGAGAGCACGCCACGCTATAAGCCGGGAAAAAAGTTCGCAGAACTCGACCTTCCGGCTGCGGCGCTCGACATCTTTACGTCGGTCTCGGCGCCTCAGGGCGATCTCGGGCTGTTGATCCACGACCCGCCCTACCAGCACCAAGCACTCTCGACACAGCTTTCACTTGTCGAAGGGCGTAGCCTCGTGGTGATGACCGGCACCGGCTCGGGAAAGACCGAGTGCTTCCTCTTGCCGATCCTCGGCAAACTCGCCATCGAAGCCAAGGCCAAGGGTAATGAGTTCGGCGAGACTACCGCCGTGCGCGCGATGGTGCTCTACCCGATGAACGCACTAGTCAACGATCAACTCGGACGCCTCCGGCTGCTGCTGGGCGATCCGCGCATCGTCCAGCGCTTCGTCGGCTGGTCCGGGCGCCCCGCCCGCTTCGCGCGCTACACCAGTCGCACGCTGTACCCCGGGGTTCGTGATAAGGACAAAGACCAAGACCGCCTGAAGCCGATCGGGAAGTACTACGTGAAGGCTCTTGAGGTCGCTTCGGGCCCTCCGTCTCCGGAGCAAGCAGCGGCCGCCCGCCTCGTGGACGAGTTGAAGAAACGCGGCAAGTGGCCAGCGAAGCCCGACCTCGCGGCATGGTATGGCACTGGTCGCTGGCTCGATAAGAATGGCGACTTCAAGCGCTGCGTTACGCTCCCGGAGGACCCCGAACTCGTCACCCGTCACGAGGTCCACGCGGCACCACCCGACGTCCTCGTCACGAACTACTCGATGCTCGAGTACATGCTGATGCGCCCGCTTGAGCGGCCCATCTTCGACCGCACGCGCGAGTGGTTGCAGAAGAATCCCGAAGAGCGCTTCCTCCTCGTCATCGACGAGGCTCACCTGTATCGCGGCGCGCAGGGCGCCGAGGTGGCGCTGCTTATCCGACGCCTGCGGACGCGCCTCGGCATACCCCCGGAACGCCTGCAGGTCATCTGCACGAGTGCCAGCTTCAAGGACGCGGACTACGCCGTCGAGTTCGGCGCGCAACTCTCGGGCAAGGACCCTATCGAATTTCGGGAGGTCCAGGGGGACCTCCTAGAACGCCCCGGTGCGGCGAAGGGGACGGCCGCCGACGCAGCCGCGCTGAACGCATTCGATCTCAACGACTTCTACGAGGCGGCCAGCGAGGCAGACCGTCTCAAGGTGATTGAGGGCTTCCTCAAGTACCGGAAGGTCACGGCGCCGTGGGAACTGCAGCCCTCGCTCTACAAGGCGCTTGAGTCATTTGGCCCGATGTCGAGCCTCGTCAACTCGACGATGAAGGAGGCCCAGCCCGTCGACGAGTTGGGCGCCAAGCTGTTCGAGGCGGACGTCCCTGCCGAAGTCGCTGCGCGGGCAGTCACGAATCTTATCGCGCTCGGCAGCGTGGCGCGGAGGGAGCCGACGGAGCCTGGTCTACTGCCGTGTCGAGTCCACTCCTTCTACCGTGGACTCGCGGGCCTGTGGGTCTGCATGGACCCGAACTGCACGAGCATCCCCGCCGCCCAGCGTGGCGGCCCCGCGGGCAAGCTCTACAGCCAGCCGCGCGACACGTGCGAGTGCGGCGCGCGCGTGTTGGAACTCTTCACGTGTAGGAACTGCGGCACGGCTCACGCGCGCGCGTACACCAACGACGTCAACAACCCGGATTTCCTGTGGGCGGAGCCAGGCGGCGCATTCCGGACGCTCGCCGGGTTTGTCGACGAGATCGCTCCGCTCGACCTCCTCCTCGAGAAGCCTGTCTTCAATGACTTGGCGGAGCCCGCTGAGTACGATCTGATCACTGGCCGGCTGAACCCGCAGAAGCTCGGAACACGGAATAGAACAGTCTACATCCGGGCGGGGCGGGCCCAGCCCGTGACGGACGATGAGCCGCAGGACGCGAACCCGGGCGAGTTCCGGCCGTGCGCCGTATGCGGAGGGCGCGCGGCGTTTGGGCGCACGTCCGTCCAGGATCACCAGACGAAGGGCGACCAGCCGTTCCAGGCGCTCATCGCGAAGCAAATCCAGGTGCAGCCCCCGAGCCCGGTGCCCGCGACCCGCCTCGCGCCGCTGCGTGGGCGCAAGGTCCTCATCTTCTCCGACTCGCGACAGACGGCGGCGCGCCTCGCGCCGAACCTGCAGACCTACTCGACGCAGGACGCGATCCGTCCCCTCATCGTCGCGGGCTACCAGCGGCTGTCGAGTACGGCCGCGATTGCTCCGTATCTCTCGCTCGACGACCTGTACTTCGGCGTGCTCATCGCAGCGAAGGAGTTGGGCGTAAGGCTCCGGCCAGAGCTAAAGGCGGGCGAGAGCTTCCAGGACGAACTCGACGTGGACGCCGCCATCAAGAGCGGGGCGCTGACGAACCCTGCGGCGCTGATGCCGCTCTGGGGCAAGTTGCGCGCATCGCGACCGCCGGAGTCGTTGCTGCGCGCGATAGTGAACTCGCTGGGCGACCGATACTACGGTCTCGAGGCGCTCGCGATCGCGTCGCTCCGGGAGCGCGGCGACCACACGACATGGGTAGAGGCGCTGCCGGACATCCCTGGCTTCGCGACCACGCCAGAGCAGAAGCTGGCAACCGCGCGCTCATGGATACGGTGCTGGGGCCGCGCCGGCCTGTGGATGAGCCAGATGCCGCCCGCGTGGCGCAACTCGAGCCGACAGTACCAGGCGCGCTCGGGCAAGTTCGACGAGATGGATCGGTTCATCGCGGACAAGCCCGCGCGAACGTTCTTCAATAAGGAGTGGCTACCCAAGCTGCTTCAGCGCTTCGGAGAACTGGTCGCGCCGAACAAGTTTTACCTGAAGGGCAGCGAACTCTCGCTCTACGTCGGCGGTCCATGGGCGTACTGTCAGTCGTGCAAGACGGCGCAGCGCCCGTTCCCCGGACGCACGACCTGCGTGAATTGCGGCCAGCCCACCGCGATGGTGATCGATCCGAACACCGACAAGGTCTTCGTCGCGCGTAAGGGCTACTACCGCGCGAGCACCATCGATGCCCTGAGGGTTCCGCCGTCGCCGCCGATGGCGCTCATCGCCGCGGAGCACACCGCGCAGCTCAACGCCGCGCAGGCGGACGAAGTCTTCTCGAAGGCGGAAGAGCACGAACTGCTCTTCCAAGATGTGGATCTCGGCGACGACGGGACGGGGCACGACCGGCCCGCCATCGACGTGCTGTCCTGCACGACGACGATGGAGGTCGGTATTGACATCGGATCGCTCTCCGGCGTCTCACTGCGGAACATGCCGCCCGCGCGTGCGAACTACCAGCAGCGCGCAGGTCGCGCAGGTCGCCGAGGGAACGCCGTCGCGACCGTCACCGCCTTTGGCAGCGCAGACAGCCATGACGAGCACTACTTCTCGAACCCCGACCAGATGATTCGTGGCGACGTCGACGATCCGCTCCTCACGCTCGACAACAGCGAGATCATCCGACGGCACGTTACCGCCTACCTGCTGCAACGCTACCATCAGGACAAACTCCCGACTATCAAGCCGGAGGAGCAACCGCACCTCTTCGCGGTGCTGGGCACCGTGGCCGAATTTAAGAAGTCTGCGAAGGTACTCAACCGTTGGGACCTGAAGAAGTGGCTCGAGGCAAACCAGGAGAGCCTGCGCGCTGAGGTCGATGCTTGGCTCCCGCAGCAGTTATCGGCTGCAGAACGGAAGCGCCTCCTCGACGAACTTGTGCCAAAGACGATGCAGCCGATTGACGCTGCGATCGAGTTCGAGCCTCCGGCAAGCGCGGCAGCCTCTGCGCCGGCAGCCGCAGGGGACGCGTCTACGGCTGTGAGCGCAGACACCGTGCTCGAGGCGCCTGATGAGGCGGGCGAGGAGAAGCCGGGGCGTGACCCAGCCTCCGAAAACCTGCTTGACCGGCTTCTTTACCGGGGTGTTCTCCCTCGCTACGCGTTCCCGACCGACGTCGCTACCTTCCACGTGTTCGACCCCGTCAACTCAACGATGTATCGGCCCGCCTTTCAGTTCACCCCTTCACAGGGCCTCACCATCGCACTCTCGCAGTACGCGCCCGGCAAGGAGGTCTGGATCGGCAACAAGCTCTGGACCTCCGAGGCGATCTACTCGCCGATGCGCGATGATCGATACCGCGCCTGGCTGGGACGGCGGCTCTACTACGAGTGCAGCGTGTGCCACTACGCGAAAACCACGACCTTCGAGGATGGCTCGCGTGGCGAGACCAAGGACTGCGAGGCGTGCGGTGGCGTGGGTACCTTTGGCCCTGCCACACAGTGGCTCCGCCCGCCTGGCTTCGCGCACCCTGTGGGTAAGCCGGAGGGCACCTCGCCCGACGACATGCCCGCAAAGAGCTATGCAACCCGCGCGAAGTTGACGGCGCCGACCCCCGCGGACGCCTCGAAGTGGAAGCAATTGAACGAGCGCCTCCGGGTCCACCACATGCGACAGCACCTGCTCGTAACGAACCGAGGTCCGCGGGAGGAGGGCTACACGTACTGCACCAAGTGCGGGCTTATCGAGCCGACTGCGAATCCGAAGAGCACCGTCGCGGCGGCGCACCGCAAGCCGTATCCGGACATCAAGGAGCCGATGTGCCCCGGAGGAGGCGCGACGAAGGGCTTGGTCCTCGGTACAGACTTCATCACCGACGTCTTGCTCGTCGCGATCCGCGTCGACGCGCCTATCACGCTCGTGCCCGGCGTGCTCGCGACCGACGTCGCGCTACGCACGATCTGCGAGGCGGTGACCAAGGCAGCGTGCGCGCGGCTTGAGTTGGAGGCGAATGAACTTCAGGCCGAGTACCGCCCAGCGCTCACGCCAGAGGGCCGCGCGGGGCTTGAGTCGGAGATCTACATCTACGACACACTGCCCGGCGGCGCCGGTTTCGCGAAGCGCGTTGGGGATATCGGGCTCCCGATCTTCGAGGACGCGCTTAAGCTTCTTGAGGTGTGCCCGGACAACTGTGACCGTTCTTGCTACCGCTGCCTTCGCAGCTATAGGAACAAGTTCGAGCACGATCTCCTCGACCGCCATCTCGGGGCGAGTTTGTTGCGGTTTATCCTCAATAACTCGGCCCCGACGCTGAGCCCGAATCGCGTTACGCACTCGACCAACCTCCTGTTCGAGGACCTTGATCGTCAGGACATCGAAGGGCTCACACTCGAGCGCTACAAGAAGATCTCGGTCGCGGGCCTCGGCGACGTCATTGCGCCTATCTTCGTGACGAACGCGAGCGGCGCGCAATTCGCCATTGGGTTGCATGGTCCGCTGACGCCGAACGAACCGACGGACACTGACCTCAAGGACATTATGGAGTACGCGACTTCGCTGACCGTCCACCTCGAGGATGAATTAGTCGTGCGGCGCAACCTGCCGTTCGCGACGAAAAAGCTCATCGAAAAGCTCGGCTGAGGAGTCCCGGTGAGCACGAACGAGAAGACGCATTGGCGCGTCGTCACACCGGCAACGTGGCCCGCACCACCGGCCGTGATGAGCGTGTCGACGTACGCGGAGATCGAAGAGTGCCCACGGCGCTGGGCGCTCAGCTCTGCTGAGTATCCGGAGCTTTGGGGCGGGCGAGGCTACCCGCCGAAGCTCCAAGTCGCTGCGCTGGCTGGTAGCGTCGTCCACTTGGCGCTCGAGATCATCATGAAGCAGCTTATGCGAGCGGGCGTGCCTTCGCTGAGCGACCCGAGCGCGCCGCAGGTGCTGCGGGAACTCGGCGGATACACGCGCGTCGTGGAGGAGTGCGTCGCGCGCATCCTCAAGCGTTACATCGACAACCCGCGAGCAAGCGCGTTGATGGAGCATGCACAGCGGGCCCTGCGCGGCCAAGTGCCGACGCTTCGAGTGCGCGTACAGTCGATACTGAGCCGACTTCGGTTGCCGAATAGTGCTCCTCCAGCACCTGCCGCGTCAGCGCCAAAGTCGGGCGGACCACCGCCACGGCTCCCGCTCGTGAACGGGATCTACCCCGAGGTGGAGGTCCATGCGAAGAGCATCGGGTGGAAGGGGAAGATCGATCTTCTTGTTCTCGGCGACGACGCGTGCCAGATCACCGACTTCAAGACCGGCGCGACTGACGAGGCGCACAAGTTTCAGGTCCGGACGTACGCCGTGATGTGGCGGCTCGACGACGAACTGAACCCGTCGGGGCGCGTAGTGGATCGGCTCGTGCTCGCGTACGAGAACCAGGATGTCGACGTCGCGCCGCCGATCACATCGGAGATTGATGAAATCAGTCGTGAACTCCGCGCGCGCCGACAGGCAGCGGAGGCCGCGTTGGCCGCACGCCCGCCCTCGGCACGCCCGAACACCGAGTCGTGTCGCTACTGCGGTGTACGCCAACTCTGCGACACATATTGGGCCAGCGCCACGCAGGTGGTCTCGGATGACGGACGCTACGGCGATATCGAGTTGAAGATCACCGGGCGTCACGGCCCGACGAGTTGGGACGCTGTAGTCGTACGTGCGCGTGATCTCCCGGCGAAGATGCCAGCGTTGCTGAGGGTCCAACAGCCCGGCGAGTTCAAGAAGGGCGCCCGGGTGCGCGTACTCGACGGCGCGCTTGCCCATGACTCAGAAGACGATGCTGCCCCCGCCATCGTCACGCTTGGTGTGCTCAGCGAGGCGTACTACGAACCGCTTGGCGATCGAAAATGAACTTCTGGGGTGTTGACTGAACGGGGAGGATAACGGTTGGCTCAGGAAATCCAGATCATCGATCCGAACAATTTCACGCCCTGCTGTTGGCCCGGTTGTTGGTAGAGCGGGGAGCCTCCGATAGTTCTCGGGGAAAGCTCGCATTTCCCCAGGAGGAGCCATGAATCAACAGACACAGCCATCACCAAGAGAGCATCACTTTTACGTTGCGATTGCCAAGTTTCTTTTTCACCATCCGAAGCACGGCATTGTGTCCGTGCGGGACCCGATCAAGGTCAAGGACGCAGAGCGGTACGGGATCAGCCCCCTCATACTCTATGGATTGACCGTTGCCGGGTTGCCCATTCGGTGGATGACCTTTACCCCGGTCAATCAGCCCAAGGCCTTCCGGGATGTTCTTCTGGATGCTTGGCATAACGCCAAGGGCTTGCGTGGCCCCCTTGAACCCGGCGCGCGTGAGTTTGGGCAATAGCCCACTATGGTCGATATGGGCATGGGTCAGGAGCACGAAATCAATCGACGCCGGGTCGAACGGGAATGGCTCATGGTTGCGCGCCGCCGCCGTGCGGCCGCCCTGAACCATGCCGCAATCCACCAGGAAGCGTACGTTGAGCGCTTCCACCAAGAAGCACGACCCGGTGACTTCGCGCGCAGCGCCCAGAAAATGCAGTTTCATGGGATGCTCACTCCGGTTTTTTCTTTGGTATCGGGCAAGTGCTCAGGCCAAGCAGACGGTAGCCCGGACAGCGGCCAGCCAGGCCGGTGATGAGGGGCATGATTCCGATGAGTCCCAGCCAACGCCAGGATGAATCCAGCCACAGCGGGAGGCTGAGCAGAACCAGTCCGACGACGATGCGGACAATGCGGTCGAGACTTCCAACGTTGATTTGCATGACGGTCTCCTTGTGTTGAGTCAACGGCTTGAAAACGCGACGGGGGCGGCAGCGCCCCGCAGCGGATGGGTTGCGGTCGATGCCGTCGTGGATACGTCCCAGCCGCCACCAAGGGCCTTGTACAGCGCCACCAGTTGCACGGCGGCGTTGGTATGCGCGCGTGCGGCTGCGGTTTCGGCCTCGTGCAGGCTGCGCTGGGCAGCCAGCAGTTCGACCAGCGCAATGTCGCCTGCCGCATAGCGCGCCTTGGCGTGGCCGTAGCTGGTGCGCGCGGCATCCAGTGCCATACCGCGGCGCTCCAGTGTGTCCAGCCCGCCGTGGTAGTCGCCCAGCGCGCGCTCGGCGTCGCCCAGCGCCGTCAGCACCGCCTGCTCATAGGCCAGCGCGGCCTGCCGCTCGGCCGCTTCGCGTGCCCGAATTTCGGCTCGCACACGGCCACCGTCGAACAGGCGCCAGGAAATCAGCGGCAGGATGGAAAAACGCGAGCTGGATGCATCGAACCAATCGCCCGTGCTGAGCGCTTGGAACCCGCCGCCGATACCGATGGAGAGTTTGGGGAACAGTTCGGCCGTGGCCACGCCGATGTCGGCGGAACTCGCTGCCAGGCGACGTTCCGCAGCCAGCACGTCCGGGCGCCGGCGCAGCATCTCTGCGCGCTCGCCCACCGGCAGCGCCCGCAGCGTGCTCCGCGTCAAGGGGCCATCCAGCAGTGCCAGCTCCCGCTCCGGCGGCACGCCCAGCAGCACGCCCAGGCTGAGTATCGCGGCGCGCTGACGCACCTGGATATCCGGGATGAGCGCGTTGACTGCTGTCCATTGGGCGTACGCCGCCTCCACGTCGGCGGCCGACGCGTCGCCCAGCGCATGCCGCAGGCGCACCAATTCCAAGGTGTGCTGCAGCGTATCCAGTGTGGCCTGTTGTGCGTGCAACTCGTAGCGGGCGCCGACGGCGGTGAACCAGGTGCGCGCGACCTCGGCCACGATGCGCATGCGTACTCCCTGTGCCTCGGCTTCGGTCGCCTGCAGGCGAGCGCTGGCGCCCTCCAGGGCGCGCCGCCTGGCCCCGAACAAGTCGGCCTCCCAGGCCGCGTCGAAGCCCGCGTCGTAGATGGTCTGCGTGGCGTCAAGACCGGGGATGGAGCCTACGGGCAGGGGTCCGTTCTCGCTTTGACGGCGCCGGTTGACGCTCGCGCCAGCGGCGGCGGTGGGCAATGCCTCGCCGGCCACACGATCGCGCAGGGCGCGTGCCTCATCGATGCGTGCCGCAGCCTGGCGCAGATCCAGGTTCTGTGCCAGCGCCGTGGCCATCAGGCGATCGAGGATGGGATCGTCCAGTGCAGACCACCATTGGCTCAAGTCTGCGGACTGGGATTCGCTTGCCAACGGCAAGCTCCAGCCGCTGCCGACGTCGACCGGCGGCGGCTCGCGGTAGTCGGGGCCCACGCTTGCGCAGGCGGTCAGCAGCACGCAGGACAAGGCCAGCGCGAGCGGACGCGCGCGCCCAGGGGTCAGGCCGCTGACGGTTGCGCGAAGAAAGGAAGTGCGGGGCTTGGATTTCATTGCAGGCGTCCTCGGACGAATACGGTGGCCATCGTCAGCGTGGCCAGGGCGATGACCGCCAGCGGCCACAGGCTGGCGAGAATGTCGCCGGGCGGCATGGCCTTGAGAAAGCTGCCTTCGACGATGATGAGGAAGTGGGTCAGCGGAATGGCCTGGGCCAGCCATTGCAGGACGACGGGCATGTTTTCCACAGGCGTCGCAAAGCCTGACATCAGAACCGCCGGCACGCCGATGGCGAACGCCCCCAGGATGGCCTGCTGCTGCGTCATGCTGACCGCGGAAATCATCAGACCGATGCCGACCACCGACAGGATGAACAGCACCAGACTGGCGAGCAGGAGCGCAAACGAGCCCGTAAACGGGATGCCGAACAGGAATACGCCCGCGCTGATCATGAACAGGCCCAGCGCGGTGCCAATTGCGAGTGCCGGCAGTGACTTGGAAATGATGATCTCGGGCGTCGAGGTGGGCGATACCAGCAACTGGTCGAAGGTGCCGAGTTCACGTTCGCGCGCGATCGACAGCGAGGTGATGAGCAGCGCGCTGAACAGCGCCAGGATGCCCGTCAGGCCGGGCACGATGAACCAGCGGTAGACCAGATTCGGGTTGAACCAGTGGCGCACGACCACGGGCGTCGGTGCCTGGGCGTCGGGCACGACCTCGGCGCCGACATCGGCGGCGATGGTGGACAGATAGGCCACGGTGATCTGCCCCGAGTTGCTGCGCCGACCATCGACCAGTACCTGGGCGCGGCCACTTTCGCCGGCAGCGATGGAGCGCGAGAAATCCACCGGAATGGCGAGCGCGGCGATCACCTCGCCACGGTCGATCAGCTCGTGCAGCTGCTGCTGGCTGTCGACATGCCGGACGTGGGTGATGAAGCGGGCGCTGTCCAGGCGCTGTACCAGCTCGTGCGACCAGCGGCCCGCGTCCTGGTCGTAGACGGCGATGTCGACGTTGCGCACTTCCAGCGTCGCGGCAAAGGCGAACACCAGCAACTGCAGGATCGGCGGCACGAACACCACCATACGGCTGCGCGGGTCGCGCAGGACGCTGAGCACTTCCTTGATGAACTGGGCGCGCAGGCGGGTGAACGAGAATGCGGAAGTCAACATCGCTTCACTCCAGGTTCTTGCGCGTGGCGCGCTTGGCGATCACGAAGAAAAGCGCCCCGATCGCCGCCATGGCCGCCAGGTTGGGCAGGAACACGGCCCAGATGTCGCCGGCCAGGAACACCGTCTTCAGTGAATCGACGAAGTAACGCGCCGGAACCAGCCGGGTGATGGCCCGGATTGGCGCGGGCATCGCGTCGATCTCATACAGAAAGCCCGACAGCATGAAAGCCGGCAGAAAACCCGTGAACAGCGCGATCTGCGCGGCCAGGAACTGGTTGCGTGCCAAGGAGGAAATCAGCAGACCCTGACCCAGCGCCGGCACCATGAACACCGCCGACAAGAGCAACAGGGACAGCAAGGAGCCGCGCATCGGGACGCCGAACACGAACACCGCCAGCGCCGATGCGCCCAGCGTGGACAGCATGCCGAGCGCGAAGTACGGCAGCAGCTTGCCGATCAGGATTTCGGCCACCGAGGCCGGCGTGGACAGCACTGCCTCCATGGTGCCGCGCTCCCATTCACGCGCCACCACCAGTGCAGTCAGCATGGTGCCGATGATGGTCATGACGATGGCGATGGCGCCGGGAATCAGTGCGCGTCGGCTTTCCAGTTCGGGGTTGAACCAGTAGCGCGGCTCCAGCATGATGGACTGCGCTGGTGCTCCGACGTCCAGTCCGTCACGCCAGGACTGGACCACGCCACGGGCGTAGTTCTCGACGTAGTTGGCGGTATTGGGGTAGGAGCCATCGGTGACGATCTGCACCAGCGGCTCGCTGCCACGGAGGGCCAGACGCTGCTCGAAATCCTGCGGGATCACCACGTAGCCGCGCAGGTCGCCTGAGACCAGTTGGTCGGCCACTTCGCGCCGGTCATGGGCGAAGTGCGTATTCAGGAAGCGAGTGCCCGAAAACGCTGCGGCCAGCGACTGTGCCGATGCGCTGGGCGACTCCAGGACCACGCCGACACGGACATCCTTCGCATCCAGCGACACCGCATAGGCGAACAGCAGCAGCAACACCACCGGCAGCACGAACGCGATCAGCAGCGTCGAGGGGTCGCGCAGCGCCTGGTAGCTTTCCTTGGTCACCAGGGCGATCAAGCGCCGTAGATCAAAACGGCGCAAGTCGGTCTGCAGGGAGTCACTTCCGTCTTTGTGCATTGTGGCGCCGTTCATGTGGCGGCCTCCAGCTCGCGGTCTGACGACTCCACCAGGTGGATGAAGGCGTCCTCCATCGTCGGGTCGGGCCGTTCGGGGCTGACCGCCGAACGTTTGAGCGCGTCGGGCGTATCCAGCGCGATCAGTTGCGCACGCGAGAGCATGGCCACGCGGTCGCAGTATTCGGCCTCGTCCATGAAGTGGGTGGTGACCATGATGGTCACGCCCTTGCGGGCCAGTCCGTTGATGTGGGTCCAGAATTCGCGCCGGGTGATCGGGTCCACGCCCGAAGTGGGCTCATCCAGGAACAGCACGGGCGGCCGGTGCATCAGCGAACAGGCCAAGGCTAGGCGCTGCTTATGTCCCAGCGGCAGGGAATCGGGCGTGGCGGACAGCCAGTCGCCCAGATCGAAGGTTTCGATCATCTCGGCGATGCGCTCGCGCCGGGTGTTGCCTTCCAATCCGTAGACGCCGGCCGAGAATTCCAGGTTCTGCTGCACCGAGAGGAGGCCGTAGAGCGAAAACTTCTGCGCCATGTAGCCGAGCCGGCTCTTGGCTGCGCCGGTGGCGCGGCGCAGATCATGGCCCACCACATGCGCTTCGCCAGCAGTGGGTTTCAACAGGCCGCACAACATCTTGAAGGTGGTGGACTTGCCGGCGCCGTTGGGGCCCAGCAGGCCGAAGATTTCGCCCTTTTGCACCTCGAAGCTGACGTTGTCGGTGGCGGTGAACTCGCCGAAGCGCTTGGTGAGGTTTCGACACGACACGGCAATGTCGGAACCCAGCTCAACCGGCGGCAGACGCTCGGCCAGCATCGAAGTGCCGCCGGGGCCACCACCGAGCAGATCGATGAAGGCGTCTTCGAAGCGCGCGGGCACCTGCGCCAGCTCCACTCGCGCCTGATCGGACAGGGCCTGGAGCTGCTCCGCTTGAGCGCCCTCGCGCAACACCACGCGCACGCCGGCGCCCTGGATCACGCCATCGCTCACGGTGGGCAGGTCGAGTGCCTGGGTCAGGACCGCTCGTCGCTCGGCACCGACGTCTTCCAGACGGAAACTGCGGCCTTCGAGCTGCGCGGTCAGCTCCTGCGGCGGGCCATCGAACAGGAGCTGCCCTTGGTTCAGCAGCAGCACGCTCTCGCAGCGCTCGGCTTCGTCGAGATAGGCGGTGGACCAGACCACGGCCATGCCTTCATCGGTCAGCGCCTGCACCATGCGCCACAAGTCCTGGCGGCTGACCGGGTCGACACCCACGCCCGGCTCGTCCAGCAGCAGCACCTTCGGCCGCGCCATGAGCGCACAGGCAAGGCCCAGCTTCTGCTTCATGCCGCCGGAGAGCTTGCCGGCCAGGCGTTTGGTGAAGGGTCCGAGCCGCGTGAAGTCCAGCAACTCGGCAAACAGATCGGCGTTGCGGTCCGCATCCATGCCGCGCAACTGCGCATACAGGCGCATGTTCTCCATCACCGACAGGTCTTCGTACAGTCCAAAGCGTTGCGGCATGTAGCCGCTGGCGACGTGAATGGCGTCGTTGTCCTTGACCACGTCATAGCCTGCCAAGGTGACGTGGCCGGCGTTCGGCACCAGGAGGCCGGTCAGAATCCGCATCAGCGTCGTCTTGCCAGCGCCGTCGGGGCCGACCAGACCCGTCAGCCGCCCATAGTGGATGCGCGCGCTCAAGCCCCGCAGCGCCTTTACGTCGCCGAAATGCTTGTCCACGCCCTCGATGACGACGGCAGCGTCTTCGCCCGCACCCGCAGACACGGCGGCGATGGCAGGGCTTGCCTGCATTTCAACGCTCCCCCGCCGGGATACTGGTGCCGGCTTTCGCATCGACCTCGATCGTCACCGGCATGCCCTGGCGCAAGGCACTGTCGCTGTCGGCTTCGTCGATGACGATGCGCAGGCGGTAGACCAGATCCGTGCGCAAATCCGTCGTCTCCACCGTCTTGGGGGTGAACTCGGCGCGCGGCGAGATGAAGCCGATCTGGCCGCGATAGACCTTCTCTGATGAATCGCTTTTGACGCGCACCACAGTACCGGGCGCGATGCGCCCCAAGTCCGACTCGCCCACGTAGGCGCGCACGTAAACCGGCTTGTCCAGGCTCAGGCTGTAGACCGCGCTCTGGCTTGCGACCATGCTGCCGGGCTCCCGCACTCGTGCGATGACGGTGCCGCTACTGGGCGCCATCAACTCGGTGTCCGCCAAGGCTGTCGTGGCTTGCGCTGCGGCAGCCTGTGCGGCCGCAAGGCGAGCTTCTGCCGCGGCGATGTCTTCCTTGCGAAAACCTTCGGATGCTTGCGACAGGGCCGCCTTGGCCGCTTCGACGCCAGCGGCTGCCTGGTCGCGCGCCGTGCGGGCTGCATCGACCGTGCGCTGGCTGCTGGCGCCCGATGCCAGCAGGCCACTCTGGCGCTGGAAATTGCGCTCGGTCTCGGTGGCGAGCGCCTGGGCCTGCCTGAGGGCTTCGCGCGCCTGGGTGATTTCCTGCGGTCGCAGGCCGCGGCGCAGCTTGGCCAGTTCCGCCTGCGCCACCTGCACCTGGGCCTGTGCTGCCGCAAGTGCTTCCCGATAGGGTTGCGCGTCAAGCGCCGCCAGGCGCGCGCCCGCGCTGACGGCATCGCCCTCATCGAAAGCCATTTGCATCACGCGCCCGGGCTGACGGAAGGCCAGTTGCACCTCGCGGATGTCGACGTTGCCGTAGAGGCGCAATGCATCTTGTTGTCCATGGTCGCGCGACAGCCAGAACGCCAGTGCGCCGCCAAGAGCGAGCACGACGACGGCGATCACGACCCAACGGGTTTTTCTGGAAAGGAGGTTTGGAGTTTTCATCGATGGGTTTCCGCTGGATAAAGGTGCTCAGTGCTCGCGTGCGACCGGCGCATTCGCCGCTGACCGGCGCCAGGCTATGGCCGCTATGCCAGCCCACACCAACGTGCGCAGCGTCATGGCGACCACCGTGCGCTGCTCCCAGGCGCCACCCAGAGCCACATGCACTCCGAAAGCCAGGAACACGAGTGCGGTCGCTACCGTGATGACAATCGCCAACCACGCGGCCCAGCGCCGGCGCATCCACAAGCCGACGCCGGCGACGATGTAGGCGAACCCGGCCAGAAAATTGAACCAGAGCACGAAAGGCACATAGTCGCCGGCGGCTTGGCGCGCCGCGCCGTCGACAAACAGGACTGCGCCGCCTTCCCAGATGGTCATCAGGCCAAAACCGATCGCAATCAAGGAGACCACGCGCATCCAGATCGAGCGTCCGCTGTGTGCCGTCATGTTTGTTGCTCTTGATTTGTGGAAGGGTTTGGAGGTCGCAGTCGCGCTTGCGGAGAAGACAGGTGTTTCATGTGTTGCTTTCGATGCCACGGCGATAGATGGCAAACACGGCTGGTGCCTCACGGCCGATGCGACTGACCGTGCCCGCCAACAGCGACTGCATGACAAGTCCCTGGATCGTGCCGATGAACAACACGGCGGCGGCATCCACATCCAGTCCCGCATCCAGTTCGCCCTGCGCCTTGCCGGCTTCGAGCAGGCGATGCAACCGCTCGCCGTAGTGATGAATCAAGGTCTGCACCATTCGCTTGGGCAGGGTCTCTCCAGGTCGCTGCAATTCGCCGAAGAGCATCCTCGGCACACCCGGGTGCTCGGACACGAAGTCGATATGCGTCATGAAGACCGCCTCAAGGGCTGCGACCGGAGACGTAGTGCCTTCTGCTGCCTTGTCCACCCGAGCCAGCAGGCGTTCCGTGACCCAGGACATCACCGCCTGCAGGATGGCGTCCTTGGTCGGGAAGTGACGAAACAGCGCCCCCTGGGTAAGCCCCATACGCTGTGCGATGGCTGTGGTCGTGATGTCGCTGGGGTTCTGCTCGGCGGCCAAGTCGACCACCGCCTCGACTGTGGCCGCGCGCCGCTCATCGGCCGGTAGATGCTTGGAGTGTCCACTCATTGCTTGCGCCTTCGAAAGTGAGTAATCTATTACTATCTTACCACTGCGCAGCCAGACCGCAAGAGGAGAAGCGCGAAAAAGAGGTCTCGATGAACAGCAGAACTGCTATCTCAGACGGCTGCCAACGGTCGATTTCTGGCGGGCGCATACGTCGCCCTCCGCACCTCATTGGCGGAAGGGCGCCGGCACATCGCAAGCCTGGCGGGGCGTAAGTGGACGGGATGTGGATGGAGATGCTGGCGCCCGAGAGGCCGAACCAGAAGAAGACGAACAGGAGGTGGCCTTGGATTTCAGATTGCTGCGCTACTTCGTCGCAGTTGCGGAAGAACTGCATCTGGCCCGGGCAGCCGAGCGTCTGGGCATTGAGCAATCGCCTGTGTCGCGTGCGATGCGCGACCTGGAAAGCCAGCTTGGCGTGCAGTTGTTCGACCGCAGCACACGCCTGACGCGGCTGACCTGGGCCGGCCAGGTGTTCCTCGGCGAATGCCGGCGCGTGCAGGCCACCGTGGAGCAGGCAGTCAAGAGCGCCAAGGCGGCGGCACAGGGCTACCAAGGCAATCTACGCATCGCGATCTGCGACAGCCTGGCGCAGCCCCGCATCGCCACCTTGCTGGCACGCAGCCGCGAGGATGAGCCCGAGCTGGAGATTCGCGTCTTCGAGTTGCCGTTCGCGCAGCAGCTCAAGATGCTGCACGACGATCTGCTGGACATCGGCTTTGCCTTGTCAAACGCGGTACATGATGGCCTCGTCGCCGAGCCGGTGTGGACCGATCAGCTGTCGGTGATCGTGCCCGCACGCCACCCCTTGCTGGCGCACGTGCAGGTGCCGCTGGCCGAAGCCCTGAAGTTCCCGCTGGTTCTGTGCCATCCCGAATCGGGATCGGGCTGCCGCCATCAGATTCAAGCGTTGCTGCAGGACGCAGGCACGCCCCTCAAGCTGGTCGATGAAGTGACCAGCCTGGGTGTGATGCTGACCTTGGTCGGTGCCGGCTACGGCATCGGCTTCGCCATCGCCTCGCAGGTGCAGACGCTACAGCGCCCGGACATCTCCATTCGTCCCCTGGCCGGCACCCCACCGGTGCTCTATACCTACCTGCTGCGCCGCCAGGGCGAACCCTCGGAGCCCATGAAGCGGTTCATCGAGCGGGCGAAAGGCGGGCGGGACCGCGCCTGTCGATGATGAGTCAATCCTTTGAGGACGCAGCTCACCTGTCCGTTGCGGCCTGTGGCGTGATGTGCCAGTGGACAGATAGACTTCGGTATGAAATCCGATGCTCTGGCTGTTAGTGGATGTGCTTGGCTCGCTTTGGATCACCCGCAACGGCCTGCGTTGACCAGGCCGAAGACTTGAGTCCACAATCGAGTCCATTCCGTGACGCTTGGATCGGAAAAGACGTTCGTAATAAACGAGTTAGCGACCGGGTGCTGTTCCCTTCACCCGCTCCACTTCAACAATCCGGGGATTTCCAGGGAAATCCATGGAGTGTTGCAAGTCATGGCCCGGCAGGCCAAATCCACCGGCAAGCCATACGCACTGGCCGACTCCGACGGCCTCTATCTCTGCGTTTCCGCCATCGGCACCAAGGCTTGGCTCTTCCGCTATTCGTGGTTTGACAAGCGTGAGCGCATCACCCTCAGCAACTATCCGGCGCTTTCCCTGAAGGACGCCCCTTGCGCTTCGCGATGAAGCCCGCTCGCTGCTCGCCAAGGGCGTCAATCCCCACAGCGAACGCGCGCTTTTAGCGTTGCCGTGCGCGAGGCACGGATCGCGCAGGGGCTGGGGTGCTCGGCCGCGGCACTGATGGCCGCGACCGAGGCGCAACTGTCCGAGGAAGGGAACGATACCGAATAGCCATGCCGTCATGGCGGTGAGGCGTCCACAACGTTCTTGTAGGTCAAGGCCGTGACTTGCCAGGTGTTCATTGCCGCCTCGCATTTGACACGCGGTCCTTTTCGTAACATCATTTGTTTCATGAAAAGAGACAGCCGCCTGTCGTCTGTCCTGCATGCGCTGCTGCACATGGCCGAGCAGGATGGACCCGTTACCTCAGAAACCTTGGCGCAGTGCCTGGGGACCAACCCGGTCGTCGTTCGACGCACGATGGGATACCTGCGGCAAGCGGGGATCGTCACCTCCGATCGAGGCCACTCAGGAGGATGGCGTATCCACGTCGACCTTGGCAGCGTCACCCTGCGTCAGCTGCATGAAGCCCTGGGCGAGCCGGCAACGTTTGCCATCGGCAACCGTAACGAGACACCGGAGTGTCTGGTCGAGCAGACGGTCAATGCGGCACTCCAAGGCACGTTCGCCGAAGCCGAGGCGTTGCTGCTCAAGCGGTTCTCGGAAATCACACTTGCCGACCTGGCCACTGACTTCGCACGTCGGCATGCGGTTTCACGACACTCAAGGAATCAATCATGAATCACGACGTGATCGTCGTCGGCGGAAGCTACTCAGGAATGGCCGCGACCCTGCAACTGGTGCGCGCACGCAGGTCCGTGCTGGTGATTGATGCGGGCCAGCGGCGCAACCGCTTCGCCAGCCATTCACACGGATTTCTCGGTCAGGATGGCATGCCGCCAGGTGAAATCGCTGCAAACGCACGCCGCCAGCTTCAAGCCTATCCAACGCTGACCTGGCTTGAAGATCGGGTGGAAACTGTCGCCGGGCAGACGGATGAATTCACCGTCACGACGGCTGATGGCGATTCGCACCTGGGGCGACGCATTCTGTTGGCTACGGGGGTGACCGACCAGCTTCCAGCCATCGACGGGCTCGCGCAGCGCTGGGGGAAGACGGTTTTTCACTGCCCGTACTGCCATGGCTATGAACTTGGACAAGGCCGCATTGGCATCGTCGGTGTCAGTCCGATGTCCATCCATCAGGCTGAACTGCTCACTGATTGGGGGAGTGTCACCTTGCTCGTCAACGGTGCACTGGAACTCAGTCAGGAGACCAGATCCAATTTGGAACGCCGAGGCGTGGTCATCGAAGAGGCTCGCATCGACAGGATCGAGGGGCATGCCGACGTGACGATGATTGATGGACGGCGATTGAGCTTTGCGGGCCTGTTTGTTGCAACGCGAACCGCTCCCTCCAGCACTTTGGCCGGGACAATCGGCTGTGCACTGGAAGAAACGCCCATGGGCATCCAGATCCGCACGGATGCCGAGAGCAAGACCTCGGTGCCTGGGGTCTTTGTCTGCGGCGACGCCGCACGGGCACCGCATTCGGTGTCGCTGGCCGTGGGCAACGGTGCCATGACCGGCGCCCAGATTCACCGATCACTGCTTTGGCCCGAGACCATCGAGCCAGCGCAAGCGGAAGGCCGCGCTCGATGACGTCGTTCTCCGACCCGACGGCTGTATCGGGTTATGCGGAAAGACCCGCGAGGATCGTACCGGGCCTTCCCGGGCGACCGGCGCGAGAGCAAGACCTGGCTGACCGAGGACACAGGCGTCATCGACAGCCGGGACATGCTGATGGGTGCCGCGCCGTATTTCAGGCTGGACACGGCGCAGGCCGAGGCGATCTGGGGCGAAGTGGCCCAGGCCGTGGCGGGCTGGCGTGCATTGGCCCGGGGATTGGGCCTGCGCGGCACTGACCTGCAGGATTTCGAGCCGGCCTTTGCCCAAGAGGGCGGGGCTGGTACATAATCTGGCCTGATTCCGTAGCGCCAACGGAATGAACCCTTTATCAATCAACAATTCGGGTTCGGCGTGATGTTCCCGTCACCCGCTCCACTTCAGCCCGTCCCCGCCCCGATGCCGGGACGACGCGCATGCAAGGCAATCTTTTCGAAGAACCCCTTTCCCTGCCCACGGACCCGCCGGCGGCCGTAGCGGTATCCCGTGCGGATGCGGCGCCCGCCACCCGCCGTGGTGCGGCCAGGGTGCGTCCCGCGCCGGCAGGCGAGGATTGGCGCGTGCTGGCGCAGCGGCTGCCCGCGCCGTTGCGTTTCGGGGTCTCCACCTGGTCCTACCCGGGCTGGGACAAGCTGGTCTGGGACGGGGAGTATGCCCCGGGGGTTCTGTCCCGTCATGGCCTGGAGGCCTACCACCGGCATCCGCTGCTGCGCACGGTGTGCGTGGACCGGTCCTTCTGGCGCCCGCTGACGGCGGGCCAGTATGCCGCTCATGCGGCCCAGGTCGACGACGATTTCCGCTTCGTCGTGAAATGCCCGGCCAGCGTCACCGATGCGCAGGTCCGCGGCGACGAGGGCAAGGCGCTCAGGCCGAACCCGGACTTCCTCGATCCCCTCCTGGCCGTCGAGCGCTTCGTCCAGCCCGCGCTCGCGGGCCTGGGCGCCAGGCTTGGCGTGCTGGTCTTCCAGCTGAGTCCCCTGCTGTTGGGCTGGCTAGGCCGCCCAACGGCGCTGCTGGACGGGCTGGGCCGGATGCTGGCGGCCGTCCGGCAGGCCCTGCCGGCGCATGCCCCCGTGATCGTTGCCGTGGAAGTCCGGGACCCCGAATGCCTGGGCCAGGCGCTGGTGGACACGCTCGGGGCGCATGGCGCCACGTTCTGCCTGGGCCTGCACGGCAGGATGCCGCCGATCGAAGAGCAACTGCCCATGCTGCGCGCGCTGTGGCCGGGGCCGCTGGTCTGCCGCTGGACCCTGAATCGCATCTTCGGGCCGCATGGCTATGCCGATGCGCAGAAGAAGCACGGGCCGTTCGATGCGATCGTGAGTGAAGACCTGCACACGCGCGCCGTGTTGGCACGCACCATTCGCGGCATCGCGGGCGCGGGCCAGCCGGCCTACGTGATCGTCAGCAACGACGCCGAGGGCTGCGCGCCGCTGTCCATCCAGAAGCTCGCGCTGGCGGTCGATGCCGGGCCGCAGGACGAAAGCCGCGCATAGCGGCCGGCCCGGCGGGAAGTGCGTGCGCGGGAAAGGCTCAGGCAGGTGTCTGCGCCAGCCAGTCGCGCGGCGACATCCCGACCTTTGCGGCGAATGCCCGCGACAGCGCGGATGGGTTGGCATAGCCAAGCTCTTCGGCCAGCCGCTTGATGGGATGACCTCCGCGCAGCCGGCCCTGCGCAAGCGCGATGCGCCAGTCGGCCAGGTAGTCGGCCGGCGTCTGGCCGATGACTTCCTTGAACGTGTTGGCGAACGCCGTGCGGGACATGCCGGCGCAATCGGCCATGCGCTCCAGTGTCCACGATTCGCCGGGGGCGTCGTGCATGGCGACCAGGGCGCGAGCCAGGCGCGGATCCGACAGCCCGGTGATCAGGCCGGGGTGTACGCCGGCTTCCTGAGGATGATCCAGCAGCCAGCGCAGCAGCTGCAGCACCACCACTTCGAACAGGCGGTCGGCCAGCAGGCGCTGCCCGCAGCGCACGCGATCGGTCTCGGCGAACAGCAGGTCCAGCGCCGCGTGCAGGCCCGGCACGCGGGCCAGCGGCACCGTGATCAGCGCAGGCAGGGCGCGCACCAGGGGGTGGCGCATGCCGCCGTCGAAGATCAGCCGCGCGCAGGTGAAGTTCGGGCCCTCGGCGGGCGGGTTGTGGAACCGGTGGGTCAGCGGGCGCGTGTAGAACAGCAGGGTCGGTTCGTCGAAGTGCAATGACCGGGGCACGTCTCGCGCGTCGGGGTGGCTGACCTGCAGGCAGCCGCGGCGCAGGACGTGCAGGTAGCCGTGGCCTTCGCGCGCATCGAAGACGGTGAGTCCGCACAGCGCGCCCGAATGGTGCAGCTGGGCCTGGACGCGGAAGCGTTCCAGCAGGCCCGAGAGGCGATCGATGGGAGGATTGGTCTGCATTTGAACGAAATGGTGTTTTTTGTGTACTGATTGATCCCAATAGTACAGGCAAACCCTCCATACTGCCCATACCCAATCGTTTCAGGCAGATGTTTTCAAGGAGATCGCCATGCCTCGCGTCAATATCGAGACTCAATCCGTTCCCGCCGCCAGCCAGGCTTTGCTGGCCCAGATCCAGCAGGCGTTCGGCGCCACGCCCAATATGTTCAAGGCGGTGGCCAATTCGCCCGCCGCCCTGCAGAGCATGTGGGCCGCGTTCGGCGCCCTGGGCAAGGGCACGCTGGGAGCCCGGCTGGGAGAGCAGATCGCCGTGGCGATCGCCAACCGCAACCGCTGCGAATACTGCCTGGCCGCGCATACCGTGCTGGGCCAGAATGCCGGTGCGTCCGCTGCGGAGATGGCCGCGGCTCAGGCCGGGCAGTCCGCCGACCCGCGGACCGCCGCGGCGCTGGCTTTCGCGCTGAAGGTGGTCGAACAGCGTGCGCAGATTGGCGATGCGGATGTCGCCAGTCTGCGCGAGGCCGGCTTCAGTGATGGGCAGATCGTGGAGATCATGGCCCATGTGGCCCTGAATCTCTTCACCAACTACATCAATGTGGCGCTGGACGTGCCGGTCGATTTCCCCAGGGTTGCCCTGCGCTGAGCCGTGGGGGCGTGCCGCGGGATTCGCGGCACGGGACCGCCCGGGGGCGGCCCTACCCCCCGAATCCGAGGCCGATCGCCAGGCCGCCGGCGACCACGCCCAGCACGATCACGCCCAGGGCCAGGACGGCCAGTTCCGAGCGTCGGAACGACCGGCTCACCATGGCCAGCGACGGCAGGCTGACCGGCGGCAGGGTCACGAGCAGCGCAGCCGCCGGCCCCACCCCCACGCCCAGCGCCAGCAGGGCCTGGACGATGGGCACTTCGCCGGCGGTCGGAATGACGAACAGAGTGCCCACGAGGGCGGCGCCCACGATCCACACCAGGCTGTTGTCGATGCTGAAGTCCAGCACGGGAAACAGCCAGGCGCGGGCCGCGCCCAGCAGCAGCACGAGCACCAGGTATTCCGGCAGCAGCCGCAGCGCCATGCCGGCGAAGGCCCGCGCCCAGCGCCGCAGGACCTGGCCCGGCAGGAAGAACGCGGGATCGGTGTCGGCTTCGGTTGCGCCGGTGTCGCCGGTGGGCGTGCAGTCCGTCTTGTGCATGCGGTTCAGTGCCCAGCCAACGCCCAGCACCATGACCAGGCCCAGCGCAAGACGCAGTCCGGCCCAGTGCCAGCCCAGGACGAAACCCATGAAGACCAGGGTGGCCGGATTGAGCATCGTGTTGCCCAGCCAGTAGGCGGCGGTGCCGCCCGGGGCGGCGCGGCAGTGGCGCAGCCCGTTGATCACGGGGGCGGCGCAGCAGGTGCACATCATGCTGGGAATGGACAGCAGCCCCCCGGTCACCACGCCGCCGGCATCCCGTCGGCCCAGCCAGCGTTCGATCCAGCGCGGCGGCAGCAACACCTGGATGGCGGAACCCAGCAGCAGCCCCAGCAGCAGGGCCTTCCAGATGGCCAGCCCGTAGACTTTCGCGTAGTCGAGCGCGGCATGCAGCGAGGGCGCGGGCGGGGCGTCCTGCCCGCCCGTCAGGATCGAGGCGCCGATGGAATGCGTCTGGGCGGCCACGAAGGCGCGGTCGTAGTAGGGGGCCCATTTGACGTAGAACAGGCCGGCCAGGGCGATCAGCGCCACCAGGGCGATACCCCAGGCGGGGTGGCGGGCGGGGCGGGAAGGGCTCAACGCGGCCTCCGTGAAGAAAGACGGCGGGCGGGCGATGCGGACAGGCGAATCATGGGGATGGTCGAATGGCGTGAAGCCGAAATCATAAACCCGTGGCAGCCCCTGGTGCACGGCCCGATGCGCGGCACGGCCCGGTCCGGATGGTGTATTCCCGGATCCGCTTCTACAATCTTCAAACTGCAATTATCCAAGCCCAGCCCTTTCGTTTCCCGGAGCATTCCATGAGCCTGTCCCCCTTCCATCTGGCCATCCCTGTGTACGACCTGCCTGCCGCCCGCCGCTTCTACGGCGAGGTCTTCGGCCTGGAAGAAGGCCGGTCCAGCGCGCAGTGGGTGGATTTCAACTTCTACGGCCACCAGCTCGTGATCCACGAGCATCCCCGGACGGCATCCCAGGAAAACGCCCACACCAATCCGGTGGACGGACACGACGTGCCGGTGCCGCATTTCGGCATCGTCCTGGAATGGGATCAATGGGAAGCCCTGGCGGAACGCCTGAAGTCCTTCGGTACGAAGTTCGTCATCGAGCCCTATGTGCGCTTCAAGGGCCAGGTGGGCGAGCAGGCGACCATGTTCCTGCTCGATCCCTGCGGCAATGCCCTGGAATTCAAGGCGTTCAAGGATCTGGGCCAACTGTTCGCCAAGTAAGGCCCGGCTCGTGCGTGACCCGGGCATTCGGGTCGCGCGCGGCGCCTGCGGGCTTTGACTCGGGGCCGGGTCCGGTGTCAATATCCCGGCCATGCCCAGATTCCTGCACACCGCCGATTGGCAGATCGGCCGCCAGTACGGCCGTTTCGTCCCCGAAGACGCCGCGGTCCTGGCCGAGGCCCGCTTCGGCGCGGTCGAGCGCATCGCCGCGCTGGCCGCGCGCGAGCAGGTCGATGCCGTCCTGGTGGCGGGCGATGTGTTCGATGCCCAGGCGGTGTCGGACCGCACCATCCGCCGCCTGTTCAATGCGCTGGGGGGCTACCGGGGCCCCTGGATCCTGATCCCCGGCAACCATGATGCCGCCCTGGCCGAAAGCGTCTGGACCCGCGCGCAGCGGCTGGGCGCAGTGCCCGACCATGCGCACCTGCTGCTGGAGCCGGGCGTGCGCGCGTTTCCCGATCTGGGGTTCGCCGTGCTGGCGGCGCCCCTGACCCAGCGGCAGACGCACGGCGATCTCACGGCGTGGTTCGACGCGGCGGAAACGCCCGAAGGGCTGGCGCGCATCGGGTTGGCGCACGGCAGTGTTCAGGGCATCCTGGCCGAGGACATCGATTCACCCAATCCGATTGCCCCGGACCGGGCGCGGCGCGCGCGGCTGGATTATCTGGCGCTGGGCGACTGGCATGGCTTCAAGCAGGTCGACGAACGGACCGTATACAGCGGCACGCCGGAGCCCGAGCGTTTCCGCGACAATGACCCGGGCCGGGTCGTGCGGGTGCATGTGCCGGGCCCCGGGCAGGCGCCGGTGGTGGAGCCCCTGGAGATCGGCCGGTACCACTGGTTGGCCTGGGATGCGACCTTGTCGGTCGCTTCCGACCTGGACGTGCTCGTCGAGCGCCTGGATGGCCTGCCACCCGATACCGTGCTGGACCTGACGCTGGCCGGGGCCATCGACCTGGCGGGCGAGCAGCGCCTGGAACAGGCCCTGTCCGTGGTCCAGGGGCGCTGCCGCAGCCTGCAGGTCCATAGGGCGGGCCTGCGGCTGGAGCCCACCGACGAGGACATGGCCGCCTTGCAGGCCGACGGCTACGTGGGCGACGTGATCGCGCAGTTGCGGCAGCGGCAGGACGCGGCCGCCGGCGAGCCGTCCGACACGGCGCGCGAGGCGCTGGCGATTCTGGCCCGGCTGCTGGGCGACCGGGCGGGAGAGCGCGCATGAAGCTGCTGCGCCTGCGGGTCGAACAAGTGCGCCAGTTCCGCGAGCCGGTGGAAGTCAACGGCCTGGAACCCGGGCTGAACTTGTTCGCCGGGCCCAACGAATCAGGCAAGAGCACGCTGGTGCGGGCGATCCGGGCAGCGTTCTTCGAGCGCTTCAAATCCAGCGGCGTGGGAGACCTGCAGCCCTGGGGCGATACCTCTGCCGCGCCCGGCGTGGAACTGGAATTCGAATGGCAGGGAGAGCGCTGGAAACTCAGCAAGCGCTTTCTCAGGCAGAAGCGCTGCGACCTGGAAATCGGCGGCCGGCATTTCAGCGGCGAGGCCGCCGAGGAAAAACTGGCGGAACTGCTGGGCTATCAATTTCCCGGCAAGGGCGCCAGCAAGGCCCAGCACTGGGGTGTGCCCGGCCTGCTGTGGATCGAACAGGGCGAGGGCCAGGAATTGCGCGCGCCGGTGGCCCATGCGGGCCATTACCTGAAATCCGCCCTGGGCGAAGGCCTGGGCGACATCGCCAGCAGCGCGGGGGATGCCCTGATCGCCCGGGTCGAGGCCGAGCGTGCGAAGCTGCTGACGTCCACGGGACGCCCCACCGGGGAATACGCCGAAGTCCTCCGGCAGCATGAAGACGCCGTGGCGCGCCTGGAGACTTTCGACCGGGACATCGCGGCCTATCGCCAGCAGGTGGACCGGCTGGCCGAACTGCGCCGCCTGCAGGCCGAGGACGCCGGCCGCCCCTGGGAGGCCTACCGCCGCCAGGCCGTCGAGGCCCGGGAGCGGCTGGCCGAAGTCCAGGGCTGGCGCCAGGCCCGGGAACGCGAGGCGCAGGCCCTGGCGCACTGCATCGCCAGCCAGGAGCATGGCCGGGATCGCCAGGCCGCCTTCGCGCGTCAGCGCCAGGAACTGGAGCAGCGTGCCGGGGACCGCGACCTGACCCGCCAGCGGACGGCCGAACTGCGGGCGGATTCGCCGCGGATCGAGGATCGGGTCCGGCTCGCGCGGGAAGACTACCGGCGAGCCGAGGCTCGCGTCGCACAGGCGCGCAGGCAGGCCAGGCGCGCCGCGCTGGCCGCCGAACAGGAGCGGCTGGCCGCCGAGCACGAGCGCCTGGAAGGCGACCTGGCCCGGGCGCGGGAAGTGCAGGCGCGGCTGCAGTCCCTGCGTGAGCGGCTGCGGGGCGTCCAGGTGGACGAGGCGGCGCTGAAGCAATTGCGGTCGCTGGACCGGACGCTGGCCGAGCTCGATGCCGTGCGCCAGTCGGCCGCCACCCGGCTGGCCTACGAGATACTGCCGCGGCAGCAGATCCGCGCGGGGGACGAGATCCTGTCCGGCCAGGGCGAGCGGCTGCTGCTCGAACCCGTCGAGCTGGACATCCCGGGCGTCGGACGGCTGCGCATCCGGCCCGGCGGCGAGGACGTGGCCGACCTGGCCCGCCGCCGCCAGCAGGTGCGGGACCGGTTCGATGCGCTGCTGGCGGGCCTGGGCGTGCGGGATCTGGGGCAGGCCGAGGAACGGGCCAGGCAGGCCCGGGAACTTGGCGAGGAGATTCGCCTGGATGAATCGCGGCTGGCCGGCCTGGCGCCCCAGGGGATGGAGGCCCTGTCCGGCCGCCTGGACCAGGCTGCGCAACGGCGCCGGGCCGTGTCCGAGGCGCTGGCCAGCCTGCCGCCGGAAGAAGCCGGAGCCGCTGGCGCAGCGCCTGATGAAGCGATCGACGAAGCCGGCGCGGAACGCGGCCTGGAATCCGCCCGGGAACGGCTGCAGGCTGCCGAGCTGCAGGCCATGCGCCACGAGCAGGCGCTGGGGCTGGCCGAGCAGGCCGGCCGGACGGCACAGGCCGAATGGCAAAGGCTCCAGGATGCGATCCAGGCGCCTGACCGCCAGCAGCAGGAACAGGACCTGGCGGTCCGGTTGGCCGAATTGAAGGCCCAGGAAACGGCGCTGCGGCAATCGCTGGACGAACTGGATCGGCGGATCGAAGCAGCGCGTCCCGCTGTCCTGGAACAGGATGCGCAGCGCCTGGCGCGCGCGGCCGATACGCTGGCGCAGGCCGCCGAGGCGCGCCGCGAGGAAGCCATCCGGGTGCAGAGCGGGCTCGAGGCTCTGGGCGCCCATGGGCTGGAGGAACAGCGCGCCGACCAGGCCCGGGAGGCCGAATTCATCGGCCGCCGCCTTGACGAACTGAAGCGCCGGGCCGAAGCCCTGGATCTGCTGCTGGATCTGCTGCGGGCCGGCCGCCAGGCGCTTACGTTACGCATCCAGGCGCCCCTGCAACGCCACCTGAACCACTACCTGCAGCTGCTGTTTCCGCAGGCGCGGCTGGATGTGGACGACGACCTGCTGCCCGAACGCCTGGTCCGTGCGGGGGCGGGTGGAACGCTGCACGAGGCGGTGGATGGGCTGAGCTTCGGCGCCCGCGAGCAGATGGGGCTGATCAGCCGCCTGGCCTACGCCGACCTGCTGCAGGAGGCGGGGCGGCCCACCCTGATCATCCTGGACGATGCGCTGGTGCACAGCGACCACGCGCGCCTGGATGGCATGAAGCGCGTTTTGTTCGATGCCGCGCAGCGCCACCAGGTGCTGCTGTTCACTTGCCACCCCGACCGCTGGCGCGACCTGGGCGCGCGGGTGCTGGAGATGGATTCCTTGCGGACCGCGTAGCCGGCGCCGCGTCCTTCGGGGCCGCGCTGCGCAGCGGAGACACTTCGGCCATGTCGCCGTTCGGGTTCTGCCCCAGCTTTTCCCCCAGGTAGTCCAGAAAGGAGCGCAGCGCCGGCGACATGCCGCGCCGCGACAGATAGGCGGCGTGCACGATGCCCGAAGCCAGGGACCATTCGGGCAGGATGCGTTCGAGCCGCCCCTGTGCGATGTCTTCGTGGCACATGTAGTCGGGCAGCATGCCGATGCCGACACCGCCCAGGATGGCGAAGCGCAGCGTCATCAGGTCATCCACGATGCAGGCGGGGCGGCAGGCCGCCTCGTGCCGCGCGCCCTGGGCGCCGAGCAGGCGCAGGCGCACCTTGCCCCCGGTCGCCGACATGCCGACCGCGTCGAAGCGTTCCAGCTCGGCGGGTTGGGCGGGGCGGCCGTGGCGCCGCAGCAGTTCCGGGCTGGCCACCAGCAGGCCGTGGCTCAGGCCGAGCTGCTTGATGATCGCGCTGCCGCTGTCGTCCAAGTTCTGGCGCACCCGCAGGGCCAGGTCCACGCCTTCCTCGGCCAGGTCGACCACGCGATTGCTGACCTGCATTTCCAGCCGCACCTTGGGGTGGCGCGCCAGGTAGTCGGGAATCAGGGGGCCGATGGTGCTCTGGGCCAGGGTCACGGGGCAGGAGACCCGCAGGGGGCCGCGCGGTTCGGCCAGGATCCGGGCGAGTTCGGCCTGGGCCTGCTCGGCCTGGTCGCGCACGGCGATGCAATGATGGTGGTACTGCTCGCCGGCCGCCGTCAGGGACAGCTTGCGTGTGGTGCGGTTCAGGAGCCGGACGCCCAGTTCGGCCTCGAGCCGCGCGATACGGCGCGACAGCCGGGAGGTGGGCAGGTCGAGCGCCCGGGCCGCGCCTGCGAAGCTGCCGTGGTCGACGACTTCTGCGAAATAGCGCATGTCGTTGAGATCGTGCATCGTCAATTCACATTATTAATAGAACAATCTATGGCTCTGATCGAATCTTATCAATTCTTGATGCCTAATGGAAAATGACGACTTTCGCAACTTCGTCATTCGAAAGAGGCTTCTCATGAAACTGCTGCACATCGATTCCAGCATCTCCGGCCAGAACTCCGTCACGCGCAGCCTGACGCGCAAGATCGTCGAGCAGCAAAAGGCCGCGAATCCCGGCCTGGAAGTGGAATACCTGGACCTGGCCCAAGAGGCGCCCGCGCCCCTGTCGCTGGACGCGCTGGGCTTCCGCCTGCCGCCGTCGGGCGAGGAACTGACCGACGTCCAGCGGCGCGAGAATGAGATTTCCGAAGCGCTGGTCAGCCAGCTGATCGCCGCCGATGTCGTGGTGATCGGCTCGCCGCTGTACAACTTCACCATCCCGGCCCAGCTGAAGGCCTGGCTGGATCGCGTGGCCCAGGCCGGCCGCACCTTCACGTACACCGAGAACGGCCCGGTGGGCCTGCTCGGCGGCAAGACCGTGATCCTGGCGCTCAGCCGCGGCGGCGTGTATTCCACCAGCGAGGCCGGCAATGCCATGGAACACCAGGAAAGCTACCTGAAGACGATTTTCGGCTTCATGGGCGTGACCGATATCCGCGTCGTGCGCGCCGAGGGCATGGACATGGGCCCCGAAAGCCGTGCGCGCGGCCTGGCCAAGGCGCAGGAAGACATCCTGGCCCTGGCGGCGTGATCCATTGCCGCGTGCCGGCCCGCATCAGGCCGGCATGGGCAGCCTGCCGTTCACCAGGAATGCGGTGAGCGGATAGACGTGGACGTCGCGCCCGCCGACCGGCTTGAACGCGACTTCGCGGGCATCCAGCTGGCACAGCCAGGGGCGCATGTCGCGGGGGGATTTCCCCGCCAGCGCCTGCGGGGTGAACAGGCCCACGCACAGGCCCTGGGCCGGGTCGCGCGCCGAGCGGTATTCGAACGCCTCGATGCCGGCTTCCCGCATGGCGGTGCCGAGCGCCTGGGTCGCCCGGTAATGCACGGGGTCCGTCAGCGCGGCCCGGTGGCCGTCGAAAGGCGGATCCTGCAGCCGCAGGCCACGTTCCGTGCGGTAGCCGACGGAGAACAGCGTGTGCTGGCTCTGGATGGCGCCGCCCGCTGCGGGGGCGTCCATGGAAAACCAGAAGACGAAGCGGTAGTAGGCCGATTCGGCCAGTGTCGCCCCGAGATCGCGGCCGCCGTAGAGCAGGCTGGGTTCGTCGGGCCGCCCGAAGCGCGACCCCCAGGGCAGCGGCGGGTAGCGGAACGGTGTGCGCAGCAGGTAGTGCAGGCGTTCGCCGCCGTCGGGCCAGGCCGGCTTGGCCGCGTCGAGCAGGGATTCGAGAATCGCCTGCTCTTCCAGCGTATCGACGTATCCCAGGGTGGCGATGTGCTCCTGGCTTTCGACCAGGCGGTGCAACAGGCCCTGGACCGGGCCGATGCTGTGCTCGCCCCCGCATTCGCGCCACAACCCGCCGTCTTCGGGAGCGGCCCGCCGCGGGCCGGCGCCGTTGCGGTCCGGCATCAGATCTTGCCCCGCATCGCATCCACGAAGCGCAGCACCGTCACCAGCCCCTGGATGGTGGCGATCTGCTCGGCCGGCACGCCGCCCGTGACGCGGTTCGGGGTGTGCATGAAATGCCGGATCCATTCGACGTCGCCGCCCGTGAGTGCGTAGAGGGCACGGGCCAGACGTACCAGCAGCAAGGCGAGCTCGCCCTGCTTGGAAGCCGGGTCCAGCGATTGCGCGGTCTTCATGCGGCTGACGGCGGTGCGGTGCATGCCCAGGACGTCGGCCAGCCGGGCCTGGCGCAGACCGAGCTGGTCCGCCGCCCGCAGGACGGCCTTGGCCAGCACGGCATCCGGCGAAGGCACGGTATTCGGCAGGGCGGTCATGGCAGTGTCCATCGGGTGTTCAATATGCACATATTATGGGTTATTTGTGCATTATGAACAAGCCTGGAGCCGGGATCCACGCCCGGCGGGCGGCCGGTGGCCGTGCGCTCAGTCGCGGAAATTCTGGAACTGCAGCGGCAGGTCCACGTCCGTCTTGCGCAGCAGGGCGATGACCTGCTGAAGATCGTCGCGTTTCTTGCCCGATACGCGCAGCTTGTCGCCGTTGATCTGGGTCTCGACCTTGATCTTGGACTGCTTCACGGCGGCGATGAGCTTTTTCGCCACCGCCTGCTCGATACCCTGGCGGATGGTGATCTTCTGGCGGGCGCCGCCCAGGTTTTCCAGCGGCTCGGCCGCATCCATGCAGCGCACGTCGATGCCGCGGGCCGACAGGCGCCCGCGCAGGATGTCCATCATCTGCTTGAGCTGGAAGGCACTGGGCGCCGACTGGGTGACGACATAGCCTTCCAGCTCGAAACGCGCGTCGGTGCCCTTGAAATCGAATCGGGTGGCGAGTTCGCGGTTGGCCTGGTCGACGGCGTTGGTGAGTTCGTGCTTGTCGACTTCGGACACGACGTCAAAGCTGGGCATGGGGCGGGCTCCTGGAAGAAGAGGGCGATATCCGATTGTAGGGGCTGCGGCGGCGTAGCCGCAGCCGTGGTGCAGCGGCCGGGCGGCCTACAGCGCCCGTAGCGCGACGTACAGCGCGGTCCCCGCGGCGATGCTCAGCAGGGTCTGGCGGGTGCGCCATTGCAGCAGGATCACCAGGGCCACGGCGGCCAGTTCCTGCCAGGGCAGGCCGTCGTGCGAGCGCGCCTGACCGGCCGCCGTGTCGATCAACAGCAGGACCATGATCGACAGCGGCAGCGAATCGCCGAGCTTGTGGACGATGGGATGGCGGCGCAGCCAGTGGCCGGCGATGAAGGGCAGGGCGCGCAGGAGTATGGTTACCAGTGCCATCAGGGCGATGGCGGTCAGGACGTAGCCGGTGTCAGTCATGGGCCGCCCCCGTGGCCGGTGCGGTCCGGGCAGGCCGCAGGGCGGCGGCCACCAGGCTGAGGGCGATGGCGATGGCCAGCGCCTGGGACGGCATCAGGATGCAGCCGGCGGCATAGGCGGCTGCCGCGATCCAGATCGGCAGGGGGTCGCGCCGGGCGCGCCATTGCTCGACGGCCAGCACGGCGAACAGGGACGCCAGCACGAAATCCAGCCCGGCCAGGCCGACCTGGGCCTGGGCGCCCAGCACGGCGCCCAGCGCGGTGCCGATCACCCACCAGCCCTGGTTCAGGGCGCTGATCAGGGCCATGCGCGGCGCCCGTTCCTTCGCGGGCAGCGCCGTCAGGACGGAATAGGTTTCGTCGGTCAGGGCGAAGATGCAGTACCAGCGCTGCAGGCGGCCGGCAGGCAGGGTGTTCAGCAGCGACAGGCCGTAGAACACGTGGCGCAGGTTCAGCACCAGGGTTGCCAGGACGATGGCGCTGAGCGGCAGGCCGGCGGCCAGCATCGGCACCATCATGAACTGGGCGGCGCCGGCGTAGATCAGCAGGCTGGACGCCAGGGCCAGCCAGCCCGGGCCGCCGGCCTGCACGAACAGGAAACCGAAGACCGCGCCCAGCGGCACGTAGCCCATGGCGACCGGTGCGGTCAGGCTGGGAATCGAAAGCGGATTCGAGGCGGAAGACATGTTCGGCAAGCAATGTGAAGAGCGGGCGCGCCAGGCGCGCAAGCCTACAATTATAGGGATTCCGGGCCGCACGCCACCGGCACGGCGCGGCCCACGCAAGGCGGAACAGGAACGAGGAACAGGCATGAACGAAGCGAGCGAATCCGGTCAATCGGTGCAGGGCATGCAGCCGGCGGCATGGGCGCCGCCCGAACCCGGTGGCCTGCGGGCAGGCTTCATCGGAGCGGGCCGGCTGGCGCGGGCGCTGTCGCTGGCCCTGCAGGCGGCCGGCGTTCCGGTGGTGCGGGCCGCCAGCCGCTCGGATGCCAGCGCCCGGGCGCTGGCCGCATCGCTGCCGGATTGCCGGGCGGACGATGCCGACGCCGTGGCGCGGGATTGCGACCTGGTGTTCCTGACCTCGCCCGATGCCCTGATTGCCGGCATCGCGCGTTCGGTGTCCTGGCGCGCGGACCAGGCGGTGGTGCATTGCAGCGGGGCCACCCCCGTTGCCGCGCTGCAGCCCGCCGCCGAGGCGGGCGCGCTGATCGGCGGCTTCCACCCCATGCAGGCCTTCGGTGCGGATCCGGGCGCGGCGCTCGCCAGCCTGCCTGGATGCACCGTGGCGATCGAGGCGGAGCCGCCGCTGGATGCCCTGCTGCACGATCTGGCCCTGCGCCTGGGTTGCGTCGGCCTGAGCCTGCCGCCCGGCGCGCGCGTGCGCTATCACGCATCGGGCGGCTATGCGTCCCAGCATGTGCATGCCCTGCTGGCCGAGGCGGTGCGCCTGTGGCAGTCCTGGGGAGCGACGGAACGGCAGGCGCTCGATGCCTTGCTGCCGCTCCTGCGGGGCACGGTGGAATCCCTGGCGCGCAGCGGGGTGGCGGCGGGCATGCCGGGCCCCGTGTCGCGCGGGGATGCGGGCACGGTGCGCCTGCACCGCCAGGCGCTGCAGGCGGTCGATCCCGAGATGCGCGACCTGTATGACCGCCTGTGCCGCCGGGGCGTGGCTCTGGCGCGCCAGGCCGGGCGGCTGGATGCGGCCGGCGCCGCCGGAGTCGAGCAGGTGCTGGACGCGCCCCCCGATCCCTGAGACATGGCCGGGGACGGCCCGGGGAATCATGCCCGGGGCGAACGTCTCAGGCCAGACGCAGCAGGGCGGCGCCCAGTACCAGGATGCAGGCGCCCAGGATGCGTGCCGGCCCCAGGCGCTCGCGCAGACACAGGCCGGCGATCAGGGTGCCGAACAGGATCGAGGTTTCCCGCAGGGCGGCGATGATGGCGATCGGCGCCAGTGTCATGGCCCACAGGGCGACTCCGTAGGACATCACGGATCCGAAGCCGCCTGCCAGGCAGGATCGCCAGTGGGCGCGCAGGTAGGACGGCAGGGCGCCGGGCCGGGCGCGCAGGCCCATCAGGGTCATGGCGCATCCCTGCAGCAGGAAGATCCACAGTGTGTAGCTGGCGGGCGCTCCCGACTGGCGGACCCCGGCCCCGTCAACCAGGGTATAGCTGGCGATGACGGCGGCGTTCAGCAGGGCGAGCCGCAGGCCCGAGGGCGCCGCCGGAATGCCCGTGGAGCGCCGCCCGATGCACAGGATCCCGCCGCAGATGGCGGCGATGCCGGCCAGGGCGGTGGGATTCAGGGCTTCATGGAACAGCGCGGCGGATGCCGCGGCCACCAGCAGCGGCGCGGTGCCTCGCATCACGGGATAGCTCGCGCTCATGTCCGCGACCCGGTAGATCCTGGCCAGGAGCCGCATGTAGACGATCTGCAGGATCAGGGACGAAAGGATGAAGGGCCAGCTTGCCGCTGCGGGCGCCGGCAGCCAGGGAAGGGCAGCCAGGGCGATCGCGGCGGATGCCGCCGCGATGCCGGTGGTGCTCAGCAAGGTGTCGGCGCTGCGTTTGATCAGGGCGTTCCAGCCCGCGTGCAGCAGCGCGGCCGCCAGGACGGCGCCGTAGACAAGGTCGGGACGGGCCGTCATGGCTGCGCGGTGCCGGGGTCAGGCGTTTGCCGGCGCGGCCGCCTGGCAGACGTCCACCCAGGAGGCGTCCGTCAGTCGGGCCAGGCGTTCGGGTTCGATGCGCACGGCGCTGCGGGTGGAGCCCGCAGCCGGCATGACGATGTCGAAATCGCGCAGGCTGACGTCGCAGTAGACCGGCAGCGGCCGGGCCAGGCCGAAAGGGCAGACACCGCCCACCGGATGGCCCGTCAGGTCGGCGACTTCGTCGGCCGGCAGCATCTTGACCCGGCCGCCGAAGGCCTGCTTGAGCTTGCGGTTGTCCAGCCGCGCGTCGCCGCGGGCCACGACCAGGACGACGGAGTCGCCGGTCTTCAGGGAAAGTGTCTTGGCGATCTGGCCGGGCACCACGCCGTGGGCCTCGGCCGCCAGGGCGACGGTGGCGGTGCTTTGCTCGAGTTCGAGAATGTCCAGGTCTGGAGCATGCTGGGCAAAAAACTGCCGGACGGATTCGATCGTCATCTAAAATTCCAGGGTTATTCCGTCTACCATCATAGGCATTTCAGATGTGAAATGCTTTGAAACAATCCGGGTTCACCGGACAGGAAAAAGAAGGCGATGGCCCGATGCTGAACCTGGATGCCCGCACCTTGCTGATCGTCGAAGCCTTCGTGCTGTTTCTCGTGGGCGGACTGATGCTGCTGGCCGCCCTGCAGGGGCGGCGCGACCGCACGCTGCTGTGGATGTCGGGCGCCCTGCTGTTGGGCGGGACGGGTTTCGTGGTCAGCATCGCGCGCGGCTCCCCGACCTGGCACGATCCCGCGATCGTGCTGGCCAACATGCTGCTGATCACCGGGCACGCCTGCTGCTGGGCGAGTCTGCGGGCCTACGCCGGCCGGCCGGTGTGGGTGGCGGCGCTGCTGGGGGGCGCCGCGACCTGGTTCGCGCTGTGCCTGTGGCCCGTGTTCATGGCATCGGATTTAGCCCGGCTCCTGGTCTTTTCCCTGCTGGCGATCGGCTATCTCGCAGCGGCCGGATGGGAACTGTGGCCCGAACGGCGCGACGATGCAGGCTCGGTGCTGCCCTTGCTGGCCGTCCTGTTCGCCCATGGCCTGTTCTACCTCTATCGCATGGTGTGGGCCGTCCGGATACCGGGCATGTCCTGGCTGCAGTGGCCGGATTTCACCGTGACCATACTGGAAGGCCTCCTGTTCGGCGTCAGCCTGTCCTTCTGCGTCCTGATCCTGGTGCGTGCCAGGACGGAACGGCGGTATCGCCATGCGGCCCTGCACGATGCGCTGACGCGGCTGCCCAATCGCCGCGCCCTGTTCGAGCAGGGTGCGGAAGCCCTGGCGCGGGCGCGCCGCGAGGGCCGGGACATGGCGCTGCTGATGTGCGACCTGGACTGGTTCAAGCGCATCAACGACGAGCATGGGCACGACGCGGGCGACCGGGTCCTGGTCCTGTTCGCTGAAATCCTGCGCAGCCGGGTGCGCGCGGGCGACCTGTGCGCGCGCATCGGCGGCGAGGAATTCGTGGTCCTGGCGCCGGACCTGGGGCCCCTGAGCACCCTGGACCTGGCGGACAGGATCCGCCGCACCCTGGCGGAACAGGCCTTCCCGGCGGCAGGCCGCCTGAGCGTGAGCATCGGCATCGCCTGCGCCTCGGTGGACGGCCATGATCTGGACCGCCTGCTGGCCTGCGCCGATCGGGCGCTCTACCAGGCCAAGGCCTCGGGCCGCGATTGCGTCCGCCAGTCGGTGGGCCTGGCCGCGGCCGGCCGGGCATCCACGGCGGTTGCCCGCATGGACGGAGCCGCCGCTCCTTACGCGGGAACCTGAGCCATGGACCATCTGGACGCACGCACGCTGTTGATCGCGGAAATCCCGGTCCTGCTGCTGGTGGGCGCCCTGATCCTGGCGGCGGCGCTGCTGGGTCGCCGCGAACGGACTCTGGGATGGACCGGCGCTTCGCTGATGCTCATGGGAGTCGGGTTCCTGCTGGGCGTGGCCGACCCTGCCAACGCCTGGGAACGATCGGTGACCGGCTTCGGCGCCTTGCTGATCCTGGCGCATGCCTGCGTCTGGACCGGGCTGCGGGCTTTTTCCGGAAAGCCGCCGCGATGGCCGTGGATCGTGGCCGGTCCGCTGGCCTGGTACGCGGTATGCCAGTGGCCGGAATTCGTGTTCTCGGGCGTGGCGCGTGTGACCGCGTACAGCCTGCCCACCCTGGCCTACTCGGGGGCGGCCCTGTGGGAACTGTGGGCAGCGCAGCGCGGCAAGAGCGGGGATGCAAAACTGGCGATCCTGCCCGCCGTCATCCTGGTGCTGCACGGTGTGCTGGCCTTTGCCCGCATGACGGCGACGCTGCTGTCGGGACCCGAGCCCGGGCCGTTGCGCCTGGATTTCCCGATGGCGGTGTTCGAAGGCATGCTGTTTTTCATCGGCATGTCCTTTGCCGTCCTGATGATGGTGGGAGCCCGCTCCGAGCGCCGTTACCGCCATGCGGCCCTGCACGATGCCCTGACCGACCTGGCCAATCGGCGCGCACTGTACGAGCAGGGCGGCGACATGCTGCGCGAAACCCTGGCCCAGGGGCGGAGCGTCGCGCTGCTGATGTGCGACCTGGACCGCTTCAAGCGGATCAACGACGATTGCGGGCACGAGGCCGGCGATCGGGTGCTGGCCGCTTTCGCCGGGGTGCTGCGCCGCGTCGTGCGCAAGGATGACCTGTGCGCGCGCATCGGTGGCGAGGAATTCGTGGTCCTGGCGCCGGACATGGATGCCGAGGGCGCCCTGAGCCTGGCGGAACGGATCCGCGAACAGCTGCGGCAATGCGATTGCCGGGTGTGCGAACCCCTGAGCGTGAGCATCGGCATCGTCTGCGCGCCGCAGGGTGGCGACGATCTGGGCGGGCTGCTGGCCCGGGCGGACCGGGCCATGTACCGGGCCAAGGAAGCGGGCCGCAATTGCGTCCGCCTGTGGACCGGAGATCCGCGGGATGGCGGCTCAGCCGCCGTAGCCGGGGACGGCGGCGGGCGTGCGGGCCAGCATCCAGTCGATGCCTGATTCACCGTGGGCCTGCAGCCAGTCGTTTGCCTGGCGGAAATGGCCGCAGCCGATGAAGGGGCGTGGCGGCCGCAGTGCGGACAAGGGCGATGGATGATTGGCGGCCAGGACTTCGACCGGGCCGGCCGGCGGCTGCATGTCCAGCAGCGCGCGCCGCGCCTGGGCATGCGAGCCCCAGAGCATCAGGACCTTGGGGCGGGCCTCGCGCAGCACCCGCATGATCAGCGCATCGGTGATGTGTTCCCAGCCTTTCCTGGCGTGCGAGGCCGGCTGGTGCGCCTCGACGGTGAGCGATGTGTTCAGCAGCAGCACGCCCTGGCGTGCCCAGCGCACCAGGCTGTTGCGCGGCGGCGTTTCGGGTTCGCCATATTCCAGGGTCAGTTCCTTGAACATATTGCGCAGGCTGGGCGGCGTGGGGCAGAAATCCGGCACCGAGAACGCCAGGCCCTGGGCCTGGTTCGGTCCGTGGTAGGGGTCCTGGCCGACGATCACCACCTTGACCTCGTCCGGCGGGATTTCGACCAGGGCGCGGAAGGGCCGCAGGGGAAAGATGCAGGCCCCGGCGGCCAGCCGTTCGGCCAGCATCGCGTCGAGACGGCCCAGGATGCCCTGCAGGTGGGGGGCTTCCAGCGTGGATTTCCAGGCGGGCGGCAGGGCATCGATCTGGGCCCGCAGGGAACCCTGGAATGCGTTGAGCACTTCGGTATCGGATGGAAGAGGCATCGTCGTTTGTCGGGATCGGAAGTTCGGGAAACGGGGAAGATCGCCGGGCCGTGTGGCGGGTCCGTGGTCAGCAAGGACAGGTCCGGATCAGTGTAGCCAGGCGCTCGGGCAGGCGGGGATCGTCCATCTGCGACACATTGAAGCGCATCATGTGCCCGGCCGTCTGCGCCAGGCTGAAGACGTTCCCGGGCGCCAGCATCAGGCCCTGCTGCAGGCCCGCCTGCGCCAGGCGCGCGCCATCGATGCCGTCCGGCAGCCGGCACCACAGGAACATGCCGTCCTCGGGTTCATGCCAGGGCTGCAGGCCCAGGGCGCACAGCAGCCGGATCGCGCGCGGCATGGCCTGGGCCAGGCGGCTGCGCAGCAGACGCGTGTGCTGCTGCCAGGCGCCGTCGCGCAGCAGGCGGGCGATCACCGCCTGCGTCAGGCCGGCGCCCGAGAACGTCGTGGCGGTGCGCAGGTCGGCCAGCGCGTCCAGCCAGTCCTCGCGCACGATCAGGTAGCCGCAGCGCAGGCTGGCCGACAGGGTCTTGGAAAAACTGCCGACCTGCACGACCCGGTCGCTGCGGTCTCCGGATGCGAGCCGGGCCGATGGCCTGGATTCGAGATCGCCGAAGATGTCGTCCTCGATCAGGATCAGGTCGTGGGCTTCGGCCAGCGCATGGATGCGTTCCGCCTTGGCGGCCGACAGCCGCGCGCCCGTCGGGTTGTGCGGTCCGGCGTTGCTGAGATAGAGGCGCGGGCGGTATTCCTCGAGCGCGGCCTCGAAGCGGTCCATGTCGGGGCCGTCGGGCGCGTGGGGCACCCCGATGATGCGGACGCGGTGAGCGCGCAGCAGCGCCAGGAAATTGAAATAGCAGGGGTCGTCGACCAGCACGGCATCGCCGGGTTCGATCAGGAAACGGCACAGGAGGTCCACGGCCTGGGTGCCTGAATCGGTCAGCAGGATGTGGCGCGGGTCGGCCGCCAGGCCGCGCGTGCCCAGGTGCTGGGCAATCTGGGTGCGCAGGGCCGGCAGCCCCAGGGCGGGCGCGTAGTCCGTCAGCGGCGCTTCGGGATCGCGCGCGACCTGGCGCAGTGCGCGGCGGATGGCATCCCGGGGCATCCAGTCTTCCGGCAGCCAGCCGCAGCCGGGTTTCAGCGCCTGGGCGCCCAGGTCCAGCGACTGCCGGGACACCCACAGGGGGTCGATCTGGCGGTCCAGGCGCGGCCCGATCTCGGACAGCGCCAGGGGCGCCAGCGGGCCGGCGACATAGAAGCCGGCGCCGGCGCGGGCGCGGATGACGCCTTCGGACTCCAGGCGCTCGTAGGCCTCGACGACGGTGGACTTGGAGACGCCGTGCTGCCGCGCCATGCCCCGCAGGGACGGCAGGCGCGAACCGGGCGGCCATTCGCGGGCAGCGATGCGCTGGCGCACGAATTGCATGATGCCGGCGGTGCGGCCCGGTGCGGGTGAATACGGAATGTCCATGGGTGGTGAACCGGCCCGCCGCGCAGGCGGTTGGGTCCGGATGGATCAGTACAGTTCGTTGATACTGTACTGCACTGTATCTGGATTCTGCCCTGGCGGCAAGGCATGCTGGAGGCCGTACCCATCTTCCGCACCTGACTCTAGGAAGCACGCATGAACACCACCACGCGCGGCTGGATCAACGGCATGATCGGCGTTGCGATCTTCAGCGGATCGTTGCCGGCGACCCGGCTGGCCGTCCTGGGGCTCGACCCCCTGTTCGTCACGGCGGCGCGCGCCGCCCTGGCCGGCTTGCTGGCGCTGGCTGCGCTGGTCTGGATGCGCAGCCCCCGGCCCGGCCTTGCCGACCTGCGCACCCTGCTGCTGGTGGCTTTCGGGGTGGTGCTCGGTTTTCCCCTGTTTTCCGCGCTGGCCCTGCGCACCATCACCTCGGCGCATTCCCTGGTCTTCATCGGTCTGCTGCCGCTGGCGACCGCGATCTTCGGCACCTGGCTGGGCGGCGAGCGGCCTTCCCGCGCATTCTGGATGTTCGCCGTGCTGGGCGCGGCCGCCGTGGCCGGGTTCGCGTTCAGCCGGGACGGTTCGGGCTCGCTGGGGGCCGATGCCCTGATGATGGCGGCCATCGTCACCTGCGGCTACGGCTACGCCGAAGGCGGCCGCCTGTCGCGCCGCCTGGGCGGCTGGCAGGTCATCTGCTGGGTGCTGGTGCTGTCGCTGCCGGTCAGCCTGCCGTTGTCCGTGATCCTGCGCCCGGCCGCGTGGGCCGGCATCCCCGCATCCGCCTGGGGCGGGCTGGCCTACGTGGCGGTCTTCAGCATGCTGGTGGGATTCGTCTTCTGGTACCGGGGGTTGGCGCAGGGCGGCATCGCCGCCGTCGGCCAGTTGCAGCTGCTGCAGCCGTTCATGGGCCTGATGCTGGCTGCCTGGCTGCTGGGCGAGCCCGTCACGCCGGTCATGCTGCTGGTCACTGTCTTTGTCGTGGCCTGCGTGGCGGGGGCGAAATACACCGCAGCGGCACCCGCGGCCGCCTCGCAGGCCGCACGCTGACGGGCCGCGTGCCCGCGAGCGCCGGTCGGTGTCTATTCGGCCGTGTCGGCCTTCAGGGTGGCCACGAAACGCTGTGTACGCGGATCTTGCGGATTCCGGAACAGGTCGGCGGACGAACCGGCCTCGATGACCTCGCCATCCTGCAGGAACACGGTCTGGCGGGCGATCTGCGCCGCCAGGCGCAGGTCGTGGGTGGCCATCAGCATGGTCATCCCTTCGGCGGCCAGGTTGCCCAGGACGGCAACCACTTCCGCGGCCAGGCCCGGATCCAGGGCCGATGTGGGCTCGTCGCACAGCAGCACGCGCGGTTCGGGCGCAAGCGCCCGAGCGATGGCCACGCGCTGCTGCTGGCCGCCCGACAGGCTGGACGGCCAGGCATCGGCCTTTTCGCGCAGGCCGACCTTGTCCAGCAATTCCAGGGCGCGGTTGCGGGCACGGTCCCGGTGCCAGCCCTTGACCGTCACCAGTCCTTCCATCACGTTCTGCACGGCGGTCTGGTGGGGAAACAGCTGGAAGTTCTGGAACACCATGCCGGTCTGCTGGCGGATGCGCTGCACCGCCGGCCGGGGCGGATGGCGCCCGGGCTGGAATTCCAGGGTTTCCTCGCCCAGCGTCAGCCGGCCCGTATCGGGCGCGTCCAGCAGGTTCACGCAGCGCAACAGGGTGCTCTTGCCGCTGCCAGACGGACCGATCAGGGCGGTTACCTGGCCCTCGGGGACGGCGAGGTCGACGCCGTGCAGCACCTCGTGCCCGGCAAAGGACTTGCGGATACCGCGCAGTTCGATCATCGCTGTCCCTCGGTGAAGACGGCATGCTGGCCGAAATGGCGTTCCAGGCGGGTCTGGGCCGCCGACAGGAAGGAACAGAGCACCAGGTAGATCAGGGCGGCCTCCACGTACAGGATCAGCGGTTCATAGGTCACGGAAGCGATGCGCTGCGCCGCCTGGAAGATTTCCGGCACGGTGATCACGGCGGCCAGGGATGTGTCCTTCACCAGGGAGATGAAGGAATTGGCCAGCGGCGGCACGGCCACGCGCGCGGCCTGGGGCAGCACCGTGCGCCGCAGCGCCTGGGCGCGCGTCATGCTCAGCGAATAGGCGGCGTCCCACTGGCCCTTGGGGATGGCCTCGATGGCGCTGCGGATGACCTCGGCGTTGTAGGCGCCCACGTTCAGCGAGAAGCCGATCAGGGCGGCGGGCAATGGGTCCAGCACGAAGCCGACACTGGGCAGGCCGTAGAAGATCACGAACAGCTGCACCAGCAGCGGTGTGCCGCGGATCAGCCAGACGTAGAAACGGACCAGCGCCACCAGCGGCGGCGGTCCGAACAGCCGCGCGATCGCGGTCAGGAATGCCAGCAGCAGCCCGGCCGCGAAGGACAGGAGCGCCAGTGGCACGGTGAATTTGATCCCTCCGACCAGCAGCGGCCAGAGGGAGTCCATCATCAAGCGTAGCCAGTCCGGCACGGTCGGGTCTCCTGCGGATCGTGTCGCGGGGAAAGCGGAACTGTCTTACTTGACCTGGGCGGACAGGTCTTCGCCGAAATAGCGTTCGGAGATCTGCTTGTAGGTGCCGTCGGTGCGCAGGGTGTCCAGCGCCTTGTCGATGGCGGCCTTCAGGGCCGGCTGGTTCTTGCGCATCAGCACGCCCGACTGGCCGAATTCGGCGCTGTTGTCGGTGGCGACGACCTTGACCTTGGCATTGGGCTGCTGCTTCTTGAAGTCCAGGAACGACAGCTGGTCATTGACGGTCGCATCCACGCGGCCGGAGGTCAGCAGGGCGATGGCGTCGTTGAAGCCTTGCACCGGCACGACTTCCGCACCGCTGCGCTGCGCGAGCTTGCCGAAATTGCTGGTGATGGTGTTGGCCGAACGCTTGCCCTTCAGGTCGGCGAACGAGTGGATCGTGTCGTTGTCGTCGCGCACGATCAGTGCGGCTGCCGAGGCGATGTAGGGCTTGGAGAAATCGAACTTGGCCTGGCGTTCGGCGTTGATGCCGACCTGGTTGATGACCACGTCGTAGCGATTCACATCCAGACCGGCGATCAGGCCGTCCCACTTGCCTTCCACGAATTCCGCCTTGACGCCCAGCTGCTTGGCGATCGCCCGGGCGATATCCACGTCGAAGCCGACCAGTCGGTTGTCCTTCGTGTCGTGGTAGGAAAAGGGCGCATAGGTGCCTTCGGTGCCGATGCGCAGGACGCCGGCTTTCTGGATGGCGGCGAGATCGTCGCTGGCCGCCTGGGCAGCCGGCGCAGCCGACAGCAGGGGGATCAGAGAGGCAAACAGCAGTGCGGAGAGTGTTTTCTTCATGATGGACAGGTGAGATTCAATTAATTCAAGGGGTTATATGAACGCCGCGTTTTATTGTTTTTCATTCTAATGAGATGTCCTTCAGGCCGCAAAGGTTTTCAACCTATCTGCATATCGCCTCCGGAAATATAGATTCTCACCGGACCGGTTCCGCGGCGAGGCCGGCGCCAGCAGCCGCTCGCACGGCTTGACTGGCGTCAACCATGGCAAGCGGCATGCCGCCTTAGAATGCTGTCCATGCGACATGCGGGCAAGCGTACACGCGGATGCATCTTCATCCACTGGCTTCTTGTCCTGGGGCTCTGGCTTCAGGTCGTCGGGCCCGTGTTCGCCGGCATTCCGTCGCCCGATCCCCTGCGGGGCGTGCAGGTCGTGGCCTGCACGCCGGCCGGCATGGTGGTCATGGACCTGTCGGCCGATCCGGACGATACCGACGGTTCCGGTACCTCGCGCATGCTCCGGACGGGCCATTGCCCGCTGTGCGCCACCCATCCCGTTCCTCCTGCGGTCGACATGGCCGGCACTCCCGTGCCGGTCGCGCCCCGGGTCCGCCCCGCGGCAGGGTTCGACGAAACTCCCTGCGCCGCCCGGATTGCCGGCACCTGGGAATGGCCGCCCGCGCGCTGTCCTCCTTCTCGTTCGTGCTGAAACCCTGATTTTTGCCGCCGGCCCGCCCCAAGGCAAAACGGCCCCTTGTGGGCAGCAAGCCGAAGGCGCGGCGTGGGGGCACATTCTTGTTTTCAGGGCCACCCCGGCCTGGCGTGCCGTCGGCATGCGGGTCGTGGGCGGCCCTGGATGTTCTTCAGCCTTTTCACGATCGAGACTTTGATGAAGAAGGAAACGATTTGGGTTGCCGGGATTCCGGCTGCCCTGGTGGCGCTCGGCCTGCCGCAGGCCGCGCTGTCCCAGCCCGTGCGGGCGCTGTCCCCCGTGGTCGTCACGGCGCCTGCCGCCGATGAGCCCCTGGTGGTCCGTACCGATCCCAAGGCGCCGCGCCAGCCCGTGCCTGCCCATGACGGCGCGGATTTCCTCAAGAGCATTCCCGGGTTTTCCGTGATCCGCAAGGGCGGCACGGACGGCGATCCGGTGTTGCGCGGCTTTTCGGGGTCGCGCCTGGGCATTCTCCTGGACGGCCAGGAGATCTATGGCGGTTGCGGCGGGCGCATGGACCCGCCCACCGCCTACGTCTATCCCGAATCCTACGACCGCGTCACCGTCCTCAAGGGACCGCAGAGCGTGCGGTACGGTGCGGGCCAGTCGGCCGGCGTGGTGCTGTTCGAGCGCGATGTGAAGCGCATGGAGACCTTCGGCTGGAAAGCCGACGGCAGCCTGACGCTGGGCAGCTTCGGGCGCAACGACCAGATGGCCGATGTGCTGGTCGGCAATCCGCAGGCGTATGTGCGCGCCGGCGGCACCCGTGCCCAGGCCGGCGACTACCGGGATGGCGACGGCAACCGCGTGCATTCCGAATACCTGCGCTGGAGCAGCCATGCCGCCGTCGGCCTGACGCCGGACGACAAGACGCGCATCGAACTGTCCGCCGCGCTCAGCGACGGCCGCGCGGCCTATGCCGACCGCAGCATGGACGGCTCGAAGTTCAGGCGCGAGAACGTCTCGCTGATGTTCGAGCGCAAGCGCATGGGCGGCCTGGTGGACGCCATCGAGGGGCAGGTCTACTACAACTACGTGGACCACGTGATGGACAACTACACCCTGCGCGACGTGCCGTCGGGCAAGATGAACCCGTATATGGCCGGCAATCCCGATCGCCGCACCACGGGCGGCCGGCTGAGCGCTACGCTGCGGCCGGCCGAGTCGTGGGAACTGGTCGTCGGCGCCGATGCGAAGCAGGACGTGCACCGCGGCCGGGGCAGCGGCATGCAGGCATCGGCCGATGCCGCCGACGCCGCCTTCCTGGCGGCACCCCGGGTCGAGGACATGCGCTTCGAGCAGCATGGCGTCTTCGGCGAAAGCACCTGGTTCCTGACCGGGGCGGATCGCGTGGTCGGCGGGCTGCGTGTGGACTGGGTCGAGGCGCGCGACAAGCGGGCTCCCGGCAAGTCGGCCACTGCGGGGCGCGACAACGACCGTACCCTGACCAGCGGCTTCCTGCGCTATGAGCGGGACTATGGCGACAACAGCACCTGGTATGCCGGCGTGGGCCATTCCGAGCGGTTCCCCGATTACTGGGAGCTGATGAAGGGCAGCCCGGACGGCTCCAACAGCGCCTTCCTGTCCACCAGGCCGGAAAAGCTCAACCAGCTGGATATCGGCACGAACTGGCGCAGCGGGCCCTTCGCGCTGTCGGCCTCGGCCTTCTACAGCCGGGTCGACGACTACATCCTCATCGACTGGAATCGCAGCCAGACCCGCAACGTCGACGCGGAAGTCGTGGGCGGCGAACTGGATGCCTCGTGGCAGTTCCATCCGGCCTGGCAGGGGGTGGCCAGCCTGTCGTACGTGCATGGCCGGAATCGCACGGACGACACGGCGCTGGCCCAGCAGCCGCCCCTGGAAGTTCGCCTCGGGCTGAACTATGCCCAGGGGCCTTATTCCGCGGGCATGCTGTGGCGCCTGGTGGCTGCGCAGGATCGCTACGACAAGGGCATGGGCGGCATTGCCGGCAAGGATCTCGGCCCCACCGGCGGCTTCGGCGTGCTGTCGTTCAATGCCGGCTGGCGGCCCAGCAAGACCGTGCTGCTGACCGCCGGCGTGGACAACGTCCTGAACAAGACCTACGCCGAACACCTGTCGAAGTCGGGCGCTGACATTCCCGGCAGTGCGTCGTTCCTGAACACCCGGATCAACGAACCGGGCCGGGTCTTCTGGCTGAAGGCGCAGATCGCGCTGGACTGACCGCCGTAGCCGGCGGGAAGAGCGGCCCGTACGGGCCGCTCGAATGTTCAACCGTGCGCGTGCGGGTGGCGCATGACGGGCATCCGGGACAGCGGGTAGTACAGCCCCGCGCCGATGGCCACGCCGAAGAACCAGCCGTACGTGCCCCACCAGGGCGGGAACCAGTCGGTCAGGTGCGGCAGGATGCTGCAGAACAGGCCGCCGATGATCGTGGCGATCAGCGCGGCAAGGTTCCAGCCCCTGTGGTACTGGTAGGCGCCGTCCTCGCGGTACAGATCGGCGACCTGGATCTGGCCCTTGGCGATCAGGTAGTAGTCCACCAGGATGATGCCCAGCAGCGGCCCCATGATGGCGCCGATGGCGTTCACGAAGACGGCAGCGTTGCCCTCCCAGGGCGCGAAGGGGTACAGGCACAGGGCGATCACCGCCGTGATGTAGCCGCCGCCCTTGAAGCTGATCTTGTGCGGGAAGGCATTGGAAATGTCGAAGGCCGGCGACACGAAGTTGGCGACGACATTGATGCCCAGGGTGGCCACGGCGAAGGTCAGGGCGGCCAGCAGCGCAAGGAACCAGCTGTCGAACTTGGCGGAGATCTGCTCGGGGTGCAGGAGGACTTCGCCATAGACCTGGTAGGCGGCGATCGTGGTCACGCCGGCGACCAGCGAGAACAGGATCAGGTTGACGGGCAGGCCCCAGAGATTGCCCTTGCGCACCACGGCCTTGCTGGGCGCATAGCGGGAAAAGTCGCAGAAGTTCAGGTACAGCGCGGCGAAATAAGTGATCCAGGTGGCGCCGACCGCCATCAGTGCCGAGACGGAGCCGGGTTCGCCCGACACCCCGGCATCGCGGGTCTTTTCCAGCAGCAGATCGGGCGCGATGCCATGGTCCAGGGAAAACCCGCCGGCCTTGACCACCAGGCCGATGGCCAGCACCAGCATGGCGATCCAGACGGCCGGGCCGGCCCAGTCCTGGAATTTGCGCACGGTCTCCATGCCGTTCTGGATGATCAGAAGCTGCAGCGCCCAGACGACCACGAAGCAGATGACGTCCAGCGTCGAGTGGCCCAGCATGTGCGAGGTCTGGTGGAATTCCAGCAGCGCCTCGTTGCGGGTCAGCAGTGCGACGATGGCCCACGAGGCCGCGGCTGTCTGTGCACCGTACCAGAAGCAGGCCACCACCGCGCGCACCAGGGCGGGCAGGTTGGCGCCCCAGACGCCGAACGAGGCCCGCGCCAGGACGGGATAGGGCACGCCCGTCTTCACGCCCGCGTAGCCGATCAGGTTCATGATCGCGAAGATCACCAGCGAGCTCAGGCCGATCGCGATCAGGAAGTTGGTGAAGCTGCCGCACAGCAGGAACAGGCTGGCCGCCAGGTAGTATCCCCAGAGGCTGTGGACATCGGATGTCCAGACATTGAAGATGCTGAAGGCACCCCAGGTGCGCTCCCGGGCGGGCGCCAGGTCCTCGTTGTACAGGCCGCGTGTTGCGTTTTCCATTCCCTTGTCTCCAGACGGTGGATCATCGGTCCCTGTAGTCGGTTTCGTTCCGAAGGGATTCCTTTGAGATTTCATCTGACATGTTTCGTTATATGCAAGATGATATTTTGCGTATAATAAATCGCATATGACGAGAAAAAACATAGGAATAACCCTGTCATGAGCAAGAAGTACCCAGGCGAAATGCTGTTGGCCGACCAGGCTTTCATGGCTTTGCGGGATCTGCTGCTGCGGGGCGAAGTCCGGGCCGGGCAACTGGTTTCGATCGCGGAACTGGTGGAAAAGACCGGCCTTCCGCTGGCGCCCGTGCGCGAGGCGGTGAAACACGCCGAGTCCACAGGCCTGGTGCGGATCCTGCCCAAGCGCGGGGTGCTGGTCATCGAGCCGACGCCGGACACGATCCAGTCCTGTTTCCACCTGCGTTGCATGCTTGATCAGGAAGGCGCCCGGATACTGGCCGCCCGGCTGGGAGAAGCGCCGATGCAGGCCCTGCGCGAAGAGCACGCCGCCGTCCGGGACCAGGCATCCGAAGGCATCACGCCGGAACTCCAGCAGTGGGCCATGGCGGTCGACTGGAAGCTGCACCTGGCCCTGTCCTCGGCGTTGGTCAATCCGCTGGCGGCCAGGGTCTACGCCAGCAACTACGACTGCATCACCGTGCTGCAGCAGTCGCGCCGGCTGCTGCCCGAGCGCATCATTCCCGCCATGGACGAGCATCTGCGGATCATCGATGCCGTGCTGGCGGGGCACGAGGAAGACGCCATGCGGGCGGTGCGCGCCCATCTGGCGGGCACCTTGCGCTGGTGGGGCATCGGTCTGTACGAAGAAATCTGATCCCGCCGCAGCCGCGCCGCCGGAACGGGACGCTTCCGGGCGCGGCCCCCGCCGTTGCAGCGGATGCGCGCGCCCGGGACGGGTCGCCGCCCGGGCCTAGTCGCCGAGGCGTTCCCAGATTGTCAGTTCGGACAGCGTGTGCTGGAACTTGCGCCGCGTTTCCCGGATGACGAACGGCACGTCGGCAGGGCCGTCCAGCAGGCGGAAATGCGGCGCCAGGCGGTCCTTCAGGCCATCCAGCGTGGTGTAGTTTTCCGCGTCCTTCTTGAATCCGCCCAGCCATGCCGCGCGCGGCGTGTGCTCTTCAAGCCAGGTATAGGGCGAGGCGATCACCAGCAAGCCGCCCGGGACGATGCGCTCGTGGATCTGGTCCAGGAAGCGCGCCGGGTCGTACAGGCGGTCGATCAGGTTGGCGGCCAGGACCAGGTCATAGTCCGTGAGTTGCGGCTTCAGGTTGCAGGCATCGCCCTGGAAGAATTCCACCCGGTCGATCGTGTCGAGCAGGCCCAGTTCGGCCAGCGTCCGGCTCTTGTAGGACACCAGCTCGCCTTCGTCGGCCAGGGTGTAGCGCAGCTGGCCGCTCTGGATCAGCTGCACGCCCTGGTTGATGAAGCGGGCCGAGAAATCCACCCCCGTGACGTGCTCGAAGACCCGGGCCAGCTCGAAGGTGGCCCGCCCCGATGCGCAACCCAGGTCCAGGGCGCGGCGGCGCGGGCGATCGCCCAGGGCCGCGATGGCCCGCTGCGCCAGCGTCTGCGGGAAATTGGGCACGCCGAAATACGAATCGCCGTAGTGGAATTCGGCGTATTCGGACATCAGCTTGTCGGTTTCGTAATAGGCGGCCGGCGCCTCGGCGGGCGCGTGGGACACGACGTAGCGGAAGCCCGCATGCTGGAAGAAGTGGCGCCGGAAGGCATACCGTGAGGCGCGCACGGCCTCGTTGCCGCAGGAAATCCAGGAGCCCCCCTTGATCAGGTTGTGGCGCCCGTCGAAGGTCGGCGTGGTGAAATCGTCGTAGATCGGGTGGACGTCGAAGCCGTCGAACGGATAGGTGGGCGTTTCGGTCCATTGCCAGACATTGCCCACCACGTCGTACCAGTCGCCATGGCGCCAGGTGTCCACCGGGCACGACGAGGCGCCGTGGTCCAGGTGCAGATTGGCGGCACAGGGCTGGCCGTCGGGATCGCGCAGGCCGGCGGCGTCGTACAGCCGGTACCACTCGTCTTCGGTGGGCAGGCGCACGGGCTGGCCGGTCTCGGCCGCTTTCCAGTTGCAGAAGGCCTTGGCTTCCAGGTAGTTGACCTCGACCGGCCAGGACCAGGGCATGGGGATTTCCTCGGTCATGAGGCGCAGGAACCAGCCCTGGGTCTTCTTGACCCAGAAGGTGGGGTGTTCCGCCTGGCTGTAGGCCAGCCACTGGCGGCCCTCGTCGGTCCAGTCGCGGTGGTTGCGGTAGCCGCCCGCCTCGACGAAATCCAGGAATTCCCGGTTGCTGACCAGGTAGCGTCCGGCTTCGAAGGATTCGATCTCGGCAGTGTGGGTGCCGTATTCGTTGTCCCAGCCGTATTGCGGGTCGTCGAAGGCCTTGCCCACGCGCACCGTGCCGGCAGGCACGCGCACCAGGCCGTTTTCGGGCGCATCCGTGCCGGTGCGGGAAACAACGGGTGCCCATTCGGGCACCGAACGCACGTATTTCAGCGCGTGCTGGCGGATCAGGACGGAGGACGTTTCCAGGTGGATGCGCTCGTGCTCGACGCCCATGATGATGGCCCACCAGGGATTCTGCCAGTTGATCGGCGATTGCAGCGGCGCATGGTCGATCAGGTCCAGGACCAGGGCGCGCACGCGGCCGCGGTAGGCGCGGACTTCGGCCACGGAGGGCCAGTCGTAGTGGGCGTCGTCCAGGTCGTCCCAGCTCATTTCGTCCACCCCGACGGCGAAGATCGATTCCAGCCGGTGGTCCAGGCGCTGGTCGATCAGGCGCGTGAGCATCAGCTTGTTGACGAAGAAGGTCGCGGTGTGGCCGAAGTAGAAGATCAGCGGGTGGCGCAGGGAGATCGGCTTGATGAAATAGGCTTCGTCGCTGGCCAGGCACTGGAACAGGGACTCGTAGCGGTCGAACGTGTCCAGGAAATAGCGCCGCATGGAGGCGCGCAGGCGGTTCGTGTCCGGCTCTGCAAGGTTGGGCGTGCGCGTGAACAGGGCGCCGGGCGCGGTACCGGGTTCGGGAGAGGAAGGCTGTGGCGCGGCGGTCGTGTGCATCATCGGATTCCTGGCGGATTGGATACGGTCGTTGCCTGGCGGCGTGCGTGCGGAGAGACTATTTAGACTACCATGGCCGCGCGCCGGGCGAGGACGGCGGCATGAGCGCCATGGTGTCAGTAGCCATGGAAGGATTCGTCGAGGATGTCTTCATCGGGAACGCCGGCCTCGGCCAGGCGCAGGCGGATTTCCTCGACCATGGCGGGCGTGCCGGTCACATGGCACAGGGGGGCGTCCAGCCCTTGCAGGGCCTGCCGCAGCATGGCCGCGTCGATCCGGCCGTGCAGCCCGTCCCAGCCGCTATCGGCCGGGCCGGTCAGGGTGGCCATCAGGCGCAGGCGCGGATGCCGTTGCGCCAGCGCGCGCAGTTCGTCCAGGAAGGCGGCCTGTTCCCGGGTGCGGTTGGAATACAGCAGCAGGAAGGGCCTGCCGGAATTCCGATGGGCGGCGTCGCGCAGCATGCTGATGCAGGGCGTGATGCCGATGCCCCCGGCCACCAGGACCAGCGGCCGGCTCTCGTCGGCCGGCGGGGTCAGCTTGCCGTAGGGTCCGCTGAAGCGCAATTCGGCGCCGGGTTGCAGTTGCGCCAGGGCCTGCTTGAATGCAGTGGCGCGGATGCGGGTGGCAATGCACAACTCGTCCTCGTGCGGGGCGCTGACCAGCGAAAAGGTATGCCGCAGGGCAGGCGCATCCGGTGCGTCCGACGGCAGAGTCAGCGCAATGGTCTGGCCGGGCTGGAACCGGAAGTCCCCGGGCTTGCGGAAATGCACCGCGACGGTGTCGCGTGCGATCGGGTCGATGCGCAGCAGGGCGGTGGGCCAAATGGCCATGATGTTCTCCTTGGATCGATCCCCTGCCGGCGGGATTTGATCCATAATCTGGTCGGAATGCCCGGCATGGGCTGGTCATTCCTTGGATGCGAAAAAACAATAATACGTTTCACATCTGTGTCAAGGAGACTGATCTGTCGGTGTGCGGCCGGATAGCCCTGGGAGCGCGCAGCAAGGCGGTGCCGCCGGGCGTGCGTGCCTGGTGGCAGCAGGCGTGCATTGCCGCGTTGATCGGCATGCTGCTGCTGTCCTTGCCGGGGGCATCGCGCGCCTTCGCGGCTGTGTCCGGCAATGCCTGCCCCACCCTGGATCTTGCCTTCGGGCAGCCCGACGTGCCGTCCCTGCCGCACCTGTGCTTCCTGCAGGACGAAACCCAGGCGCTCGGGCCGGACGACGTCCTGGCCGGCCGGCTGCCGATGGATCGCCGGGACGCAAGCGAGCTGGTGTTCCGGCACAACCAGTCTGCCTACTGGGTCTATGTGCCCTTGCGCAACCTCGAGCGTGCGCAGCGGGTCTGGTACCTGCAGCTCGACTACCCGTTGCTCGACGAGGTCGATGCCTGGGTCTACGACCTGGACACCGGTCCCGGGGCGGCACCGGTGCTGCTCGACATGGAGCGCATGGGGGATTCGCGCCCCTTCGACGCGCGGCCGGTGCGCCATCGGTTGTTCCTGCTGCCGCTCGAATTCGGGCCGCTGCAGTCGCTCGCGGTCGTCCTGCGGGTCCGCAGCAGCGGCGCGATCAACGTGCCCCTGTCCCTGCACTCGGGCGGCTCGGCCATCGGTTGGGCCCAGGATCAGGGCCTGAGCCAGGGCATGTTCCTGGGCGCGCTCGTCCTGCTGGCCCTGTTCAACGCCGCACTCTACCTGCGGCTGCGGATCCGCCAGCCCCTCTACAACGCGGCCTACATCGTCTGCGCCGGCCTGTTCCTGGCGTCCATGTCCGGCCTGTCCTTCCAGTATCTCTGGCCCGGCTGGCCCTGGCTGGCCAACCGCTCGGTGCCCCTGACCGAAACCCTGGCCATTCTCAGCCTGCTCTGGTTCACGCGGCATTTCCTCGGCATCGATCCCGACCGGTGGCCACGCCAGTCACGCTTGATCCGCCTGCTGGCCCGGGCAGGCGTGGCGCTGTTCGCGGTCAGCCTGTTCGTGCCCTATGCGCTCATCATCAAGATCGACACGGTCTATGCGCTGGCCTGCATGGTGGCGATGTTCGGCCTGGGCCTGCGCCACCTGCGCCGGGGCGAGCGCGCCGCCCGCTGGTACGTGCTGTCCTGGCTGGTGTTCTTCGCCGGTTACCTGGCCTACGGACTGGCGGCCTTTGGCTATATTCCCGGGTTCATGGCGCAGGAGCGCTGGATGCAGATCGCCCTGGGCAGCCAGATGTTCCTGCTGACCTACGCCGAAGTCATGCAGCTGCACGACCTGATGGACCGGGCGCTGGGCATCGAGGCCACGGCGCGCAGTTCCCTGCAGCACGAGGTCCGGGCTCGCACCGAAGACCTGCGCGCCGCCATGGGGGCGCTGGAACGGGCCAACCGGCAGCTGCGCGATCTGACCTTGCACGATCCCCTGACGGGCCTGCTCAACCGGCGCGGCCTGGACGAGGCGCTGGATCAGTTCGCCAAGTCCGGGGAGCCGGCCGCGCGCGGGGTGCTGGTCATCTTCGACCTGGACCATTTCAAGCGGGTCAACGATGTCCATGGGCATGATGCCGGCGATGCCGCGCTGCGCTGGGTCGCCGAGGTCCTGGTCAACCTGCTGCGGCGCCGTTCGGACGTGCTGGCGCGTTTCGGCGGCGAGGAGTTCGTGGCGCTGCTGGCGGCCACTTCGCTCGAAGATGCGCGCATCCTGGCCGGAAGCGTGCTGGATCATGTGCGGCGCCATCCCGTCGATCTCGGAGACGGCGTGACGATCCCGCTGACCCTGAGCGCCGGCGCAGCCGAATGGAGGCCGGGCGACACGCCCCAGTCGCTGTTCCGTCGCGCCGACGAGAATCTGTACCGCGCCAAGGCGTCCGGGCGGGACCGGCTGGTGGCCGACGGCGCCGCGGGCTAGCGTCGCGGCACCGCTTCCTCATTTCACGAGACCAGCACGACTTCGCCGACTTTTTTCCGCAGGGCCTCGAAGCCTTCCGTCTGCCGCGCCTGATGGTTGCAGAACAACCGGCCGATCCGTTCGGGCGGGCAGTAGGTTTCGCGGCTGGATGCGCCGATCTTGCTGTGGTCGGCCAGGATCCAGGTCTCGGCGGCGCCTTCCGACATGGCGCGGGCGATCAGCGCTTCGTCGTGCAGGAAGCTCGCGGCGCCCTGGCGGGCATTGACGGCCACCGGTGACAGCAGGGCGATGTCGGCATGGAAGGTCTGGATCTGCAGGATGGTCGAGGCGCCCGAGGTCGAGGACAGCGCGGTGTTCAGCACGCCCGGCAGGATGATGATCTGGTTGTCGGTGCTGCCGGGGTTTTCGGTGAAGCAGGCGGCCGCGCTCAGCGAGTTCGTGATCAGGGTCAGGCCGCTCAGCCGCGCCAGTTCGCGGGCCAGCAGGGTGGTGGTGCTGCCCGCGTCCATGAACAGGGTGACGGGAGGACGCAGCCGCTGGGCCGCGGCGCGCGCGATGGCCTGCTTGGCCGCGATGTGGATGGTGTTGCGCTTGTCGATGGGCGGCTCGTCGCTCAGGTAGACGGCGCCCCCGTGCACGCGCTGCAGCAGGCCCAGCGCTTCCAGCGCCAGGAAGTCGCGGCGCACCGTTTCCCGGGAAACGCCCAGCTCGCCGATCGCATCCTCGGTCGTGATGCGGCCGTGGCGCTGCAGCAGCATGCGGATTTTCTGGTGGCGCGCTTCGGACCACATGTCAGCTCGTTCCGGAGGAAAGATTGGGGCGGAAATAATAAACCAGCGTGCGCATCATCAGCATCGCGGCCGAGACGACCAGGATGATGATGGTGGAGAAGGCCGCGGCCTGGGATACGAAGCCCGCTTCGTTCAGGTGCATGACCGAGACGGCGGCGACGTTGAGCTGGGGCGTGACCAGGAAGATCACGGCCGACAGGGTCACCATCGAGCGCATGAACAGGAAGAAGAAGACCGCCAGCACGGTCGGCGCGATCACGGGCAGGATGGCGTCTCCCATGACGTGGTGCATCTTGCCGCCCAGGCAGGCGGCGGCTTCCTCCAGGGCCTGGGGCACCATGCGCATGCCGGTGGCCATCGTCAGGAAGCCCTGCGTATGGTAGTGGTAGAAATTGCACAGCGCGATCAGCAGCGCGCTGCCGTACAGCCAGTGAAGGGGATAGTGCGGGTCGTTGAAGGTGAAGATGTACGACAGGCCCAGCACCAGCCCCGGCACGCCCACGGGCAGGACCGACAGCAGGTAGATGGCCTGGGCCAGGCGGCCCTGCAGGCCGCGCACGCCGTAGGCCAGCAGGAACAGCAGCACGATGCCGATCAGGGCGGCCGCCACGGACACGTACAGCGAGGTCCAGATGGGCTGGTAGCCGCTGGCGATGTTCACTTTGAAGTTCGCCAGCGTCAGGGTCATGTCATAGGGCCATAGCTTGACGAAGCTGGCGAACACCACCACGGCGATGATCGCCCAGATGGCCGCCGCCGTGGCGTAGGTGACCAGGCCCAGCAGGACGTCGCGCCCGCGCGACGCGGCGGGGTCCAGCGGAATCCGGTTCTCGGAACTGCCGCCGAACTGCTTCTGGGATGCCACCCGCTCGATGTAGACCGACAGCAGGGCGGGCAGCAGCAGGATGATGCCGACGACCGAGCCCATGCCGAAGTTCTGCTGCCCGGATACCTGGCTGAAGATTTCCGTGGCCAGCACACGGTAGTCGCCGGCGATCACGGCGGCGTTGCCGAAGTCGGTGATCGTGATGGTGAAGACCACGAAGGCGGCGCTCAGCAGGCCGAACTTGCAGTTGGGCAGGGTGATGTCGAAGAACTGCTGCCGCGGGGTGGCGCCCATCACGGTCGCGGCGTCGTAGTAGCGGGCATCGGCGTTGCGCAGCGCCGCCTGGATGATCATGATGGCCTGCGGCAGGGCATAGAACACGTCGGAGATCAGCAGTCCCCAGTAGCCGTAGATGTTCTGCTCGATGCCGGTCCACTGGTAGAGCAGGCCATTGCGCCCCAGCAGGAACAGCAGGCCCAGGCCCTGCACCAGCGAGGGCGCCAGCAGGGGCAGCAGCAGGCTCAGGCGCACCCAGGGCTTGAGCCAGATGCGGCTGCGCTCGAGCGCGTAGGCGATGGGGAAACCCAGCAGGATGCAGACCAGGGTCGTGCTCAGGCTGATGGACAGGCTGTTGATGCCCGCCGTCACCAGCCCGGGCGTGGAAGGAATGGCTGCGTAGTTGTCCAGGCCCAGCGTGCCGTCCCACAGGACGAAGCTCTGCCAGAAGATCGTCAGCAGGGGGTAGCCGAAGAAAAGGATCAGCGCCAGGGTCGGAATGGCGACGCAGACCCGGGTCAGCCACTGCTCGGGGGTGCCCGTCAGGCGCGGATGGCGCAAGCCGGAAGCCGGAACCGCCGCGGAGGAATGAGGCATGGCGTCTCCTAGGCCGTGACCCAGCAGCCGTGCGCGGGATCGATGGTTGGCCGGACCCGGTCGCCTTCGCGGTATGCGGACGCCGCGTGCTGCTCGACGCGCAGGTCCATGTCGCCCCAGCGCAGCGTCATGCGGCACAGGTTTCCCAGGAAGGTCACCGCGCCGACCGTGGCCGGGCCATTGGCGTCGGCCGCCAGGCGGATGTGCTCCGGCCGCACGCACAACAGCCATCGGGACTCGTCCGCCGGCGGCGGGTGGGCGGCCAGCATCTCGGGCGCATGCCGGCGCGTCCAGTCGGCAGACAGCAGGTTGCTCAGGCCGATGAAGTCCGCGACGAAGCGGGTGCCGGGTTCGTGATAGAGCTGCCAGGGGGATCCGACCTGCTCGATGGCGCCGTTGTTCATGCAGACGATGGTGTCGGCCAGCATCAGGGCTTCTTCCTGATCGTGCGTCACCATGATGGTGGGGATCTTCAGGCGGCGCTGGACTTCGCGGATTTCGTGGCGCATTTCGTTGCGCACCCGCGCGTCCAGGGCTGAGAGCGGCTCGTCCAGCAGGATCAGGCGCGGGTTGACGGCCAGGGCCCGGGCCAGGGCCACGCGCTGTTGCTGGCCGCCCGAAAGCTGCCAGGGAAACCGCTCGGCCATGTCGGGGATGCGGATCAGCTGGAGCAGCTCGTCGACGCGGGCCGCGATCCGTGCGGGGGGCTCGCGCCGGATGCGCAGCCCGTAGCCGATGTTCTCGCGCACGGTCATGTTCGGGAACAACGAATAGGACTGGAAGACGATGCCGAAGTTGCGGCTGCGCGGCGGCATCTGCCCCAGGTCCTGTCCCGAGAACAGGATCTCGCCGCCATCGGCCTGCAGGAGCCCGGCGATGATTCTCAGCAGGGTCGTCTTGCCGCAGCCGCTGGGGCCCAGCAGGCAGACGAAATCGTGCGGTCCGACGCTCAGGCTGATGTCCTTGAGCGCCTGGAAACCGTCGAATGACTTGTGGACATGGGAGAGTTCCAGGCTCATGCGGGCTCCGGGGTGCGGCGGGCCGGCCGCGCAGGCGGCGCGGCCCGGGGCGGTCAGCGGGCGGTCATCTGCTGCCAGGTCTTGAGCGTTTCCGCACGGCCGGCGGCCGACTTCTCGAAGTCGATCGGGAACAGGACCTTGCCCACATCCTGCGGCAGGCCGGCCTTGATCAGCTGTTCGGAAGGCTCGACGCCGGGGATGGTGACGATTTCCTTGTATTTCTTGTACAGGGCGGCGGCCTCCGGCGACAGCGTCCAGTCGAGGAAGCGCTTGGCGTCGTCCGGGTTCCGGGTGCTCGACAGGATGCCCGAGGCTTCCAGCTCGTAGCCTTCCCAGTCGGACGGGATCACCATCTTGATCGGGAAGCCGGCCTCGATGGATTGCATGGCGGGGAAGGCGAAGGAAATGCCGATGGTGTATTCGCCGGTGCGCGCCATCTTGCAGGGCTTGGAGCCGGAACTGGTGTATTGGGCGATGTTCATGTTCAGGCGCTTGAGCAGGTCCCAGCCCTTTTCATCGCCCAGCCCTTGCAGGATGGCGGCGATCTGCAGCCAGCCCGTGCCCGAGGCGGCCGGATTGGGCATGACGAGCTCGTCCTTGTAGACCGGCTTGGTCAGGTCTTCCCAGGACGCCGGCATGGGCAGGTTCTTGGACTTGAGGCGCTCGGTGTTGACGCAGAAGGCCGCCATGTAGCCGGTGGCTGCGAACCAGGTGCCGTCCTTGCCGCGGTAGATGGGCGCCAGCTGCTTGGCGGCGGCCGGCTCGTATTGCATCAGGGCGCCGTGGATGCGGGGATCGAGCATGTTGGTGACGGCGAAGCCCCAGATCACGTCGGTGCGCGGGTTCTTGGCTTCGGCCAGCAGCCGCGCCGCCATGTCGCCGGTGGACAGGCGCAGCACGTGGAATTCGACGTCCGGCATGGCGGTTTTGGCGGCCGCCATGTATTCGGTGACCTCGTCGTCTTCCAGGGCGGTGTAGATGGTCAGTGGCTTGGCCTGGGCCGAGTGGATGAGGCCGGCGCCGGCAAGCGCGATCGCCGCCGCGAGGGCCCTTTGTGTGGAATGTCGCATGTGTGTCTCCTGCTGTCGTGGTGTAAGCCGGTCTGTGCCGGATCGGAAGGAGATTCGCGGCGGCTGCAGGGGTGGCGTATTGCGGCCGTGCCAACGAGCCGGGGCGCCTCGTGTTGTTATTTTGTGGAAATTTGCAAAATCATGCAAGAGTCATCAGAATACTTTTTCACCCGGCCTTCGCCGCCGGTCAACCGCCACGGGAGCCCGCGATGCCGATGACTCAGACCGTACCGCCCTGGACCGACGAGGTCCTCGATTTCGCCCAGGACCTGGCGGGCCAGGCGCGCGCCATGGCCCTGCGGTGGTTCCGCCATCGGCCCCGGGTCGAAACCAAGGCCGACGCCAGTCCCGTGACCGTGGCCGACCGCCAGGTCGAGGAATTCCTGCGCGCGGAAATCGGCCGCCGCTATCCCGACCACGGCCTGCTCGGCGAGGAATTCGGCATCCAGGATGGCGAGGCGCCGGTCGTGTGGTCGATCGACCCGATCGACGGCACTCGCAGCTTCATTACCGGCAATCCCCTGTGGGGCTGTCTGCTGGCCGTGCTGCACGAGCAGCGTCCCGTGTTCGGCATCATCGACGTGCCATGCACGGGGGAACGCTGGGTGGGGGTGCGCGGGCGCGGCAGCTGGCTCAACGGCGAACGCTGCCGCACGCGGACGGGGTCCAGGCTGCAGGACGCCATCCTCCAGACCACCTCGCCGGACCTGTTCGCCGGCGAGGATGCCCGCGCGTTCGAGCGCCTGAGTTCGGCGGTTCACCTGCGGCGTTTCGGCGGCGATTGCTATGCCTATGCCTTGCTGGCGAGCGGCACGGTCGATCTGGTGGCCGAGGCCGGCCTGATGCCCTATGACTATCTGGCGCTGGCGCCGGTGATCGAGGGCGCCGGCGGCGTCATCACCGATTGGCGGGGCGGGCCCCTGGGCCCCCGTTCCGACGGCCGGGTGCTCGCGGCGGCCAATGCCGATCTGCACCGCCAGGCCCTCCGGATCCTGGCGGCGGATGCCTGACGGCGCCTGCCGCCGGCGACCGGGCCGCATCACAGGATCTCCACGCCGGGACGCAGGCGCCTGAACGTCAGGTCGTGCAGGTCGGCCGTGTTCGCGCCGGGCGCCTTGACCATCAGGATTCCGTCGGCCAGGGCGGCGAAGTCGGCCCGGAAGTGGACCGAGCTTTTCAGCACCAGGATCCGGTAGTCCCGGGGATCGGCGCCCAGGTGCCTGAACATCGCCTGGTCGGCGGCCTGCTGCTTGCGGCTGGAAATCAGGATGTCCACGCCGTCCCGGCGTACGCGGACCATGGAACCCAGGTCCATGCGGCAGCCCAGGTAGAACGGACCCGTGCCGACGAAGCGGCCATCGCCCAGTGACAGGATCTCGAACGGCCCCGGCACCGGTTCTTCTCCGGGAAAGCCGCGCCCTCCCAGGGGCCGGTCGATGCGTGCGCCCACGCCCAGGGTATGCGCTTCGCGCGCAAAGGCCGCGTCGCACAGGACAGCCACGCAGGCCTGCCCGATGCCTCGGTCCAGCAGCGCGCGCAGCGTGCCGGTGGTGTCGCCGGATCCGCCGCCGCCCGGATTGTCCTGGGTGTCGGCCAGGATGTAGCGCCCCGGCCTCCGGTGTGCCAGCGCGTCCAGGGCTTCGCCGGGGGCGTACAACCGCCCCGTGAACGAGCGCCGCCGCGCCTCGACTTCCGCCGCCAGCGTCCGGACGGCTTGGTCGGCCTGCTCGAGATTCCGGGCGTAGGCCAGGACGCTGGGCCCGGATGCGGGCGTGTCCGACAGGGGAAAGCCGGGGATGAACTGCACTTCGGGGCAGTCGTCCGTTTCGAGAGCGCCCGCGGCAGCCATCAGGACCCCGGCCGGCTCGCCGTCCAGCGTGCACTGCCAGGGCATGGACACCAGGAAATCCAGCTTGCGCCAGGCGGCAAAAAAGGTCTCGCCGGCCAGAAGGCGCTGCATCATCCGTGCCGCTCGCTGCCCGGTTTCGGCCATGTCCACGTGGGGATAGCTGCGATAGGCGACCATGGCCTGGGTCCGGTCCACCATGGCCTGGGTGACGATGGCGTGGAAATCCAGCGCGGCCACGTAGGGCAGCGCCGGCCCGGTCACGCCGCGCAGGCGCCGCAGCAGTTCGCCCTCGGCGTCGTCCAGGCTCTGGGTGACCATCGAACCGTGCAGGTCCAGGAACAGGCCGTCCAGGGCCTGGCCGCGCAGGCGCGTTTCGATGCGGGCGGCGATGGCCTCGAAGGCTGCGTCCGCGACCGGGCCCGAGGGGTTGGCCGAACACCAGAGCAGCGGGACAATTTCGTGCCCGGCCGCCCGCATGGCGGCGATGAAGCCGCTGACCGCCAGGTTCATGTCCCGTGTCGCTTCGATGATCGCGTCGCCTTCGGTCAGGCCCGGCCAGGCATCGGCCTCCTCGAAGCGGTCCAGCCCCGTGACGTCCGGGGCGAAGGTATTGGTTTCGTGCAGGAAGCCGAGCACGCCGATCCGGGCCATGGCGATGTCCTTGAGTCGGGGGTTCCGGATGCGCGGGGGCGGCGCTACAAAGTGCCGTCGATCGCGTCGCGCAGTATCCGGTCGTATTCCTGCGCTGTATAGGGAATCGGGTTGGTGGCGGCCGAGCCGTCCTTCACGGCGAGTTCACCGACCCGGCCCACCGCGTCGCCCGGGATGCCGATGGCGGACAGGGCATGCGGGATGCCGATGGCTTCGCGCAGGGCCAGCACCCAGTCCAGCACTGCGCCGAAGCCGGGCCGGGGCAGGTCGAGATAACGCGCCAGGCGCGTCATCGTGCCGGTGATCGCCGGCTCGTTCGCCTTCAGGACATACGGCATGAGAATGGCGTTCAGCGTCCCGTGATGGGCGTCATAGAGCGCGCCCAGCGGGTGGGCCAGGGCGTGCATGGCGCCCAGCCCCTTCTGGAATGCGGTGGCGCCCATGCTGGAGGCAACCAGCATGCAGTGGCGGGCCTCCAGATCCGTGCCGTCGTCGACCGCGCGTTTCAGGTATTCGTGTACCAGGCGGCTGCCTTCCATGCCGATGCCCGTGGCCATCGGATGATGCACCGGCGAGCACAGGGCTTCGAGATTGTGCGACAGGGCGTCCATGCCGGTTGCGGCGGTCAGGCGGGGGGGCAGGGCCGTGGTCAGCTCGGCGTCCAGGATCACCAGGGCGGGCAGCATGCGGGCATGGAAGATGATGCGCTTGACGTGGGCGTTCTCGTCGGTGATCACCGATGCGCGGCCCACTTCGGAGCCCGTCCCGGCCGTCGTGGGCACGGCCACGACGGGCACCATGCCGGCGACATTGACGCGCTTGTAGTTGTCGCCGATGTCCTCGAAATCCCAGAGCGGGCGGGTCTGGCCGACCATCAGGGCGATGGCCTTGGCCGCGTCCAGCGCCGAGCCGCCGCCGAAGGCGATGACGCCGTCGTGGCCGCCCGCGTGGAAAGCCGCGACGCCGTCGTCCACGTTCTGGCCGGTGGGGTTGCCCTTGATGCGGGAAAACAGGCCGCAGGCCAGGCCCGCATCGCGGCAGGATTGCACGGCCCCGGCGATGATGGGCAGGGCGGCCAGGCCGGGGTCGGTGACCAGCAGGGGGCGATGCATGCCCAGGTCCTTGCACTGTTGCGGCAGTTCGCGGATCCGGCCCGGGCCGGCCTTGATGGCGGTGGGGTAGTTCCAGTTGGCGGTCAGTTCGGTCATGGTGATGCGCTCCTAGAGTGCGCGCAGGTGGTAGGACTTGACGCGCGTGAGCATGTGATAGCCGTAGATGGATAGTGAAATGCCGTGGCCGGTGTGCTTGACGCCGGTCCAGGCCAGGGCCGGGTCCAGGTAGTCGCAGCGGTTCATGAACACGGTCCCCGTCTCCAGCTGCTGCCCCAGGTGGCGGGCGGCATCCATGTCCCGGGTGAAGATCGCCGCCGTCAGGCCGTAGCGGCAGTCGTTCATCAGCGCCACCGCCTGTTCGTCGGACGCCACCGGCATGATCCCGACCACCGGGCCGAAGCATTCTTCGTTCATGACCGGCATCTCGTGGCTGACCTGCGTCAGGATGCTGGGCGCCAGGTAGGTGCTGCCGGGCAGCGCCATGGGAAAGCGTCCCGGGTCCACGCAGTCGCGCGCGCCCATGCCGATCGAGCGGGTCAGCGTGGCGCGGATTTCCTCGGCGGCCTTCAGCCGCACCACGGGCCCCAGGTTGATGTTGGGGTCCAGGGGGTTGCCCAGCCGGTATTGCTCTGCCAGGGCCACGGCCCGGTCCACGAAAGTCCGGTAGTGGGACTGGTGCACGTAGATCCGCTGGATGCCGCAGCATGACTGGCCGGAATTGAAGAAGGCGCCGTCCACCAGGGTTTCGACCGCCTGGTCCAGGTCGGCGTCCTCGCGCACGTAGGCGGGGTCGTTGCCGCCCAGTTCGAGTCCCCGGCCGATGAACCGGCCGGTGGCGGCCTCTTCCACCGCCGCGCCGCCGCGCACCGACCCCGTGAAGGCCACGTAGTCGACGGCTGGCGACTGGATCAGCGCGCGGATGGTGTCGTGCGTTGCATGGACATACTGGAACAGCCCTGCGGGCAGGCCCGCGTCGGCAAAGGCCTGGACCATCTGCTCGGCGCACAGGGGCGTCTGATCCGAGTGCTTGAGGATGACGGCGTTGCCGGCCGCAAGCGCGGGCACGATGCTGTTGACGGCGGTCAGCAGCGGGTAGTTCCATGGCGCGATGGTCAGCACGACGCCGACCGGCTCGCGCTCGATCGAGCGGTGCAGGTTGTCGCGCACCGGCAGGCCCAGCGGCGCCAGGGCTTCTTCGGCGATTGACAGCATGTAGCGGCCGCGCTCGGCGAAGCCGCGCAGTTCGCCCGGCGACTGGCTGATCGGCCGGCCCATCTGCTCGGTGATGGAGATGGCGAATGTTTCCGTGCGCGCCACGACCTGGTCGATGGCCTTTTCCAGCAGCGCCACGCGCGCGGACAGCGGTTGCTGCGCCCAGTCGCGCTGGGCCCGCCGTGCCGCCAGGGTGATGCGTTCCAGGTCGGCGGCGGTGGCGTGCGGCCGGCGCAGCAGTTCTTGCCCGTCGATGGGGCTGATCGTGATGAGTTCGCTCATGGTGGGGCGCCTGCTCGGCTCAGATGATTTCGAAATAGCGCTGGAGTTCCCAGTCGGTCACGTACTCGCGGAATTTGCGCTCTTCCCATTCGCGGGTGGACGCCAGGTGTTCCACGAACACGTCGCCGAACAGCTCCCGCGCGGCCTGCGACCGGCGCAGGCGCTGGGCGGCATCCCAGAGCGTGTGGGGAAACTTGATGTCGTCGGGGAACTGCTGCGCGTAGGCGTTGCCGGAAGTGAAGGCGGGCTCCAGTTCCTGCTCGATGCCCAGCAGTCCCGAACCCAGGGCCGCGGCCAGGGCGATGTACGGGTTGGCGTCGGCCGAGCCGATGCGCACCTCGATGCGCTGGGCCTTGGGGCTGCCCGGGATCACCCGCAGCGCCGTGGTCCGGTTCTCGATTCCCAGGCTGGCTTCCAGCGGTGCCCAGTATCCGGGCACCAGGCGGGTGTAGCTGTTGATGGTCTGCGCGTACATCGCCATGAATTCGGGCATGTAGTGCTGCAGGCCGGCGGCGAAATGCCGCTGCGTGCGACTCATGGTGTGCTCCGCCGCGGGGTCGTGGAAGACGTTCCTGCCGGTTTTGCGGTCCGCCAGCGACAAATGGATGTGGCCGCTCTGGCCGGAGCAGTGATGCGACCATTTGGCCATGAAGGTCGCCATCAGGCCCTGCTGTTCGGCCAGGGCCTTGGTGAATGTCTTGAACAGGAACCCCTTGTCGGCTGCCTGGCCGATGCGGTCCACGGCGATGGCGGCTTCCAGGACACCCGGCCCGGTCTCCGTGTGCAGGCTCTCGATCGGGATGTCCATGCGTTCGCACAGGTCCATCAGTTCTTCGTAGAAGTCCGCATGGACGGTGCTGCGCAGGACCGAATACCCGAAGTTGCCGGGCGTCCAGTTCCTCAGGTTGCGGTATTGCTTTTCGCGGACGGAATCGGGCGTCTCGTCGAACATGAAGAATTCGTATTCGAGCGCGGCGTAGGCATCGAAGCCCATGGCGGCGGCGCGGTCGATCACGCGATGCAGCAGGCGGCGCGGGCAGACGCCGGCCGCGGGGCCGTCGAGTTCCGCAATGAAGAACAGCATGTCCTCGCCCTGGGCGTTGCGCTCGAGCGGCAGGCGGCGGCAGGAACGCGGGTCGATGCGGGCGGGGGCGTCCGGGTAGGCGGTGTGCCAGCCGGTGAAGGCGGTGTTGTCGTAGAGCTCGTCGTTGGAATCCCAGCCCATCACGACATCGCAAAAGGCGAAGCCGTGCTTCAGCGAGCTGATGAACTTGTCCTTGCGCATGTACTTGCCGCGGATGACGCCGTCGATGTCGGACAGCCCCAGCTTGATGTGCGTGAGGCTGCTCTGCTCGACCAGCGCAATGGCCTCGTCTATGGTCTGGATGGATCGCTCTTGCATGATGCACCTTTGTGCCGTGTCGATGAACCGGGGGGCGTCGCACGGGCAGCCCCCCGGACCTGAAGATCGGAATCAGGCGAAACGGTACGGAGGGCCGGCCTTGGCCATGACTTCCGTGTATTGCTTCAGGATGCCGATGACCTTGGCATCGCGGGGGCTCTTCTGGGCGATTTCATCCCAGAACTTGTGGGCCTCGGTTTCCACCGCCTTCCATTCCGATTCGGGGATGGTGGTCAGTTCCAGTTTCCCGCCCTGGGTGCGGTAGTGGGCCTCGCCCCACCAGTACCAGTGCTGGCGGTAATAGTGCGAACTGTCCATGCACAGCTGGAACAGGGTCTTCAGGTGGTCGGGCACCGCATTCCACTTTTCCGTGTTGGCGATGTAGGAGCCCGCCCAGGCGCCCGATACGTTGTTGGTCAGGTAGTATTTGGTGACGTCCGCCCAGCCCACGGTATAGACCTCCGTGATGCCCGACCAGCAGACGCCGTCGAGCTCGCCGGTCTGCAGCGCGACCTGCACGTCCTCGTAGGGCAGGGTCACCGGCACGACCCCCAGGCGCGACAGGAAGCGCCCGCCGGTCGGAAAGGTATACAGCCGCAGTCCCTTCAGGTCCGCCAGCGATTTGATCGGCCGGGTCGTCGCCATGTTGCAGGGGTCCCAGGCGCCCGTGCCCAGCCAGGTGACGTTCTCGACTTCGCTGTAGGCTTCCTTCCAGATGTCGTTCAGGCCGTACCAGTGCCACAGGGCGGGCACGTCCAGGCTGTAGCGCGACGCCAGGGGGAAGTAGGCCGCGAAGATCGCGACGTCGACCGGCGCGGCCATGGAATCGTCGTCGCTCTGGGCGGCGTCGATGGTGCCTTTCTGGACGGCGCGAAAGAGCTCGCCCTGCGGGACGAGCTGGTCGGCCGTGTAGAGCTCGATCTCCATCTGGCCGTTGGCGGCCTGGTTGAAGGCGTCGATGGACGGCTTGATCACGTGGGCGGCCAGGGCCGGGCCGGCATAGGTCTGCAGCCGCCACTTGATGGGGGCCTGCGCGCGCACGACGGCGGGGGCCGCGATGGCGCCGGCGCCCAGGGCGGCGCCGCCGGCCAGCTTCAGGAATTCTCGTCTTTGCGTCATTGTCTCTGTCCTCCGGAGGGTAGGGGCAGCGCGCCGCGCCGTGCTGTCCCGCGTGATGACCCAGTGCTTCGCCGGCGTTTGCCTAGCGGGCGCGGTTGGAATAAAGATCGGGCAGCCACAGGGCGATATCGGGTATCCACATGATGATTGCCAGGGTGATGATCATCAGGATGGCAAAGGGCACGATCGACTTGTAGATGTCGACGATGGTGATTTCGGGGGGCGCCATCGCCCGCATCAGGAACAGGTTGTAGCCGAAGGGCGGGATGATGTAGGCCAACTGGCAGGTGATGGTGTACAGGATGCCGAACCAGATCGGGCTGAAGCCGAGCGCCTTCACCAGCGGGATGTACAGCGGCGCCACGATGACCAGCATCGCGGTGTCGTCCAGGAACATGCCCAGCACGATGAAGGACAGCATCATGATGATCAGGATGGTCCAGCGATCGAAGCCTAGCTGGCTCAGGAACAGCTTCTCGATGGCCTTGATCGCGCCCAGCCCGTCGTAGACGGCGCCGAAACACAGGGCGGCCAGGATGATCCACATGAACATGCAGCTGACGCTGAGCGTCTGGCGCAGGCAGGATTCCATGACCTGGCCGTTGAGCCTGCCCTTGAAGGCGGCGGCGATCGTGGCCAGGCCGGCGCCCAGCGCGGAAGTCTCCACCAGGCTGGTGACGCCCGACATGAAGCAGCCCATCATGATGGCGAAGATCAGGACCGGCAGGATGCCTTCGCGCAGCAGCCTCCACTTCTCGGGTTCTTCGGCCCTGCGTTCGTCTTCGGACAGCGGCGGCCCGAGCTTCGGGTTCATGCGGCAGCGGATGTAGATGTAGACCGTGAACAGCGCCGCCATCAGCAGTCCGGGCAGGATGCCGGCGATCCACAGCTGCAGCACCGGCTGGCGGGCGATCATGGCGTACAGCACCAGCACGATGCTGGGCGGGATCAGGATGCCCAGCGAGCTGCCGGCCTGGATGACGCCCGTGACCATGACCTTGTCGTAGCCGCGCTGCATCATCTGCGGCAGGGCGACACTGGCGCCGATGGCCATGCCGGCCACGCTCAGGCCGTTCATCGCCGAGATCAGCACCATCAGGCCGATGGTGCCGATCCCCAGGCCCCCGGGCAGGGGGCCCATCCAGACGTGGAACATGCGGTAGAGCTTGTCGGCCAGTCCCGACTCGGACAGCATGAAGCCCATGAACACGAACAGGGGCAGGGTCAGCAGGGCGAACCAGTTCAGCACCGTGAAGGTGGCATTGAACGGCATTTCGATGTCGTTGCCGCCCCACAGGAAATACGCCGCCGTGGCGCCGATGAAGCCGACGACCCCGTAGACGCGCTGCCCGGTGGTCATCAGCACCAGCAGCGATGAAAACATGGTCAGGGTGATCAGTTCGTGGCTCATTCGATGGGCTTCCCGATCGCGGTCGCCAGGTCCCGGAAGAACGTGGCCAGGGTCTGGAGCAGCATCATGAAGATGCCGAAGGTCATGATGATCTTGATGGGGGCCAGCGGTGGCGCCCAGGCGGTGTAGTTGCGCTGGTCGTTGACGAGCGCGTATTCGGTGCTGGATATCCCGCCCAGCAGCAGGAAGGCCAGGAAGACGATGACCAGCCAGATCGTGATGGCGTCCATGCAGGCCCGGGTGCGCGGGCTCCAGCGCGAATACAGCAGATCCATCCGCACATGGGCGTCCAGCTGCATGGAATAGCCGCCGCCCAGCAGGTAGTAGGCCGACAACAGGAACTGGGCGCTTTCCATCATCCAGTTGATGTACACGTTGAAGGCCATCCGCATGATGGTCGAATACAGGAACCCGGCCATCATGACGAGGACGAAATACATGGCGAAGCGCCCGATGAACCGGTTCACGCGGTCAACCCAGCGCACATAGAGCTTGATGATGCCCGGCACGTGCCTCCTCCTGGGGCGGTCCGGCCGTGGCCTGCCGCCGCTTTCTGATGAGGCCTATGATTGCGCGTGCCTGGGGCAGCGCCTATCTGAAAATGGCACTGCTCTATCGGGAATCGGCAATGCCTTATCGGATTTCGGCAAAACCAGGGTTATTCCCGATGCCCTTCGGGGCAGGGCCGTTCAGCCGTGCGTGGGGATGTGCTTCAGGGTGGCGGATGGGCATTCACCGAACAGATGCCGGTAATCCTGGGAGAACTGGCCCAGGTGCTCGAAACCCCAGGTGGTGGCGGCCTGGGTGACGCGGCCGGAGAAGTCCTGCGCATTGCGAAGCCGCCGCCGTACCTGGTTCAGTTTCAGGATGCGCAGGTAGGCCAGCGGGGACAGCCCGACGGCGGTCTGGAAGCTGTATTGCAGGGTGCGCCGGCTGATGTGCAGCTGGCGGCAGATGTCGGCGATCGACAGGCGGTGGCTGGCCTGGGCCAGGACCAGTTCGCGGGCCTGCTGGACGATCTGGCGGCTGTGGCGGATGCGGGAATAGTGGGGATCGGGATCGGGCCGGGATCCCTGCGCAATGGCGGTCCAGAGCAGGTCCAGCACGGTTTCCTGCAGGGCTTCGGCCGTGGCGCCGCCGGCCGGCAGGGGCTCGAACAGCGCGTGGCCCAGGGTCTGGGTCATGCGCTGGTACAGCACGGGCTCGATCGTCAAGGTGCCGCCTTCGCCCAGCATGTCGCTGATGTCCTCGTCCTGCGGCGTCAGGTGCTCGCGCAGCAGGTCCTGGTCCAGCACGATGCCGAAGATGTTGTAGTCCTGGGGCGTGTTCAGTTCGAACTGGCGGGCGCCGGGCCGGAACAGCAGGGTATGGTCGGGAATGGGCAGGGCATCGAGGCGTGAGACCTGCTGGTGCGGGGCGGGCAGACCGAACCACAGGGAATCCCGCCAGGCGGCGCAGGACTGGCGCAGGGCCTGATTGGCCGATTCCTGGAAAAGCTGCAGGCGGGGCAGCCACAGCTCGGTCAGGCGGCCCTGGAAATCGCCCGAGGAGAACTGGTCGTAGCTCTGTTCCCACTGGCTCAGATTGCGTGCGTGGTCGTCGGCGTCGCGCGCGGTCCGGGTCCGGCGGCGGATGGCCGGCTGCGAGGGTGGCGTATCGTAGGCGAATGACGTGACCATCGTGGAAACCACCTTGCTGATGATGTCGGAGGTGACGGCTGCCGGTAAAACGGTGCGGCTCTTGCGGGGCATGGGGCGGCGAACCCCGGAACGGGGTGCGACCCCGCCGTATGGATATGAGCATATATCCCCGAACATAGAATACCCGTGAAATTTGTGGGTTTTGACCCTGCCTTCATTAGGGATGACCCTGACGAGAAGCTTGAAATATCGCACAATGAATGTTTTTCATTTGCCGGAAAGGGTCCAAATGCCACGCATAGTCCTGTTCGAAAACATACACGCCAGCGCCCGGGAAGTCTTCGTCGCGGCGGGGTTCGACGATGTCGTCACCCATGCGGGGGCGCTTGCGGGCGACGCCCTGCGCGAGGCGCTGCAGGGCGCGAACGCGGTCGGCATCCGTTCCCGGACCCATCTCGATCAGGCGCTGCTGGCCGACCTGCCGGATCTGCGGGCCATCGGCTGCTTCTGCATCGGCACCAACCAGGTGGACCTGGAAGCCGCCGCGCTGCGCGGGATTCCGGTGTTCAATGCGCCGTTCTCGAACACCCGTTCGGTTGCGGAACTGGTGCTGGGCGAGGCCATCCTGCTGCTGCGCCGCATCCCGGAAAAGAACGCCCGCGTCCATGAAGGTTTCTGGGACAAGACTGCCGACGGCGCCTACGAGGCGCGCGGCAAGACGCTGGGCATCGTCGGCTACGGCAACATCGGCTCGCAGGTGGGCATCCTGGCCGAATCCTTCGGCATGCGCGTGATCTACCACGACATCGAGGCCAAGCTGCCCCTGGGCAACGCCCATGCCACGTCCTCGCTGAAAAAATTCCTTGGCCAGGCCGATGTGGTCACCCTGCACGTGCCCGGCGGCAAGGACACGGCCAACCTGATCGACGCCGAAGCCATTGCCGCGATGCGCCCCGGCAGCATCCTGATCAATGCCTCGCGCGGCACGGTGGTGGATATCCCCGCGCTGCAGCGCGCCCTGAAATCCGGCCATCTGTCGGGCGCCGCCATCGATGTGTTCCCCACCGAACCCAAGAGCCGCGACGAAGCGCTGGACAGCCCCCTGCGCGGCATGCACAACGTGATCCTCACGCCGCACATCGGCGGCAGCACCCAGGAATCCCAGGAAAACATCGGCCGCGAAGTCGCCGAGAAGCTCAAGCGCTTCATCAGCAGCGGCACGACCAAGGGCGCCGTCAACTTCCCGGAAATCTCCTATCACGAGCAGGCGGGTGCGGCACGCATCATCCACATCCACCAGAACGTGCCGGGCGCCATGGGCGCGCTCAGCAACCTGATGGGCGAATACGGCCTGAACATCGTCAGCCAGCAGCTGCAGACGCGCGGCAAGATCGGCTATGCCATCACCGACGTCGACGGCGAGGCCACCGACCAGGTCATCGAAGGCCTGCGCCGCCATCCGATCACGATCCGCTGCGACCGGGTCTGACGCGCCCGCGCCCGGCCGCGTGTCCGGGCAGGCCGCGTTTCCCGGCATGGATTTCCCGGCCTAGGGAAGTCCCTATAGACCCCGCGCTCTGCGGGGTCTTTCCGTTCTCCGGGCATGCTTCTATACTGGACCAGGCATTCCCAGGTGACCCGCTGACATGATTCTGCTGTATGGAAGGTCCGGTGTCCTGCATGGAAGATCCGCGACTGTTTGATCCAGATCAGCGTCCCTACCGAACGTAGGGGTTTAAGGTGTGGGGTCCCTGTACCAGGAGCCCTCGCATGCGCCCATCGCCCGATGTTGCTTCGTCCACGACCCGCCGCGGTCGCCTGCTCACCGTCTGGACGCCCGAGGACAAAGCTTTCTGGGTACGCGAAGGCAGCGCGATCGCCAACGTCAATCTCTGGATATCGATCCCGGCCCTGTTCCTGGCCTTTGCCGTCTGGCAGATGTGGAGCGTGGTGGCCGTCAACCTGCCCAATCTGGGCTTCCAGTACACCGAGAACCAGCTCTTCTGGCTGGCGGCGCTGCCCGCCCTGTCCGGCGCCACCCTGCGCATCTTCTATTCCTTCATGGTGCCCGTGTTCGGCGGCAGGCGCTGGACGGCGCTGACCACGGCCAGCCTGCTGCTGCCCACCATCGGGGTGGGGCTGGCGGTCCAGGATCCATCCACGCCGTATTCCACCATGCTGCTCCTGGCCCTGTTGTGCGGCCTGGGGGGCGGGAATTTCTCCTCGTCGATGTCCAACATCAGCTTCTTCTTCCCGAAGGAACGCAAGGGATCCGCCCTGGGCCTGAACGCCGGCCTGGGCAACCTGGGCGTCTCCTCGGTGCAGTTCCTGGCGCCGCTGGTCATCACCATGGGCATCCTGGGGCCGTGGGCGGGCGAGCCGCAGATGGCGAAGCTGTCGGGCGCGCACGGCGGTCCGGTCGAGATCTGGGCCCAGAACGCCGCCTTCATCTGGGTGCCGTTCATCATCATCGTGTCGATGCTGGCCTGGGTGGGCATGCACGACATCGCCGACGCCAAGGCGTCCTTCCGCGACCAGTCCGTCATCTTCAAGCGCAAGCACAACTGGATCATGTGCTTCCTGTACCTGGGCACGTTCGGTTCCTTCATCGGCTTTTCCGCCGGCTTCCCGCTGCTGATCAAATACCTGTATCCCGACGTCCGTCCGCTGCAGTACGCCTGGCTGGGGCCGCTGGTCGGCGCCGTGGCCAGGCCCTTCGGCGGCTGGCTGTCCGACCGCCTCGGGGGGGCGCGGGTCACCTTCTGGACTTTCTTCTGGATGATCCTGGGGGTGCTGGGGGTCATGGCCTCGCTGCCGGGCGGCCAGTCGTCGGGAACTTTCCTCGGATTCCTGCTGTCTTTCCTGTTCCTGTTCTTCCTGACCGGCATCGGCAACGGTTCGACTTTCGCCATGATTCCGGTGATCTTCAACACGCTGGCCCAGCGCCGCCATGCCGCAGGCGGGCCGGGCGGCCAGGCGAGCGCCGACGCCGAAGGCGCCAAGGAATCCGCCGCCGTGCTCGGTTTCAGCGGCGCCATGGGGGCCTACGGCGGCTTCTTCATTCCCAAGAGCTTCGGCACGTCCTTCGAACTCACGGGCACCCCGTACGCCGCCCTGGTGTTCTTCGTCGTGTTCTATGCCGTTTCGATCGCCGTGACCTGGTGGTATTACTCGCGCCGCCGCGCCGAAATCCCCTGCTGAGACGCGGTCCCGCCGCCCGTCCGCGGCCGAACCCCTTTCCAATGGAGCATCTACCGTGAGCCATTTCATCGACCGCCTGAAGTATTTTTCCCGTCCCAAGGAATCCTTTTCCGATGGGCACGGCGCCGTGGTCCGCGAAGACCGCACCTGGGAAGACGCCTACCGCAACCGCTGGCAGCACGACAAGATCGTGCGTTCCACGCACGGCGTGAACTGCACCGGGTCGTGTTCCTGGAAAATCTACGTCAAGGGCGGCCTGGTCACCTGGGAAACGCAGCAGACCGACTATCCGCGCACCCGTCCCGACATGCCCAATCACGAGCCGCGCGGCTGTCCTCGGGGGGCCACGTTCTCGTGGTACCTGTACAGCGCCAACCGCGTCAAGTACCCGATGCTGCGTGGCCGCCTGGCCCGGCTGTGGCGCGAGCAGCGCAAGACGATGGGCGCCGTCCAGGCCTGGGAGGCCATCGTGTCCGACCCGGAAAAGGCCGCCAGCTACAAGTCCGTGCGCGGCCTGGGCGGCTTCGTGCGTTCCAACTGGGACGAGGTCAACGAGATCATCGCGGCGGCCAACATCCACACCATCAAACGCCATGGCCCCGACCGCATCGCCGGTTTCTCGCCGATCCCGGCCATGTCCATGGTGTCCTATGCGTCCGGCAGCCGCTACCTGTCGCTGCTGGGCGGGTCGCTGCTGAGCTTCTACGACTGGTATTGCGACCTGCCGCCGTCCAGCCCCCAGACCTGGGGCGAGCAGACCGACGTCAGTGAATCGGCCGACTGGTACAACTCGACCTTCATCATGCTGTGGGGCTCGAACGTGCCCCAGACCCGCACGCCCGATGCCCACTTCATGGTCGAGGCCCGCTACCGGGGCGCCAAGGTCGTGTCCGTGTTCCCGGACTACGCCGAGGGCGCCAAGTTCGGCGACATCTGGCTGCACCCCAAGCAGGGGACCGACGCGGCGCTGGCCCTGGCGATGGGCCATGTCGTCCTGAAGGAATTCCACCTGGCGGGCAAGAGCGCCTACTTCGAGCGCTATTGCCGCCAGTACACCGACATGCCCTTCCTGGTGCGCCTGGTGCGCCAGGGAGACCACTATGTGCCCGACCGCAAGCTGCGGGCAGCCGATTTCGCCGATCGGCTGGGCCAGGACAACAACCCTGAATGGAAGACCGTCGCCATCGACCAGGACAGCGGCGAACTGATCGTGCCCCAGGGCTCCATCGGCTTCCGCTGGGGCCAGCAGGAAGGCGGTGACGCCGGCAAGTGGAACCTGGAATTGAAGGACGCCCGGGGACACGAGGTGCGGCCGTGCCTGTCGCTGATCGACGCCAGCGACGAGGTCGCGCCGGTGGCCTTCCCGTATTTCGGCGGCATCCACCATGATCATTTCCAGGGCACGGAGCACGACGAGGTGCTGGTGCGCAACCTGCCGGTCAGGCGCGTCCGGACCGCCGACGGCGATGTCCTGGTCGCCACGGTGTTCGACCTGTTCGTGGCCAACTACGGCATCGACCGGGGGCTGGGCGGCGACAACGTGGCGTCGTCCTATGACGACGACGTGCCGTACACCCCCGCCTGGCAGGAGCGCATCACCGGCGTGGACCGCGAGAAGGTCATCACCGTGGCCCGCCAGTTCGCCGACAACGCCGACAAGACCGAAGGCAAGTCCATGGTCATCCTGGGCGCCGGCCTGAACCATTGGTACCACATGGACATGTCGTACCGGGGCATCATCAACCTGGTGTCCATGTGCGGCTGCGTGGGGCAGTCCGGCGGCGGCTGGTGCCACTACGTGGGCCAGGAAAAGCTGCGTCCGCAGACTGGCTGGACCATGCTGACCTTCGCGCTGGACTGGCTGCGGCCGCCGCGCCACATGAACGGCACCTCGTTCTTCTACGCGCACACCGACCAGTGGCGCTACGAAAAGCTCCAGGTGCCCGAACTGCTCTCGCCCCTGGCGGATGCCTCGAAGTACCAGGGCAGCCTGATCGACATGAACGTGCGCGCCGAGCGCATGGGCTGGCTGCCCACGGCGCCGCAGCTGCAGACCAATCCGCTCGAAGTCGTGCGCAACGCCCGGGTGGCCGGGCAGGATCCCAAGGAATACGCCGTCGGCGCCCTGCGCAACGGCTCGCTGAAGTTTTCCTGCGAGGACCCCGATCATCCCGACAACTTCCCGCGCAACATGTTCGTCTGGCGATCCAACATCCTGGGGTCGTCCGGCAAGGGGCATGAATACTTCCTCAAGCACCTGCTGGGCACCCAGCATGGCGTGCAGGGCAAGGACCTGGGCGAGGCGGGCGGGGTCAAGCCGCTGGAAGTCGCCTGGCGCGACGACGCTCCCCAGGGCAAGCTCGACCTGCTGGTGACCCTGGACTTCCGCATGTCCACGACCTGCCTGTATTCGGACGTGGTGCTGCCCACGGCCACCTGGTACGAGAAGAACGACCTGAACACCTCGGACATGCACCCCTTCATCCATCCGCTGTCCGCGGCCGTGGATCCGATCTGGGAATCGCGCAGCGACTGGGAAATCTACAAGGATCTGGCGAAGAAGTTCTCCGAACTGGCTGCCGATGCCGACCTGCCCGACGAAGACCTGGTGCTGCAGCCCCTGCAGCATGATTCCCCGGGCGAGCTGAGCGACCCCTACGACGTGCGCGAATGGCGCAAGGGCGAATGCGACCTGATCCCCGGCAAGACGTTGCCGAACATGATGGTCGTCAACCGGGACTACAAGCACGTCTACGAGCGCTTCACCACGCTCGGGCCGCTGGCGGAAAAGCTCGGCAACGGCGGCAAGGGCATCGCCTGGGACACCAAGGAAGAAGTCGAGCTGCTGCGCCAGCTGAACGGCCGCGAGCGCGAGCCCGGCGTGGGCCAGGGCCAGCCGCGCATCTTCACCGACATCGATGCCTGCGAGACCGTCCTGACCCTGGCGCCGGAAACCAACGGCCACGTGGCCCTGAAGGCCTGGCAGGCCCTGTCGAAGTTCACCGGCCGCGACCATTCCCACCTGGTCAGGTCCAGCGAGCACGAGAAGATCCGCTTCCGCGACATCCAGGCCCAGCCGCGCAAGATCCTGACTTCGCCCACCTGGTCCGGGATCGAGTCCGACAAGGTCAGCTACAGCGCCGGCTATACCAACGTGCACGAGCTCATCCCGTGGCGCACGCTGACCGGGCGCCAGGAACTCTACCAGGATCACCCCTGGATGCGCGATTTCGGCGAATCCCTGTGCGTGTACCGGCCGCCGGTGGACACCAAGACCATCAAGCCGATGCTGGAAAAGCAGTTCAGCAACGGCGAACCGCACGTGGTGCTGAACTTCATCACGCCGCATCAGAAATGGGGTATCCACTCCACCTATTCGGACAACCTGATCATGCTGACGCTTTCGCGCGGCGGCCCGATCGTCTGGATGTCCGAGATCGATGCGGCCAAGGCGGGCATCGTGGACAACGACTGGATCGAGGTCTTCAACGTCAACGGCGCGCTGGTCGCGCGCGCCGTGGTCAGCCAGCGGGTGCCCGAAGGCATGACCATGATGTACCACGCCCAGGAAAAGATCGTGAACGTGCCGGGGTCGGAAATCACGGGCAAGCGCGGCGGCATCCACAATTCCGTCACCCGCACCGTGCTCAAGCCCACGCACATGATCGGCGGCTACGCCCAGCTGTCCTATGGCTTCAATTACTACGGCACGGTCGGCTCGAACCGCGACGAATTCGTGGTCGTCCGCAAAATGAAGAAAATCGACTGGATGGACGAGACCCACGAAGTGTCCGCCCAGCCCCAGGCCTGAGGAGTCCGGCACATGAAAATCCGCGCGCAAGTCGCCATGGTCCTGAACCTGGACAAATGCATCGGCTGCCATACCTGTTCGATCACCTGCAAGAACGTCTGGACGTCCCGCGAGGGCATGGAATACGCCTGGTTCAACAACGTCGAGACCAAGCCCGGCGTGGGCTACCCCAAGGACTGGGAAAACCAGGACCGCTGGAACGGCGGCTGGCGCCGCCGCGACAACGGCCGCATCGAGCCTCGCCAGGGCGGCAAGCTGCGCCTGCTGTCGCGCATCTTCTCGAACCCGAACCTGCCCGAGATCGACGACTACTACGAGCCCTTCACCTACGATTACGATTACCTGCAGAAAGCCCCGGAACGCACCACGCCGCCCGTGGCGCGGCCGCGTTCCCTGATTTCCGGCAAGCGCATGGAAAAGATCGAGTGGGGGCCCAACTGGGAAGAAATCCTGGGGGGTGAATTCGCCAAGCGTTCGCAGGACTACAACTTCGAGGCGGTGCAGAAGGACATCTACGGGCAGTTCGAGAACACCTTCATGATGTACCTGCCGCGCCTGTGCGAGCATTGCCTGAACCCCACCTGCGTGGCCAGCTGCCCGTCGGGTTCCATCTACAAGCGCGCCGAGGACGGCATTGTCCTGATCGACCAGGACAAGTGCCGCGGCTGGCGCATGTGTGTCTCCGGCTGCCCGTACAAGAAGATCTACTACAACTGGAAATCCGGCAAGGCGGAAAAGTGCATCTTCTGCTACCCGCGCATCGAGGCGGGCATGCCCACGGTCTGTTCCGAGACCTGCGTGGGGCGGATCCGCTACCTGGGCGTTCTGCTCTACGATGCCGACGGCATCGAGGCGGCCGCCAGCACGACCCACGAAAAGGACCTGTACCAGGCGCAGCTGGACCTGTTCCTGGATCCGAACGATCCGGAAGTCCGCCGCCAGGCCCTGGCCGACGGGATTCCCGAAAACTGGCTGGACGCGGCCTGCAATTCCCCGGTCTACAAGATGGCCGTCGAATGGAAGATCGCCTTCCCGCTGCATCCGGAATACCGCACCCTGCCCATGGTGTGGTACGTGCCGCCGCTCTCGCCGATCCAGTCGGCCGCCAACAGCGGCCGGATCGGCGCGTTCGGCGAAATTCCCGATGTGCAGTCCCTGCGCATCCCCCTGCGCTACCTGGCCAATCTCCTGACCGCTGGCGACGAGGCACCGATCGCCACGGCGCTGGAGCGCCTGCTGGGCATGCGCGCCTTCATGCGTGCGCGCTCGGTGGACCGCCAGGAACGGCTCGACATCCTGGACCAGGTCGGCCTCACCCTGCATCAGGTCGAGGACATGCACCGCTACCTGGCCATTGCCAACTACGAGGACCGCTTCGTGGTGCCCACCGCACACCGGGAAAACGCCGAGAATGCCTTCGAGATCCGGGGCGGCTGCGGCTTCACATTCGGCAATGGCTGCTCGGGCGGCGCATCCGAGGGCTCGCTGTTCGGCAAGCCGCGCAACAAGCGCAAGCCCAGCGTGGTATTCCTGGATCCGGCCCGCACGGCCTGAACGGGAGAGACGCCATGGATTCCATCCAATCCCCCCCCCGCCAGGTGCCGGTGTTCTCGGTGTTGTCCGTCCTGCTCGGCTATCCCGAGCAGGACTGGCTCGATGCCCTGCCGGAACTGCATGCGGCCCTGCCTGCCGATGTACGCACCCGGCTGGCGCCCCTGTTCGATTTCCTGGACCAGGGCGACGACCTGATCGATCTGCAAGAGCAATACGTCGCCACCTTCGATCGCCGGGCCGCCCATTCGCTGCACCTGTTCGAACACGTGCATGGCGAATCCCGCGACCGTGGGCAGGCCATGGTGGACCTGCGCAACGAATACCTGAAGTACGGCCTGGAGCCGTCCACGGTCGAATTGCCGGACTACGTGCCGCTGTTCCTGGAATTCCTGGGGCAGATCCCCCCGGACGCCGCCGAAAACCTGCTGGGCGACGCCATCCACGTGCTGGCCCGGCTGGGCGACAAGCTGCGGGAGGCCGGCAGCCCCTATGCCTGCCTGTTCGCCCAGCTGCGGACCATGACCGACGTCGAACCCGAGGTTCTCCCCGATCCCCCCGAAGGCGACATGGAGGAGACCCTGATCACCTTCGGCCCCGAGGCCGATGGCACCGAGCCGCTGCTGATGCGGCGTCCGGGCGGCGCGGGCGGCGTGCAGCCCATCGTGTTCCACCCGCCACGTTCCCGCAAGCCGGGCCCGGCCGACGGCCAGGCCTGAGAGGAGATTCAGATGAAAGACACACTCGACCTGTTTTTCTTTGGGGTGTATCCCTATATCGCCCTGACCGTCTTCTTCCTGGGCAGCCTGGTGCGTTTCGAGCGCGAGCAGTACACCTGGAAAAGCGATTCCAGCCAGCTGTTGCGCAGGGGCACGCTGGGTTGGGGCAGCAACCTGTTCCACATCGGCATCATTTCCCTGTTCTTCACCCACCTGGTGGGGCTGCTGACGCCGCCGGCCGTCTACCATGCCTTCGGCGTGACGACGGCGTTCAAGCAGTTGATGGCCATCGTGGTCGGCGCGATCCTGGGGGTCGTTTGCCTGATCGGGCTGCTGCTGCTGATCCATCGCCGCTGGACGGAAATCCGCCTGGCGCACAATTCCAATCTGTCCGATTGGGTGACGCTGCTGTGGATCCTGATGGTGCTGGTGGTGGGCATCGCCTCGATCTTCACGTCCGTGCATCACACGGACGGCGCGGTGATGGTCCAGCTGGGCGAATGGGCCCAGCGCATCGTCACCTTCCGGGGCGGCGCGGTGGGTGCCATGGAAGGCGTGCCCGCCGTCTACCGCCTGCACATGGTGCTGGGCATGACGCTGTTCCTGATCTTTCCGTTCACCCGCCTGGTGCACGTGTGGTCCGGCTTCGCCTCGGTGACCTACCTGGCCCGGGCGTGGCAGATCGTGCGGCCGCGCTGAACGCCACGGGATGCAGATGATCACAGTCAACGACACCCTCATCACCGAGGACGAGATCCTGGCCGAAGTCCCGCGCCACCAGCGGGAAAGCAATCCCCGCCTGGCGGCCGGCCAGGAGCTGGTGCTGCGCGTCCTGTGCCGGCAGCGTGCCGCCGAGCTGGACCTGTCGGCCGAGGACGACGATGCCCTGCTCGAGGCCGTGCTGGCCCACGACGTGCGCACGCCCCAGGCGGACGAGGCAAGCTGCCGGCGCTACTACGAGCAGCACCCCGACGAATTCCGCGAAGGCGACCGGGTCGAGGCATGGCACATCCTGTTCCAGGCGACGTCGGGGCTGGACGTGCAGAAGTTGCGCGCCCGTGCCAACGGCGTGCTGGCCGAACTGCACCGCGAAGGACTGGGTGCGTTTGCGGCCTTTGCCCGGAGCTATTCCAATTGCCCCACCGGAGCGGGCGGTGGCGCCCTGGGCGAACTGTCTCGCGGCGAGATGGTGCCCGAATTCGAGCGGGCGATCTTCGCCCTGCCGGAATACACCCTGGGCGGCGAGCTGGTCGAGACCCGCTTCGGTTTCCACATCGTGCGCACCGGCCGCAAGACCGAGGGCCGTGCCCTGCCGTTCGAGTCCGTGCATGAACGGCTGGCGGCCTGGCTCGAGGAATCCAGCCGGCGGCGGGCCGTGCATCAGTACCTGAAGCAATTGGTCGGAGCCGCCCGCATCGAAGGCATCCCCATGCCGGGGGCGGATTCGCCGCTGGTGCAATAGCAGGATTGCCGCTGCGCGCGTGGCGGCGGGCGGTGCGCAAACTCGTCGCGCTGCCCACCCTTCAGGCAGTGCGCGCCGGCTGCTCCCGCCTTTCCTTCGGATACATCGGGCGGCTTACGTGGTTGTCGGGAAACCACCCGCCGCCGCGCGCTCGGGTGCGATGCGGATCGCGGCCGGCGGGAAGGGGGGAATCACGTCGGCCAGGGTATGGGCGTCCAGGTGATCCATGAAGGCCTTCATCGCGCCCGCCACGATGGGTTTCAGGCCGCAGCAGCCGCTCAGGATGCAATGGTTGTCGGAGCCCATGCATTCGACCAGGGCCAGGTCGTTTTCCATGTCGCGGATCAGCGCCCCCAGGCGAATTTCACCGGGCTCGTGGGCCAGTTCCATGCCGCCGTTCTTGCCGCGCACGGTGCGGATCCAGCCGCGCTGGGCCAGGCGGTGCGTGATCTTCATCAGGTGCGGCTCGGAAATGCCGTAGACCTGGGCGATCTCGGCGATGGTGCAGAGGCGGTCGCGGTGGCTGCCGAGATAGATCAGCAGCCGTACCGCGTAGTCGCTCATGTTGGTCAGGCGCATGGCGGGCTCGGGCTCGAAGCGGGGGTCAGCGCGCCTGGGCCGGCTGCGCGGAAGCCCGGGGCGGCGCGACGACGGGCGCGGGCTTGTCCGGACGGGGTCGGATCAGCATCGGCACGAAGCGCCACAGGTACAGGCCCATGCACAGGATCCAGGCGACGGCGGCCAGGTGGAGCAGGTGGGGGCTGGCTGCCGAGGGCCACAGCGCGGCCAGCCGGAAGACGGCTGCCGCGATCATCAGCCAGTAGCTGGCCAGCATGCTGCCGTCCAGGGCCAGCGGGCGCCCGAGATGGCCCAGGGCCGTGCGGGTCAGCATGCCGATGATCAGGATGCAGAAACCCGCCATGCCGATCAGGTGGACGTGCGTGGCGCTGCGCGCCAGCAGGCCGCTCAGCAGCGACGGATCGAGCAGGCCGCTGACCTGGACAGCCGCGGCCAGCAGCCCCACGCCGATGAAGGCATAGCCCAGGTACAGGATCCACAGCATCGGCTTGCGCAGCACCGCCAGCGGCCGCCAGGCCAGCAACTGGCCCAGGCTGATGAGGCCGGTCAGCGCCAGGCTGAAGGCCATGAGCAGCGGCAGGAAGGCCGGCCCGTCGCCGGCGGCGGGCAGAATCTGCATCAGCACGCCGGCAGCCATCGCCAGGACGCTGAAGACCATCTGGACGTGGCCGGAGCGGGTCAGCATGGGGATCTGCAGGCCCTGGACCATGCGCATGGAGAAGAAGGGGATGACGCGCCGGGCGATCAGCAGGGCGATCACGGCCATGCCGATCAGGCCCAGGTCGAAGCGCTGCATCAGCAGGGCGTAGTTGCCGTTCCGGGCCGCCAGCAGGTACAGCAGGTCGGCCACGCCGAGCGCCAGCATCACCGCGGGCAGGCCATAGTTGCGGCGGCTGCGGCCCTTGATCATCACGCGCATCAGGCTGGCCGAGGCGACCAGGAAGAACAGCACTTCCGCGGCCGTGGCGATCCAGAAGCCCGGCAGCCCGCCTGCCAGGAAACCGACGCGGGCGATCACCCACAGCAGGCTCAGCAGGCCCAGGGGACGCCCGGACAGGGGATTGAAACCGGTCCAGGTGGCGCTGGCAGTCAGCAGGAAGCCGACCGCGATGGTGATGATGAAGCCCCACAGCATTTCGTGGGCATGCCAGTAGACGTGCGGCAGGGGGCCGTCCAGCACCTGCGGGACGAAGATCCACAGGGCGATGGAGATCAGCGCCCAGGCGGCGCCGGCCATGTACAGCGGCCGGAATCCCAGGGCCAGGAAGGCCGTCATGGATGGCCGTTGCGCGGCGGCGGCCGGTTCCTCAATATTCAGCAGGCGGGACATGGGCGTCGAACTCCGTCACGGGTTGATCTGGTTGGTGGCTGACTTGGTAGCCGTACCACAGGCTGCGGGCGATGCGGCGGGCGAAGTCCTCGGCCTGGGCGGTGAAGGCGGTATTGTCGAATTCGTCCAGCGTTTCACGGAACAGGTCCAGCCAGCGGACGAACATCGGGCCTTCCAGGCCTGGCAGGGCGACGTGGCGCGGCATGGGCGTGCCGCTGTAGGTGCCGGTGCGCAGCAGCAGCGACGACCAGAAGCGCACCATGCGTTCCAGGTGCTCGTCCCAGTCGTCGATATGGGCGTCGAAGATCGGCCCCAGGATGGGATCCTGCCGGACCCGGCGGTAGAAGTTGTGGACGAGGGCGACGATTTCGTCCTCTGTACAGACCGGAGTGTCTTCCATGCGGGAGGCAGATCAGGATTTCAAAGGTTCATATTATAGATATCTTATCGCCGGGTCGTAAAGCCCATCCTGGAGAGCCGCGGCCCGCCCGGCCTGCCGTTCAGTTATGATCGTAGACTTCACTCGTCCCCTGGATTGCGCGCCGTCCAGCCCCGCTGGCGTTTCACACCATGCCCGAAACCGTCACACTGTCCTGCGTCATTCCCTGCCTGAACGAGCAGGCCAACCTGGGCGTGCTGCTGCCGGAATTGCTGGCCGTGCTGGCACGCCAGGATTGCGTGCCGGAAATCATCGTCGTCGACGACGGCAGCACGGACGGCACCCCCGATCTGATGCGCCACTGGGTCAGCCTGCATCCGGAAATCGTCTACCTGCGCCTGTCGCGCAATTTCGGCAAGGAAGCCGCCCTGACCGCTGGGCTGGACGTGGCGCGCGGCGATGCCGTGGTCTGCCTGGATGCCGACATGCAGCATCCGCCGGACATGATCCCGGCGATGCTGGCGCGCTGGCGTTCCGGGGTGCATATGGTCTATGCCGTGCGCGCCTCGCGCGACGACGAGACCTGGTTTAAGCGCATCGGCACCCGGGTGTTCTACGCGCTGATGCGCACGTCCGATGGCCTGGGCGTGCCGCCCAACGCCGGGGATTTCCGCCTGATGGACCGGGCCGTGGTCGATGCCCTGAAGCGGCTGCCGGAACGCGACCGCTTCATGAAGGGCCTGTTCGCCTGGGTCGGCTTCCAGTCCGAAGCCATGACCTATACGCCGCCCCAGCGGCTGCATGGCATCAGCCGCTTCCGGCCCCTGAAACTGCTGCGCTTCGCCGTGGACGGGCTGACGGCCTTCACCACCTGGCCGCTGCGGCTGCTGAGCCTGCTGGGCGCCTGCGTGTCGCTGCTGGCCTTTCTGTATGGCCTGTTCATCATCGTCTCCCACCTGCTCTATGGCGACGCGGTGCGCGGCTGGGCCACCCTGATCACCGTGATCCTGTTCTTCGCCGGGGTCAACCTGATGTCGCTGGGAGTGGTGGGGGAATACGTCGCCAGGATCTTCACCGAGGTCAAGGGCCGCCCCGTCTACCTGCTGCGCGAGCGCGCCGGCACGGGGCTCGATGCCGGCTACGGCAGCACCGGAAGCGCCGGCCCCCGGCCGGGGCTGGAAGTCCCGCCGCCACTCCATCCGCAGGCCGGCACCGGCCTGCCGCCCGAGGCCGGGGATCCCCGCGCATCCGGCGCTTCCCCCGCACCAGGAGAACGGCCGACATGAAGTTTCCCGCGATCGGTACTCGCCTGGTGGACGCCGGCGAGTCGCTCTGGCGGCGCCTGCAGGCCCGGCGCGCCTGGCCCTGGGTGGCGCTGTTCTCTTTTCTCTGGCTGGCGGCCACGACCTGGATGTATCCGCTGCTGCTGCCCGACGAGGGCCGTTACGTCGGGGTGGCCTGGTACATGCTGGCCTCGGGGGATTACCTGACGCCGCACCTGGACGGCCTGCCGTTCTTCCACAAGCCGCCGCTGTTCTACTGGCTGACGGCGGCATCCCTGGCGCTGTTCGGCGACAATGCCTGGGCCGGGCGCCTGTGCTCGGTGCTGGCCGCCACGGCGCTGGTGACGGTCTTCTACGTCTTCCTGCGCCGCTACGCCAGCGGCCGTGCCGCGGGCCGCACGACCCTGATCCTGGCGGTGCAGCCCTTCCTGTTCGGCGCGGCGCATTACGCCAACCTGGACATGCTGGTGGCCGCCCTGATGGGCCTGACCGTGATGGCGGGCGCAGACGCGGTGTTCCGCCGCGAGCAGTTGCGGCCCGATGGCTGGTCGCTGGCGGCCATGTACGCCGCTGCGGCGGCCGGGTTCCTGGCCAAGGGCCTGATCGGCATCGTGCTGCCGGGCGGCGTGCTGTTCTTCTGGCTCCTGGGCCGGCGCCGGTACCGCGCCCTGGCACGCCTGCTGTGGTGGCCGGGCATCCTGCTGTTCCTGGCACTGACCCTGCCCTGGATGGTGACCATGCAGCTGCGCCATCCCGGCTTCTTCGATTACTACATCGTCTACCAGCATTTCCAGCGCTTTCTCGAAACCGGCTTCAACAATCCGCACCCGTTCTGGTTCTATGTGCCGGTGGTGCTGGGCCTGACCCTGCCGTGGTCGATCCAGTTGTGGCGCTGGTTCCAGCCCCAGGGGCCGCTGCAGACGGCGTTCGTGCCGCCCGCCCACCGGATCGAGCAGGTCGACCGCCGCGTGCTGCGTGGCCTGATGCTGTCCTGGCTGGCGGTGGTGCTGGTGTTCTTCTCGATCCCGGCTTCCAAGCTGGTCGGCTACGTGATCGCCGTCCTGCCGCCGCTGGCCTGGTTCATCCAGGAAACCTTCGAGCAGCGGGAAGAGTCCAACGCGCCGGGCGCGGGGCGCAGCCTGGTCCGCCATGCCCTGGTGGCAGCCGGCCTGTGCCTGCTGGCGGTGGCGGCGCTGGTGCTGTTCCCGCAACGCAGCACCAAGGGACTCGCCCAGGCGCTGGCGGCGTCGGCGCAGCCCGGCGATCATCTGGTCATGCTCGACCAGTACTCCTACGACGTGCCGATGTATGCCGGCTGGCGCGATCCGATCATCGCCGTCTCCCATTGGGACGACCCGCGCATCATGCAGGGCGACGACTGGCGCCGTGAGCTGGCCGATGCAGCCGGGTTCGCGCCCGATCGGGGCGCCGACAGGCTCTGGCCGGAGCAACGGCTGCAGGCCTATCTGTGCGATCCGGGTCATGCGACGACCTGGCTGCTGGCCTGGCTGGACGAGGCGGAACGCTATCCGGCGCTGGCGGGCCGCGAGCCCTGGGCACAGTCGCGCAAGATGGGTCTGTGGCGCGTTCCGGCCGCCGAGACCGTCAATGGCTGCGGCGAAACGCCCAGTAGCGCCCCAGAATGAACGTCATTCCCGCGATGCCGATCAGCACCAGGGCCAGCAGCACGTCGTAGCGGATCGCCGTCAGGTGCAGCAGCGTGGCGTAGGCGGCTTCGTTGACGGCGAAACCCAGGGCGGACACCACGAAGAACCGCGTGGCCGCGCGCAGCAGCGGCGCGCGCTGGTGGCGGAAGGTCAGGTGGTAGTGGCCCGCGAACGAAACGCCGAACGCCACCAACCAGCCGACCCCGTTGGCGGCCAGCGGGGGCAGGTTTCCCAGGGATACGCAGGCAACGGCGACCACCCAGTGGGTGGCCGCGGCCGCGCAGCCTACAATGACGAACCAGCCGATCTGGGCAGCGAGTTTCTTGAACATGGATCCGGGGTCACAAACAGCAGGGCATCGATACCGGCGCATTGTATTGTGCGCCGATGATTTCGGAATGAATCCGGCGGTCAACGCCGGCATTCTCTCATTGGCCGCGCAGGGCCGCCTGTCGGCCACCAGCCTGCTGGTCGACGGCCCGGCCGTGCGCCGGGGCGCACACGCCCTGCAGGCCAGCGGCCTGCAGATCGGCCTGCACCTGAACTTCACCGAATCCTTCGGCCAGCCAGGCCTGTGCCTGCCCCTGGGGGCACTGATCCGGGCAGCCTGGCTGGGGCGCCTGCCGGGCGATGCCGTGCGCGCCGCCGTGCAGCGGCAGCTGGCGCTGTTCCAGGACATCACGGGCCGGGTGCCTGATTACATCGATGGTCATCAGCACGTGCATCAGTTGCCCGGCATCCGCGATGCGCTGCTCGATGCGCTGCCCGAGCCCCGGGACGGCCGGCCCTGGATCCGCGATGTCGGGCGGCCCCGCATGTCGGGCCTGCCGCCGCGCCTGCGGTTCAAGGCCGCCGTCATCGCCGGGCTGGGCGCTGCCGGCCTGAGGCGGCGGGCGGTTGCGCGCGGCCATGCGCTGAATCCCGGCTTCCTGGGCGTGTATGATTTCCAGGGTGGCGTTCCTGCCTACGAAGGGTGGATGCGCCGCTGGCTGGCGTCGTGCCGCGACGGCGACGTGCTGATGTGCCATCCCGCGCTCGGCGCGGATGGCACGGACGCCCTGTCGGCGCAGCGCCAGGCCGAACACGAGGTGCTGGCGAGTCCGCTCATGGGGCGGCTGCTGGCGGAACATCACCTGACGATCGAAGGGGCGGCGCACCGCCCCGAGGAACCCGCATGAGCCCGACCTACCAAACCCTGACGCCCGATTTCTCCGTCGCTCCCCAGCTGCAGCCCGATGACATGCAGGCCCTGGCGGACGCGGGCTTCAAGTCCGTCATCATCAACCGCCCGGACGGCGAAGGCGGCCCCGAACAACCCCTGTCCGACGACGTGTTGCGGGCCGCCCGGGCGGCCGGACTGCAGGCGCGCTACCAGCCCGTGGTCAGCGGCGCGATCACGGCCGCCGACGTGGCCGAGTTCGCCGGGCTGCTGCGCGAGCTGCCTGCGCCGGTGCTGGCCTTCTGCCGTTCGGGGGCGCGCTGCACGAATCTGTTCGTGGCGGCCCGGGAATCTGGCATAGATCAAACTCAGGGCTGATCCGACTGTCATTTCGCCGGACCAGCGGTTATGCTCGTGTCTCCTAGTCAGCGTTTTGGATGATCCGCGTATGTTCAAGAAGATCCTGATCCCCACGGATGGCTCCAAGCTTTCCGCCCAGGCGGCCAACAAAGGCGTCTGCTTCGCCCGTACCATCGGCGCGGAGATCGTTGCGCTGCATGTGACCCAGCCCTTTGCCGCCACGGTCGGCTTCGACGGCATGGCCGCTGCCTATGCCATCACGGACGAAGACTACGACCGGACTGCCGCCGAGCAGGCCCAGAAGTACCTCCAGGCCGTGCTCGACCGGGCCGAGACCGCCGGTGTCAAGGCCACGTCCCTGGCCGTGTCCAATTTCAACGTCGCCGACGGCATCGTGCAGGCCGCCCAGACAGAAGGCTGCGACCTGATCTTCATCGGCAGCCATGGCCGCAGCGGCCTGTCGCGCCTGCTGCTGGGCAGCGTCACGGTCAAGGTCCTGGGCCTGGCCAAGGTCGCCACCCTGGTCTACCGGGTCAAGGAAAACGACTGATTCCATGCCCCGCGTGATCCATCACCGGCCTGCAACGGCGCCGGAAGACCGCGATGCGGTCGCCGCGCCGGGTGGGTCGGTGTCCGACGCGTTCGGGCGCCCCTTGCGTGACTTGCGGATCTCGGTCACCGACCGCTGCAATTTCCGCTGCACCTACTGCATGCCGCGCGAGCTGTTCGGCGCCGACCATGCCTTCCTGCCCCACGGGGCCTTGCTCACCTTCGAGGAAATCACCCGGTTTGCCAGGATCGCCCTGGCAAGCGGGGTGCGCAAGATCCGCCTGACGGGCGGGGAACCCCTGTTGCGCAAGCAGATCGAAACCCTGGTCGGCATGCTGGCGGGCCTGCGCACGCCGGACGGCGAACCGCCCGAGCTGACCCTCACCACCAACGGCACGTTGCTGGCCCGCAAGGCCCGCGCGCTGGCCGACGCCGGCCTGACGCGCGTGACGGTCAGCCTCGACGCGCTGGACGATGCCCTGTTCGAGCGCATGAGCGACAGCGGCGTGCCGGTCGCCACGATCCTCGATGGCATCGAGGCCGCCGCCGCAGCGGGCCTGAAGCCCGTCAAAGTCAACATGGTCGTGCGGCGCGGCATGAACGACGGCCAGATCCTGCCGATGGCGCGCCATTTCAGGGGCACCGGGCACACGCTGCGCTTCATTGAATACATGGATGTCGGCAATACCAACGGCTGGCGCATGGACGAAGTCGTCACCGGAGCGGAAATCGTGCGGATCATCGGCGCCGAATTCCCGCTGCGGCCGGTCCAGGCCCGCTATCGGGGCGAAGTCGCCGCCCGCTGGGCCTACGAGGACGGCGCGGGCGAAATCGGCCTGATCACCAGCGTGTCCCAGCCCTTCTGCGGAGACTGTACCCGGCTGCGCCTGTCGCCCGAGGGGCGGCTGTTCACCTGCCTGTTCGCCGAGCAGGGGCACGACATCCGCGAACTGCTGCGCAGCGGGGCCAGCGATGATGCGCTGGCCCGGCGCCTGGCGGGCGTCTGGCAGGCCCGCGACGACCGCTATTCCGAGCGCCGCGGAGAGGCCCACCGCGACCACAAAGTAGAAATGAGCTACATCGGGGGATGAGACAGGACACATGAGGGTCCCTGCGGACCCTCATGTGCCTGTCGAATCGGAGCGCCTTGCAAGGCGCGACGTGGAGGGATGTTTCGAACGAAGCCCGGAGGGTCCCTGCGGACCCTCATGTGCCTGTCGAATCGGAGCGCCTTGCAAGGCGCGACGTGGAGGGATGTTTCGGACGAAGCCCGGAGGGTCCCTGCGGACCCTCATGTGCCTGTCGAATCGGAGCGCCTTGCAAGGCGCGACGTGGAGGTTAGCTGAAGTGTTTGATGGACTGGTCCTGGCGGGCGGGCAATCCCGGCGCATGCGCACAGCCCATGGCGGCCAGGCCGACAAGGGACTGATGACCTGGCGCGGCGAGCCCCTGGTGGCCCATGCCTGCCGCCAGCTGCGTGCCCAGGGGGCGGGCTCCCTGTGGATCAGCGCCAACCGCCATTTCGACGATTACGCAGCCTACGGCACGGTCGTGAGCGACGATCCGGCGCATGCCGATTGCGGCCCCCTGGCCGGCGTGCTGGCCGGGTTGCGGCGGTCGCGATCCCCCTGGCTGTTCGTGCTGCCGGTGGATGTGCTGCGCTGGCCCGAAGACCTGGGCGCGCGCCTGGGCGCGGCGGCCCGGCCCGGCAGCCCGGCCTATGCATGCACACCCGATGGTCCGCATCCGCTCTGCCTGATGGCGCATCGCGACCTGGCCGACGGGCTGCAGGCCTACCTGGATGCGGGTGGCCGCCAGGTCCAGGGCTGGCTGCGCTCCTGCGGCGCGGCCGCTGTCGATTTTCCCGGCGCAGACGTGCTGGTCAACCTGAATACCCCCGAGGACTGGGAACGCTGGCGCTGACCCCAGGCTGTTGCGCCCGGCTTCGAGATGCCTGGGGATGGCCGGCGCGCATGCGGGCCCGGATGTCAGGACAGCCAGTCGGACAGCGCCATCCAGTCGACTTCCGCACCCGATTCCAGCCGTGCGCCCGCCGGGATGCGGGCCAGGCCGTGCGCCCAGGCCAGGCTGGACAGCGCACCTGAACTCTGCTGGGAATGCGGCGTCAGGCGGGGCAGCCCGGCACCCTGCGCAGCCTGGACCCGCAGGAAATCATCGCGTTCGCCGCCCACGGGACGGAGCGTGTCGAGGATGCCGCGCCGCACGGGGGGCAGTACGTCCCGTCGGCCCTGCAGGCCGCGGATCAGGGGGCTGACCAGCAGCATGAACACGGCGAACGCCGAGACCGGGTTGCCGGGCAGGCAGACCACCGGACGGCCGTTCAGCTCGGCCAGTGCGACCGGCTTGCCCGGCTTCATGCGCACCTTCCACAGGTCCAGCGTGCCGCCCAGGGATTCGAGGGCGGGCTTGACCAGGTCCTTTTCTCCGACCGAAGCCCCGCCCACGCTGAGCACCAGATCGCAGGCTTCGTTCAGTTCGGCCAGCGCCCGGCGGGTGGCGTCCGCGTCGTCGCGGGCGTGGCGCAGCATGGGTACGGCCGTACCCAGGCCGCTGCACAGGCTGGCGAGCATCGGGGCGTTGGAATTGTGGATCGCGGCCGGCGGCAGGGGCTGGCCGGGCGGGATGAGTTCGTCGCCCGTGGTCAGGATGCCGACCTTCAGGCGGGGAAAGACCGGGGCCCGGTCGTAGCCCTGGGCCGCCAGGACGGCCAATTGGCCGGCCCCCAGGCGGGTGCCCCGGGCGAGGACGGCCTGGCCCCGCTGCATGTCTTCCCCCTGGCGGCGGATGTGCCGCCCCGGTACGGAAGGCGCCAGGATGGTGACGCGTCCGTCGTCCTCGCGACAGTCTTCCTGCATGACCACGGTATCGGCGCCGGCCGGGATCACGCTGCCGGTGAACAGCCGGATGGCCTGGCCGGGAAGCAGGGGTTCGGGGGCCTGGCCGGCAAAGCAGCGCTGCTGGACCGGCAGCGTGGTGCCGGGGACCACCGCATCTGCGGCGCGCAGCGCGTAGCCATCCATGGCGCTGTTGTCGGCGGGCGGCAGGTCGAGAACGGCGACGATGTCCTTGGCCAGCACGCGGCCGCAAAGCGCGTCGAGCGCGACGGTTTCGTGTGCGGCGGGCGCGCGTCCGCGCGCCGCCAGACGGGCCTGGGCGGTATCGAAGTCGAGCATGGTCAGGTTTCCGTACGTGCGCGGTAGGCGCTGGCGAAATTGCAGGGGCGCTGGCGGCTGTCGAGCTGGGGCTGGAGGATCTTTTCCCAGGCCAGCCGGCAGGCGCCCGTCGAGCCGGGCAGGCAGAACACCAGGGTGTCGTTGGCCAGGCCGCCCAGGGCGTCGGATTGCAGCGAGGAAGCGCCGATGTCCAGCCAGGAAAGGTGGCGGAACAGCTCGCCGAAGCCGGACACGGTCTGGTCCAGCAGGGGCGCGACGGCGGGGATGGTGGATTTGCCGTGGGTGAAGCCGGTGCCGCCGTTGCACAGGACCACCTGGATTTCGGGATCCGCGATCCAGTCGCTGACGACCTTGCGGATCTGGTAGCGGTCGTCGGGGCATAGCGCGCGGGCCTGCAGGATGTGGCCCGCTTCGCCCAGGGCGGCGGCCAGGTAGTCGCCTGTCGTGTCCTCGGCGGCGGTCCGGCGGCTGGAGATCGTCAGCACCGCGCAGCGCAGGTTGACGGGCGGCAGGGCGGGGTTGGCTTTCATGGCGTATCCCACTGGGCGGTTTTCTCGGCGTCGGCGGCCTGCTGTTCGACCCAGAAGGCGCGGCCGTCGGCCAGGGTTTCGCGCTTCCAGAACGGCGCGCGGGTTTTCAGTGCGTCGATGATGTATTCGCAGGCCCGGAAGGCCTGGCCGCGGTGGGCGGCGGCCACGCCGACAAAGACGATGGGATCGCCCAGCGGCAGCTCGCCCACCCGGTGGACGACCACGGTGTCGAGGATGTCCCAGCGCTGCCTGGCGTGATCGCACAGCGCCTGGATCTCGCGCTCGCACATGCCTGGATAGTGTTCCAGGAACAGGCTGCGGGATCCGGCGTCGGGGCTGTAGTCGCGGACCATGCCCAGGAAGTGCACCAGGGCGCCGGCACGCCCGGCCGCGCGGGCCTGCAGCAGCCCGGTCAGTTCGGCGACGTCGAAGCGTTCGGTCTGGATGCGGATCATGATGGTCCTAGCCGCCGGTGACCGGCTCGAACACGGCGACTTCGTCGCCCGGCCGGATCATGGCGGTGCGTGCGGCGTGCTCCTGGTTGATGGCGAGCTTCAGGCGGGCCGAAGGGCCCAGGGCGGGGCAGCGCGCTGCCAGCGCGTCGAGCCAGTCGCCGGCCCGGACGGGAGCGTCCAGGGGCTGGGTCTCGCGCCGCACGCCCATGTGCTCCGCCACCTGGGCGAAATACAGGACGTCAATCGTTGTGCCAGTCGCCACTCTTGCCTCCGGTTTTGCTGAGCAGGCGGATCTGCTCGATGACGATGCCCTTGTCGGCCGCCTTGCACATGTCGTAGACCGTCAGGGCGGCGACCGAGCAGGCAGTCATCGCTTCCATTTCGACCCCGGTCTGGTGACGGGTGCGGCAGGTGGCGCGGATGGTGAGCGTGCGGCTGGATTCGTCGGCCGAGAAATCCACCCCGGCGAAGCTGAGCGGCAGGCTGTGGCACAGGGGGATCATTTCGGCGCAGCGCTTGGCCGCCAGGATGCCGGCGATGCGGGCCGTGTTCAGGACCTCGCCCTTGGCGTTGGCCTGGGCAGACAGCAAGCCCCAGGCATGCGCGTTCAGGCGCACCCGGCCTTCGGCCACGGCGGTGCGGTCGGTGGGCGCCTTGGCACCGACGTCGACCATGCGGACCTGGCCGTTTTCATCCAGGTGGCTGAGGGTGGGGGAGAGGTCTGCTTCGCTCATGGTCCTATGATAAACGAGGACGAAGCCGGGCGGCAGGCACCACTGCTATGATGGTTATTTGAGGGCAAGGCCGGCTGGATGCCGGCAGGGCTCCCGACCGGAATCCCGCATGGCCAAGACGATCGGCGCTTTCTTTTCCCTGTACCTGGCGACTCTGATCCTGTTGCTCAGTTCGGGGCTGTTCAATACCTACCTGGGCCTGCGGCTGACGGCGCTGTCCGTGTCCGAAATCTGGGTCGGGGCGATGATCGCCGCGTACTACCTGGGCCTGGTGCTGGGCGCCCGGGTGGGCCACCGCCTGATCATCGGCGTGGGCCATATCCGCGCCTATGCGGCCTGTGCGGCGCTGGTCACCGTCACGGTGCTGGTCATGATCCTGATCCAGGGCCTGTGGATCTGGCTGGCGTTGCGCTTCGTTGCGGGCATTGCCATGGTCAGCCTGTTCATCGCCATCGAAAGCTGGCTCAACGAGCAGACCGAGAACGCCTCGCGGGGCACCGTATTCGGCTTCTACATGGTTGCGTCCTGTCTGGGCACCGTGCTGGGCCAGCTGGCGCTGGGGCTGTTTCCGAAACTGGATTCCGAGCCACTGGTGTTCGTGGCCATCTGCAGCGTGCTCAGCCTGATCCCCGTGACCCTGACGCGGCGCCTGCACCCGGCGCTGCAGGTGCCCGCACCGCTGGCCCTGCGGTACTACGTGGCGCGCGTGCCGATGTCCCTGACCGTGCTGTTCCTGGCCGGCATGCTGACGGGCGCGTTCTATGGCCTGGCGCCCGTCTACGGGCTGCAGCACGGCATGGACAACCACCAGGTGGGGGTGTTCCTGGCCGTGTCCGTGGCGGCCGGCCTGGTGTGCCAGTGGCCCCTGGGCTGGCTGGCCGATCACATGAGCCGGGTGCGCCTGATCCGGTGCGGTGCGCTGCTCCTGCTGGTCCTGGGCGTGCCGCTGTGGGGCTGGTTCCAGTTTCCCTACCTGGCCCTGGTCGCGTTTTCCGGGGTGCTGGGCATCGTCCAGTTCACGCTCTATCCCATGGGTGCGGCCTTCGCCAACGACAATGTCGATCCCGAGCGGCGGGTGGGCCTGAGCGCCTTGCTGTACATGGTCTACGGCCTGGGGGCCTGCCTGGGGCCGCTGGCGGCGGGCGGCCTGATGCGGGCCTGGGGGCCGGACGTGTATTTCGTCTTCGTGTCGGCCTGTGCCGCCCTGCTGGTGGTGTTCATCCGCGAGCGGAAGGTCAAGGGCACGCACCGCAGCGAAGACGCGCCCACCCAGTTCGTGCCCATGGCCGACACGCTGCAGAATTCCCACGTGATGGCGGTGCTGGATCCGCGCGTCGATCCGCAGCGCGACATATCCCACGACCCGGTGATCGACGATCCCCTGGCGGATGCAGCGCCGCAGGCGTCAGCGGGGGAACAGCAGGACGATCGCGCCTAGGGCCAGGCCGATGCCCAGCATGTTCAGCGGACTCAGGCGTTCGCGGAACACGCCCGCGCCCACCAGTGTCCCGATCGAGATCACGCCGATGTTCATGGCCGCGAACACCAGCGTGGGATTGTCCGGGAAGGTCTGGTGCGCGCGGATGTAGAAATAGATGTTGCCGAAATTCAGCCCGCCCAGCAGTATCCCGGACGCCAGGCTGCGGGCGTCCCAGCGGGTGCGCCGGAACAGCAGCCACAGGCACATCAGCAGGCCCGCCAGGACGAAGCTCAGCAGCAGGCTGCCGGTGAAGCCGGCGCCGATCCGGGCCATCTGCTTGAACAGGATGTCGATGCAGCCGTAGCCCGCCCAGACGCCCAGCAGCACGGCCCAGCCGCGCGCCGCGGACTCCTGCGGTTCTTCCTGGTGCGCCATTGCCCTGGCCGGAAGCCGCGCGCCGTTGGCCCGGGGGCGTGCCAGCAGGCAGGCCAGCGCACACAGTGCCAGGGCGATGCCGAAGGCCTTGCGGCCCGACAGGACTTCATGGAACACCAGGAAGGCGGCCAGGATCGGCAGGATCAGCGACAGGCGCTGGGCCGTGTCGCTGCGCACGATCCCGGCGCGGCGCACGGCCGCCGCCATGACCAGGAACACGGTGGGCAGCAGCACGCCCAGCAGGCCCAGGATCAGCCAGACGGCGGGCGGCTGCTCGAACAGCGTGTCCAGGGGCGGGCGCAGCAGCCACACGCTGAGCGCCGCGGCCGTCGCGTAGTTGACGGCGATGGCCTGGTCGACCTGGATCTTGCCGGCCCGGGCCAGCTTCAGGAAGATCGAGACGACGACGCTGAAGGAGATGCTGAGGATCAGGGTGTGCATGGTCGGGTAACGAAAGGATGGGCGGCGGTGCGTGGGATCATGAAGCCGTATGCGTCAGACCGGACTGGAAGCCTTGGCCGTGGCGGCGGGTGGGCACGCGGCCTCGGGTTCTTCCTGGGGCATCGGCACCAGCCCCAGGCGCTCGAACAGCCGGGCATCGGCCTGCGCCTGCGGGTTCGGGGTGGTCAGCAGGCGTTCGCCGTGGAAGATCGAGTTGGCGCCGGCCATGAAGCACAGGGCCTGGGTGCTGTCGTGCATGCCTTCGCGGCCCGCGGACAGGCGCACCACGGCGCGGGGCATGGCGATGCGGGCAACCGCGATCGTGCGCACGAATTCGATGGGATCCAGGTCGGGCGCGTCGGCCAGCGGGGTGCCCGGCGCCTTCACCAACTGGTTGATCGGGACGGATTCCGGATAGGGCTCCAGGTTGGCCAGGGTGGCGATCAGGCCTGCGCGGATCTCGCGCGATTCCCCCATGCCGACGATGCCGCCGCAGCACACCTTCAGGCCGGCTTCGCGCACGCGCTGCAGCGTGTCCAGCCTGTCCTGGAAGCTCCGGGAGCGGATGATCTCGCCATAGTATTCGGGGGCGGTATCCAGATTGTGGTTGTAATAGTCCAGGCCGGCGGCCTTCAGGCGTTCGGCCTGGCCGTCCTTCAGCATGCCCAGGGTGACGCAGGTCTCCAGTCCCAGGGCCTTGACGGCCTGCACGTGCTCGATCACCTGGTCGAGCTGGCGTTCGGTCGGCGAGCGCCAGGCGGCCCCCATGCAGAAGCGCTGCGCGCCCGCGTCCCGCGCCTTGCGCGCGGCTTCCAGCACCTGGTCCAGCGGCATCAGCGGCGCCGGTTCCACCTCGGTCTGGTAGCGCGAGGATTGGGGGCAGTAGGCGCAGTCCTCGGGACAGGCGCCTGTCTTGATCGACAGCAGGCTGGATTGCTGGACGGCATTGGCCGGGTGGTGCGCCCGGTGCACGGTCTGGGCCCGCAGCAGCAGGTCGTTGAAGGGCAGGGCGAACAGGTCCAGGATCGCCTGGGTCGTCCAGGCGGGGACCAGGGTTTCGTGACGGATGCTGGCGTGCATGGCGGGCTCCGGAATGTAAAACAGCCCGGATCGTAGGCGCTGCAGGCCTGCCCTGCAAGCCGCAACATTCCTCTATCGGTCGCCAAGTTGCTGCCAAGTCATGGCTATTGGCGCCATTTTCATGGCAATCGGATGGCTGGTCCGGCTTTCGGCCGCGATCTTTCCCGGCGGGCCCAGATGTAAAGAGTTGTGATCCAGGACCGGGTCGGAAAGGGGCCTGACAGGGACTGAAGAAAAAAATCTGGGCTCGCTTGCACGCGAAAAAAAATTCGTGCATAATCTCGTTTCTTCGTTAACGAAGACCTTGTTTGGGGGTATAGCTCAGCTGGGAGAGCGCTTGCATGGCATGCAAGAGGTCAGCGGTTCGATCCCGCTTACCTCCACCAAACTTTCGTTGTCGAATGTCCTGTCCCCTTCGTCTAGAGGCCTAGGACATCACCCTTTCACGGTGAGTACAGGGGTTCGAATCCCCTAGGGGACGCCAGGATTTTCTGGCACCGCTGCGGAGCGGTAGTTCAGTTGGTTAGAATACCGGCCTGTCACGCCGGGGGTCGCGGGTTCGAGCCCCGTCCGCTCCGCCAAGGAATTCAAGAAAAGCACCTACGTCATGTAGGTGCTTTTTTTCGCCCGGCTCATGTCACAAAGCCGGGGTCTTTCTTCCGAAGCCTGGACTTTCCAGCTGGCGTCGCAATGATGGCGCGTATGGCGATGGCGGTTCGCTGATCAAAGCATCCAACGAGAACTGGCCTGGAATCAGATAGGGGTTCCAGCCGGAAATCACTAAAGTGCATCAATCCAGGAAGCCACGGCAGCGTTCACATCGTCCTTGCGGTCTTGCATGATCCAGTGGCCTGCGTGGGGCCATGCGTCGACCTTCGATTTGGCGTTAGAGAACCACGGGCGCATACGGTCGGCCTGGGTCGGATTGCGGCAGAGATGATAAAACGGCAACGCCAGGCGCTTGCAGAATTCCGCGCTGGCCTCGCCGACGCCTACTTGATCCGGTCCTACAAACAAGGGGCCAAATGATTCGCGTACCGCGATTTTTTCCATCCCTATGGCGCGTCTCGCGTGCCAGCTTTGCAGGGCTGGGTCCGTGGCCGGATCGTAGACTTGCTTGAACAAGGCCGCCGCTACCATGCCCGGGTCGGCAGACTGCAGATTTTCAGTGACGTCTGCAAAAGCTGCCCCCACCTTGTCTGAGAATCCTAACGAACCGTCAACGGAGACCACGGCCTTAACCAGATCAGGCCGCTTTACCGCAAGGCGCGCAGCAATCTGTCCTCCCATCGAGTGGCCCACGAGAATGAACTTCTGATTTGGGTAGTGGGTTGTGATCAGCGACTCGATGTCGCGAACATAATCATCAGGCTTGTAGGCACCCGAAGGCATGACTTCGGATCTTCCGTGCCCCCGCAAATCCACTGCTATCACCCGGTACTTGCTTTCAAAGTATGGCAATTGCCAGATCCAGTCATTGGAATCGGCGGTCCAGCCATGCAGAAACATCAGATTTTCACCGGTTCCCGCTTCAGTAAAAAACAGTTTCGCGGTAAGCCCGCTGGCTGCGATCGCGCTAGGCACGGGGCTGGCGGCTACCAGCGCGGCTGCCGCGGTTTGCTTGAGCCAGCTGCGCCGGGACATACCAAATTGCTGCATTTCCATTGATGATTCTCCTGGATGTCTGATGTCTTTGTTCGACCCCCGGACCGTTTCCGGGATCTAGGGATCGAGCGGGATATGATGGTATACAATTTATACTTAGTGTCAATTACGCACTTCAAGGTGCCTAGGTATACGCGAGGTTATCGGGATGCCGCATGATGTGAGCAATGTGTTTTTTGCGGACTGCGCTGCGCGCTCTTTTTTCGATCAGGTCGCCAATAAATGGTCGGTCATGATCCTTAGCGTGCTCAGTGAGAAGCCGACGCGCTTCAACGAAATCAGGCGGCGGCTGGAAGGCGTAACGCACAAGGCGCTCACTCAGGCGCTGCGGCGCCTGGAGCGTAACGGGCTGATTGCCCGGCACGTATTGGCCACTTCGCCGGTTGCGGTCGAATATTCACTCACGGAGCTTGGACGTACCCTGCAAATACCGCTGGGGGCCGTATACGATTGGGCGATCCATCATTTGCGCGATATTGAACAAGCGCGGGAGGCTTATGACGGAAGGGCCTCAACCTGAAATGCTCGCGGTGCAACGGCAGCTGCTCATCGCGAATGGCTGCCTCTCGCCATGGTTGCCTGGCGCAGTAGGCTGCGGAGTTGCCCGCTACGCCAACGGCTACTGATCGGCTTCCTGGCTTTCGATCAGCATGGCGCGCAGGCGTTGGCGTTGGTTTTCAAGCGCTTCTATTTGCCGTTCGAGGATTGCGAGCCGCTTGCGCTGAGCTTCCGTAATGTTTGCGCATGCTTTCGCGCCTTCGATTAATAGCATGCAATCGGGAAAGCTGCGGATTTCTTCCAGGCTGAAGCCGGTCGCTATAAGACGCTGGATCTGCCTGACTTGGGTGATGGCCACTGCCGGGAAGGAACGATAGCCGTTCTCGGCTCGGGTCGATGCCAACAGACCCTGCTGATCGTAGTGACGAATTGAGCGCACGCTGGCTCCGGTTGCCCTGGCCAGGGCACCGATTTTCAGATCGTCGGCAGGCGATGGTCTTTGCTTCATGGATTGAACGATATCACTTTCTGCTTGACCGTGACATTAGTGTCAGGGTTTAGGATGCGATTTTTCGTTCTACCAGAGCTTCAACATGAAATCTTCAAAGGCCTTCAAACACTGGCAAAGCTGGCTGGTTGCGGTTGTTCTTATGGGGGCTTCCGTACTGGTGCAGGCCGCTACGAAATCCTATACCGTGACTGCTCCTGATGGTGTATCCATCGCAGTACAGGAAGCTGGAGATCCAAACGGCCCACCCATTGTCTTCATTCACGGCTTGCTGGGCAGTCATTTGAGCTGGGAAAAGCAGGTCGGCAGTCCGGCGCTGCAGCATTACAGATTGATCACGTATGACATGCGGGGGCATGGTGTTTCCGGCCAGCCGGAGAATGCCGATGCTTACAGCGATGGACGGCATTGGGCCGATGATTTGGCTGCCGTCATTGCCGGGGCGGGTGTCGAGCAGCAGGTTGTCGTGGGATGGTCTCTCGGGGCGGCCGTGATTACCAATTACTTGGCCGCTTATGGCGACGAGAAGATTGCCGGCGCCGTGTATGTGGGCGGTGTCATCGAGCTCGCGCCCGAACAGATCGTTCCGCACCCACGTGTGTACAGTGGAATGGCGTCGCCCGACCTGAAGACCCACCTCGATGCCGAGCGTGAGTTCGTGGCACTGTGCTTTTCCACCCAGCCTGATGCCGTAACTTTCCAACGCCTGTTGGCCAATGCGGCCATGGCCTCCGAGAACATGCAGAATGCAGTGCAAAGGATGTCACTGGATGCGCCCAAGGGATTGGGAGCGATGCACAAGCCGTTGTTGTTGATCTATGGCGCTGAAGACGCGCTGGTTCGGGCGAAGCCTTCCTTCAACCGAGCCAAGGAGCTGAATCCCAATCTGACCGGCAAGTTCTACCTAGAGTCGGGGCATTCCCCCTTCTTCGAGGAACCTGACCGGTTCAATCGTGATCTTGCCGTCTTTATGGACACTATCGAGGCGCGGCGCTCCCCACTGCCGGAAGACTCGCCTGGCCGGTATTCGTGGCAATCGACCAGCCATTGAGCCCAATGCCCGACAGCGGTTGGGCGCCGGGAAATGGCCCCGCGGCTGGTGTGGCCGGTCGATGACCTGCGCAGGTTCCGCCGGGTCATCGCAGCGGCGTCAAAACCCCGATCTCCGCCTGTGGATTCCGGTTGTTAACGTATTGTTCTTTTCCGTGCATCCAGTAACATGCCAGGGGATGGCGTTCCGGGCCGTGCTTCGGCTCGCCGTTGCTGTCGTTCATCTCACAGGGAAGGCATGAGCCCTCACACATCGCGCGCTGCATGGCCGGCGGTCCGATCGTCCTTCGGGCCGGGGACGGTTTCTGCTGCCTTCTTCCTGTTCATGCTGGTCTTCGTGCTGGGGAATGCGGTTGTCGTGCATTCCCTGCTGTCGCGCTATGAAAGCGCGCTCGATCAGGCCGTCACCCTGGACCGCATGCGCGCTTCCAGCCAGCAGCTGGCGGTGCGGGCGATGCGCCTGTCGGACGGCGCCCTGGTGCAGGCCGGCCAGCTCAGCCAGGAAATGGACCTGATGGACCGCGCCCTGCAGGCCCTGGACCAGGGCGGCGTCATCGACGGGCGCGAGATCCCCGCGCTGGATCATTCCGCCGCGCGCGATTTCCTGCCGCGGATCCGGCGCGACTGGGCCACCCTGCGCGGCCGGCTGCAGTCCGTGCTGCTGGGCACCTATGTACGCGACGAGCATGCGTCCGGACCCCATGAATTGCCGCAGACCATCCAGCGCCAGTGGGTGGCCGACGATGCCGAGACCCTGCTCGGCACGCTGGATGCCTGTGCCGACGTGCTGATCCCCCTGCTGCGCGAGGGCAAGGACCGCGCCCTGCTGGCCAGCGGCGGGCTGGTGCTTCTGGATCTGGTGGTGCTGCTGTGCCTGTACCTGCTGTTGCGCCGCCATCTGGTCCGGCCGCTGCGCGAGCTGAGGATCGCATGCCGCGAGCTGGTCAGGGGCCATTACGATGCCCGGATCAGCTACCGGGGGGCGGGCGAACTCGGCCAGGTGGCCCGTGATTTCAACGACGGCATCCGCCAGGTCCACGACCTGCTGGCCAAGATGCGCGAAGACCAGGCCGGGTTGCTCAGGGCCGACACCATTTTCCAGGGCCTGGCATCGAATTCCATCGTGGGCATCTTCCTGGTCGAGAACGAGCGCTTCACTTTCGTCAGCCACAAGATGGCCGAGATCTTCGGCTACGAGCCGCGCGAGATGGTCGACACCATGACGCTGCTGAGCATCGTGGTGCCCCGCGAGCGTTTCCTGATGGCCGAATCGATCAAGGCCAGCCAGAGCCGCCGCGACGGCACGCTGCGGTTCGAGCGCCACGGCCGCCGCAAGGACGGTTCGGAGATCGACATCGAAGTGTTCAGCTCGACCGTGCGGGTGGGCGAGCAGGTGTCCATCATCGGCCTCGTCCAGGACATCACCGAGCGCAAGCAGGCCGAATCGTCGGCCCAGCTGGCCGCCATCGCCTACGAGAACAGCAGCGAGGCCATTGCCATCACCGACTCCGCCGGTGTGGTGATCGACGTCAATCCGGCATATTCGCGGATGACCGGCTACTGGCCCGACGAGATCGCCGGCGAACTGCTGCCCCTGCTGCGGCCGGGCCGCCACAACCGCGATTTCTACGACGAGATGTGGCATGCCATCAACACCCACGGGCGCTGGGAAGGCGAATACTGGGGGCAACGCAAATCGGGCGAGGACTATGCCGAACGCGTGGTCATGGATACGGCCTGGAACCACGATGGCTCGGTCAATTGCCGGGTCGCGATGCTCAGCGACGTGACGCAGAAGAAGCAGATCGAGGCGCAGATCTGGAACCAGGCGCACCACGATCCCCTGACCGGCCTGCCGAACCGCCAGTACTTCAATGAACGCCTGCGGGCCGCCGTCCAGACCGCCGACCGGTCGGGGCAGTCGCTGGCGCTGCTGTTCCTGGACCTGGACCTGTTCAAGGAAATCAACGATTCCATGGGGCATGCGACAGGCGACCGGCTGCTGGTCGAGGTCGCCCGGCGCCTGCAGGCGTGCGTCACCCCGGAAAGCAGCTTCGTGGCGCGCCTGGGGGGCGACGAGTTCGTCGTTCTCCTGGGCGATATGTCCGACAAGGCGCAGATCGATGCCTTGTGCAGGGCCATCCTGGACCGGATCACGGAACCCTACCGCCTGGGCGGCGATCCCCTGCGGATTTCGGCCAGCCTGGGCGTGGCGCTGTATCCGCAGGATGCCGAAGACGCCGAGGCCCTGATGCGCCACGTGGACATGGCAATGTATGTGGCCAAGGATTCCGGCCGCAACTGCTTTCACTATTTCGACCGGGGCATGCGCGAACGCGCACGCATGCAGCGCGACCTGATGTACGCCCTGCCGCAGGCCATCGGCGACGGACAGTTCTTTCTCCTGTTCCAGCCCATCCATGCCTTCCGCACCGGGCGCATCGTGCAGGCCGAAGTCCTGCTGCGCTGGCGGCATCCGGAATTCGGCGTGATCGCTCCCGCCGACTTCATTCCCTTTGCCGAGGAACGCCTGCTGCTGCGGCCATTGGGCGACTGGGTGTTCCGCGAGGCCATACGCCAGCTGGCGCACTGGCGCAAGGACCTGGCGCCGGACCTGCGCCTGACGATCAACGTGTCGCCCACCCAGCTCGGCCTGGATGATTCGGGCCTGGATACCGTGTTCGGGCTGTTCAATACGCTGGGCCTGCCGCCGGATTGCCTGGTCCTGGAACTCAGCGAACACATGCTCGTGGCCGAGGACCAGCAGATGCGCGACCGGCTGCTGCGCCTGCACGAGTCCGGGCTCAGCTTCAGCGTCGGCGCCGTGACGATCGGCATGCCGGCCCTGCTGGCGGTGCACGAACTGCCGTTCGAGACGCTCAAGCTCGAGCGCTCCACGACGGAGCGGCTGCTGGGCAGCGAGCATGCAGCCATGGTCAGCGAGGCCATCATCGCCCTGGCGCACCGGCTGGGTCTGCGGGTGACTGCCGAAGGCATCACGTGCCAGGCAGAATACGAACTGCTGCGCGATGCCGGATGCGACGAGGGCCAGGGCTACTGGTTCGATGAACCCCTGGACCAGGACGCCTTCGAGCGGCGGCTGCAGGATCAGGCCGGATAGCGCCTTTTCCGGGCGGCCAGCAGCAGTCCCAGCAACGTCCAGGCCAGGATCGGCGCATTGCCCCAGCGCACGTAGGGGGTCAGCCCCTGGGTACCCTGGACTTCGGCATCCAGGACGCCCGGGCGGCCGGGATCGAGCGCCCCCAGCACTTGTCCGTGCGCGTCGATGACGGCGGTGGCGCCGGTGTTGGTCGCGCGCACCACGGGGCGGGCGGTTTCCAGGGCCCGCATGCGGGCGATCCACAGATGCTGGCGCAGCGCCCAGCCGTCGCCGAACCAGGCCAGGTTGCTCAGGTTGACCAGGATGCTGGCGCCTGGCGCATCGGGGCCGTCGGATGCCACCGTGGCGGCGATTTCTTCGCCGAAAGTATCTTCATAGCAGATGTCGACCGCCAGGAACTGGTCGTCGACCGCCAGCGGCGGTTGCCGTTCGGTGCCGCGGTCGAAGTCCCCCAGGGGAATCTGCAGCGCGCGCACGAACCAGTGAAAGCCCGGGGGGATGAATTCGCCGAAGGGGACCAGGTGGCGCTTGTCGTAATGCCAGCCGTTGCCGGCCGCGGACGGCGAAGCAGCCTGCGGGCGCAGGGCGATGGCGCCGTTGGTGTATCGGTCGCCCGTCGGGGTGGCTACATGCAGCGGTGCTCCGAGCACGAAGGTTGCGCCCATGGTCTCGGCGGCCGCCTGCCATTGTCGCCATACGGCTTCGGGCACCTGGTCCTGGAAGACCGGCAGCACGGTTTCCGGCAGGATCACCACGGCGGGGCGGTCAGCCTCGCTCTTGGGGGCCAGCGAGGCCAGGCGCTGGATGCGGTCCTGCGTGGGCAGGAAGAGTTCGGGCTGGAACTTGTCGGACTGGGGCGTGGCCGGCTGCACCAGGCGCACCATCAGGGGATTGCCCAGGGGGCGGGACCATTCCATGTGGCTCCAGGCGATGCCCAGCAGCCCGGCCAGCAGGGCCAGCCCCACCACAGCGGCTGCGCTGCGGTCGTAGGCGGTGTCCTTGGCGCGGGCCATCAGCGCCACGGCGGCGGCGGAAAACGCCGCCAGCCAGGCCAGGCCGTAGACGCCGACAAATGGCGCCCAGGCGGCGAACATGCCTTCGGCATGCGCGTAGCCGATGTTCAGCCAGGTGAATCCCGTGAACAGCGTGCCGCGCAGCCATTCGGCCAGTGTCCAGGCCGAGGCCCAGGCGATGGCGTTCAGTATCTGGCGCGGGGCGCGGCGCTCGGGGCTGCCCTGGCCGGCGCACAGCCAGGCGGTCAGGGCGCAGGCCCCGGCCGCATAGGCGGCCATGGCCGCCGCGAACAGCAGCAGGGCAGCGACGGCCAGGAGCAGGGGCAGGCCGCCGAATCGGTGCATGCTGATGGTCAGCCAGTAGACACCGATGCCGAATTGGGACAGCCCGAACAGCCAGCCCAGGATCGCGGCTCGGCGCGGACCCGCAGCATGGAAGGTCAGGGCGGCCAGGACGGCCAGCGTGGCAATCTGCACGAAGGGCAGGCTCCAGGCCGGCAGGGGGCCGGGTGCGAAGCAGAGCGCCTGCAGGCCGCCGCCGAGCAGTGCCGCCAGGGGCGCGCGCCAGGCACGCCGCCCGGCCGCCGTTCCGGTTTGTGCCGCGTTCGTGGGCTCAGGCGGCATGTTCCGAGGCGGGCGGGGTGGGGTCCAGCCGCTGGATGTGCAGCCAGCGCGCCCGCTTGCCGTCGGCGCTTACGACGGTGAAGACCAGGCCGTGGCGTTCGAGGCGCTCGCCGCGCCGCGGGATGTGGCCCAGTTCGGCCGCCAGCCAGCCATTGAGCGTGTCGACATCCTCGTCGGGCAGGTGGACGCCGAAGGTTTCGTTGAAATCCTCGATTTCGGCGGTCCCCATCGCGCGCCAGCTGTTCTCGCCGGTGCGGAAGATGGTCTTTTCGGCCTCGTCGTCGAATTCGTCTTCGATGTCGCCGACGATCTGCTCCAGCACGTCCTCCATGGTCACCAGACCGCAGATGCCGCCATGCTCGTCGATGACGATGGCCAGGTGATTGCGGCTCACGCGGAACTCGTGCAGCAGTTCGTTCAGGCGTTTGGATTCGGGAATGAAGACGGGCGGGCGCACCAGGGCGCGGATGTCCAGTGCGTGGTCCGCCAGGGCCAGCAGCAGGTCCTTGGCGAGCAGCACGCCGATGATGTTGTCGCGGTCGTCTTCGTAGACGGGGAAGCGGGAATGGCCGGTATCGGTGATGGCCGGCATCAGTTCGGGCAGCGGCCGCGAGATGTCGAGCAGGTCCATGCGCGAGCGCGGCACCATGATGTCGGCCACGGTCTTGTCGGCGACCGCCAGGGCTCCGGAAATCATGGCGTACGATTCGCCGTCGAGGACGGAGTGATCGTGGGCTGCTTCGAGCACGGCGCGGATATCGTCGCGGTCGGCGGGCGGAGCAGGGCGCAAAAGCGCCTTGAGACGGGAAAGAAGGGAACGCGCGGGCCGGGGAGGTCGAGGCTCTGAATCGGAAGCGTGTGGGTCTGGCATTGTCCTGAGGACGAGTGACGGATTCTGTAGCATAACCGATAAACGGCGCGAGCCGTTCGGCGGTCGAAGCCTGTGGCCCGGCTATGCGCCGCGATAAGGATCGGGGATGCCCTGGGTGGCCAGGATGCGGGTTTCCAGGGCCTCCATGCGTTCGGCCTCGTCGGTTTCGATGTGGTCGTGGCCCAGGGCGTGCAGCACGCCGTGTGTGACCAGGTGGGCGGCGTGGTCCAGCAGGGGCTTGCCCTGCTCGGCCGCCTCGCGCTCCAGGACCGGCAGGCAGAGCACGATGTCGCCGCTGATCATCCCCGAGGGGTCGGCGCCGTATTCGAAGGTCAGGACATTGGTGGCGTAGTCGCGCCCGCGCCAGGCGGCGTTCAGTTCGCGGCCTTCCGCGGTGTCGACGATGCGCAGGGTCAGCGTCACGGGGCTGCCTGCGCGCGGCTCGGGCGCGGCCAGGGCAAAGGCCAGCGCGCGCCCCACCCAGCGCCGCAGGCGCCAGCGCGGCAGGGCAGGGGCCTGGACCGCGTACTGGACCGACAGGGTGAAATCAGGATACATGGTCGCCCGCACGTTCGTAGGCTTCGACGATGCGGCCCACCAGCGGGTGGCGCACCACGTCGCGGCTGGTGAAGCGGGTCTGAGCGATCCCCGGCACGTCGTCGAGGACATCCAGTGCGTGCAGCAACCCGCTCTGCTGGCCCTTGGGCAGATCCACCTGGGACGGGTCGCCGTTGATGACGGCCTTGCTGCCGAAGCCGATCCGCGTCAGGAACATCTTCATCTGTTCCGGCGTGGTGTTCTGCGCTTCGTCGAGGATGATGAAGGCGTGGTTCAGGGTGCGGCCGCGCATGTAGGCCAGCGGCGCGATCTCGATGGTCTGTTTCTCGAACAGGCGCTGCGTGCGCTCGAAGCCCAGCAGGTCGTACAGCGCGTCGTAGAGCGGCCGCAGGTAGGGGTCGACCTTCTGGACCAGATCGCCGGGCAGGAAGCCCAGGCGCTCGCCGGCTTCGACGGCGGGGCGCGTCAGCACCAGCCGGGTCACCGATTCGCGCTCCAGCGCGTCGATGGCGCAGGCCACGGCCAGCCAGGTCTTGCCGGTGCCGGCCGGCCCGACGCCGAAGGTCACGTCGTGCTTCAGGATGGCGTTCAGGTAGTCGCGCTGGCGCGGAGTGCGCGGCCGCAGGTCGGATTTGCGGGTGCGCAGGTTCAGGCTGGCGTCGTCCACCGGCGGCAGTTCGGGCAGATCCGCCGCGCCGGCGGGGGATTCTTCCGTGCGGGCGCCCAGTTCCACCAGGCCCAGTTGCAGGCTGTCCAGGGACAGGGGCGCGTGTGCGGCGCGTTCGTGGAACCAGCGCAGCGCCCGTGCGGCCGGGCGCGCCTGGGGCCCCCGGATGGTGAAGCGGGTGCCGCGCCGGGCGATCTCCACCCCGTAGGCCTGGGCGATCTGGCGCAGGTTTTCGTCCAGAGGGCCGCACAGGTTGGCCAGGTGGTCGTTGCCGGCTTCCAGCTGCAGCGTCAGCGGCCGGGATTTCGTGGCGCCGTGCGTCGTTTCCTCTGGGGAATGCGCGTGCCTGGAGTGGTTCGGCGTGCTCACTCGCCCACCCGCGTGGTGTCCGTCGTGACGATTTCGCCACGCAGGGTGTTGGCCAGGGCCTCGGTGATGCGCACATCGACCATCTGCCCGATCAGGCGCGGCTGGCCCGCGAAATTGACGATGCGGTTGTTTTCCGTGCGGCCTTTCATGTCGCTCGGGTCCTTTTTCGAGGGGCCCTCGACCAGCAGGCGCTGGATGCTGCCGACCATGGAACGGCTGATGGCGGCGGCCTGCTCGTTGATCAGGGCCTGCAGGCGGTGCAGCCGGTCGAGCTTTTCGGCTTCCGGCGTGTCGTCGGCCAGGTCGGCTGCCGGCGTGCCCGGGCGGCGCGAATACACGAAGGAAAAAGACTGGTCGAAGCCGACGTCGCGCACCAGGTCCATCGTCTTCTGGAAATCGGCCTCGGTTTCGCCGGGGAAGCCGACGATGAAGTCGGATGACAGCGTCATGTCGGGGCGCGCAGCGCGCAGGCGGCGGATGATGGACTTGTATTCCAGGGCCGTGTAGCCGCGCTTCATGGCGGCCAGCACGCGGTCGCTGCCCGCCTGGACCGGCAGATGCAGGAAGGGGACGAGCTTGGGCAGGCGGCCATGGGCCTCGATCAGCCGCGCGGTCATTTCCTTGGGGTGAGAGGTGGTGTAGCGGATGCGTTCGATGCCGGGGATTTCGTGGACGTAGTCCAGCAGCATGGCAAAGTCGGCGATCTCGCCGTTTTCGCCGGCCGGCCCGCGATAGGCGTTGACGTTCTGGCCCAGCAGGGTGACCTCGCGCACGCCCTGGTCGGCCAGATCGGCAATTTCCGTCAGCACGTCGTCGAATGGCCGGGAGACTTCGGCCCCCCGGGTGTAGGGCACGACGCAGAAGCTGCAGTACTTGCTGCAGCCTTCCATGATGGAAACGAAGGCCGCCGGCCCATCGACACGCGCGGGCGGCAGGGCGTCGAACTTTTCGATTTCGGGAAAGGAGATGTCCACCTGCGAGCGGCCCGTGGCGCGGCGGCGGTCGATGAGTTCGGGCAGGCGGTGCAGGGTCTGCGGGCCGAACACCACGTCGACATAGGGCGCGCGGCGCACGATGGCCTCGCCTTCCTGGCTGGCCACGCAGCCGCCCACGCCGATCACCAGGTCGGGCTTCAGCTGCTTGAGATGCTGCACGCGCCCCAGGTCGGAGAAGACCTTTTCCTGGGCCTTCTCGCGCACCGAACAGGTATTGAACAGGATGATGTCGGCGTCTTCCGGGGTCTGGGTGAGTTCGACGCCCTTGGCCGCGTGCAGCACGTCGGCCATCTTTTCCGAATCGTATTCGTTCATCTGGCAGCCGAAGGTGCGGATGAACAGCTTTTTCACGCGGCCGGGTTCAGTGGGCTGCAGCAGGGCCGCCAGGTTCTGGTCCTGCGCCTGGCGCCAGGACAGGTCTTTCAGGTGTTCGGCGGATTCGCGCGATGCGGGGATGACGCCGGGGCGGCGGACGGGTGTTTCTTGCATGATGAGGCCGTGACGGGTTTATATCCCGGGGGCGGAGTCTGTAAACCGATGATTGTACTGTGGGGTTGCGCGCAACTGCTACCGCTGCCTGGAGGGGCGCCGAACCAAGCGGCGCTGGATCGCCAGGGGTGCGCACGGAGGTGGGGGATTCCCCCGACAACCGTTGTGAGGCGCCGGCGGCTTCCGAAGGGAGAGCGGGAGACAAGGCGGGCACTGTCTGAGGCCGCAGGCCGAGTTTGCACGCCGCCCGGCTGGACGAGGAAGGGCCGGGTAGTCCGACCGACGGGAGGACCGTCGAGCCGGGCGGCGGGGAATCCCCCACCTCCGTGCGCGGGGCCTCCAAGGCGTTACGGCTCCCCACCTCGCCGTTGCATCTCCCCCACCTCGCCGCTTGCAAGCGGCTCGGATTCGATCGGCACGAAGTGGCTCGCGGGGTCTTCAAGCCGTTGCATCTCCCCCACCTCGCCGCTTGCAGGCGGCTCGGATTCGATCGGCACGAAGTGGCTCGCGGGGTCTTCAAGCCGTTGCATCTCCCCCACCTCGCCGCTTGCAAGCGGCTCGGATTCGATCGGCTGGGAATGGTCCGCAGGGGACCATTCCCAGTCCGATCTCATCCCAGTTCGACTTCGGGGCCGTCTTTCTTGATCGGCTTGACCAGGTCTTCGCGCTTGATGCCCATCCACATGGCCAGGGCGGCGGCGACGAACACCGAGGAATAGATCCCGAACCAGATCCCGATCGTCAGGGCCAGCGAGAAGTTGTGCAGCGTGGGACCGCCGAAGAAGAACATCGACAGCACCATCATCTGGGTCGAACCGTGCGTGATCACGGTCCGGGAAATGTTCTGCGTGATCGACGTGTTGATGATTTCACGCACCGAGGCCTTGCGCTGCTTGCGGAAGTTTTCGCGGATCCGGTCCATCACCACCACGGATTCGTTCACCGAGTAGCCCAGCACCGCCAGCACGCCGGCCAGCACCGACAGCGAGAATTCCCACTGGAAGAAGGCGAAGAAGCCCAGGATGATCACCACGTCGTGCAGGTTCGCCAGGGCGCACGAGGCCGCCAGCTTCCATTCGAAGCGCACGGCCAGGTAGATCATGATGCCCACCACCACGAAGAGCAGCGCCATCAGGCCGTTGTGCAGCAGTTCCTGGCCGACCTGCGGCCCCACGAATTCCACCCGGCGCAGCTGCACGTCCGGGTGCTGGGCCTGCAGAGCCGACAGCACGGTGCGGCTCTGGGCGGCGGTGTCCTCGTCGGGATGCACCGGCAGGCGGATCATCACGTCCTGCGATGTCCCGAAGTTCTGCACCTGGAAGTCGGTGTAGCCCAGCGCGTCGATCGCCGTGCGGATCTCGGCCACCGGGGCGGATTGCTCGTAGTGGACTTCCATCACCGTGCCGCCGGTGAATTCGATCGAGAGATGGAATCCCCGGGTGGCGATGAAAAAGACGGCGGCAAGGAAGGTGAGCAGGCTGATGATGTTCAGGATCAGCGCATGCCGCATGAACGGGATGGTGCGATGGATGCGGAAGAATTCCATGATGTGTCCTGGGTGCGGGGTGGACGGGCTCGGGGCTCGGGGCCGTCAGTCCTGCTTGGGTTTCCAGACCTGGCCGATGGAGATCGTCTTCAGCTTGCGCTTGCGGCCATACCAGAGGTTGGCCAGGGCGCGCACGCCGACCACCGACGAGAACATCGAAGTCAGGATGCCGATGCAGTGCACCACGGCAAAGCCGCGCACCGGTCCGGTGCCGAAGGTCAGCAGGGCGACACCCACGATCAGGCTGGTCAGGTTGGAGTCGAAGATCGTCGCCCAGGCGCGGTCGAAGCCCAGGTGGATGGCCTGCTGGGGCGGCAGCCCGGCGCGCAGTTCCTCGCGGATGCGTTCGTTGATCAGCACGTTGGCGTCGATCGCCATCCCCAGCGTGAGGGCGATGGCGGCGATGCCGGGCAGGGTCAGCGTGGCCTGCAGCATGGACAGCACCGCCAGCAGCAGCAGCACGTTGAAGCTCAGGCCCAGCGTCGAGAACAGGCCGAACAGGTGGTAGTACAGGATGATGAAGATCGCGATGGCGGTGAAGCCGTACAGCGTCGAATCGAAGCCCTGCTTGATGTTGGCGGCCCCCAGGCTGGGGCCGATGGTGCGTTCCTCGATGATGTGCATCGGCGCAGCCAGCGAGCCGGCGCGCAGCAGCAGGGCCACGTCGGCGGCTTCCTGGGCGGTCATGCTGCCCGAGATCTGCACCTGACCGCCGGGGATTTCGGAACGGATCACCGGGGCGGTGACGACTTCGCCCTTGCCGTTCTCGAACAGCACGATGGCCATGCGCTTGCCGATGTTGTCGCGGGTCACGTCGCGGAAGATGCGTGCGCCTTTCGAATCCAGCGTCAGGTTGACGGTGGGCTGCTGGGTCTGCTGGTCGCGGCCGGGCTGGGCGTCCTGCAGGTTTTCACCCGTCAGGATCACCTGGCGGCGCAGCAGCAGCGGGCGGCCGTCGCGGTCGTCGTAGCGTTGCAGGCCGAAGGGCACGCGGCCCGAGGCCAGGGCGGCCGTGGCGGTGGGCGAATCGTCCACCATGTGGATTTCCAGCGTGGCGGTGCGGCCGAGAATGTCCTTGGCCTTGGCGACGTCCTGCACGCCGGGCAGCTGGACCACGATGCGGTCGGCGCCCTGCTGCTGGATCACCGGCTCGGCCACGCCGAGTTCGTTGATCCGGTTGTGCAGCGTCTGGATGTTTTGCTTCAGGGCATTGTCCTGGACCTGCGTGATGGCGGCCGGGCTGAGCGTGCCGTCCACCAGCCATTGGTCGCCGGACTGGCCGGGGGTGAAGACCATCTCGGGCATGGCACGGCGCAGCGTGTCGATGGCCGCGTCGCGGTCGGCTTCGGTGGCGAAGGTGGCGCGCACCGACTGCTGGTTGCGCTCGACGTCTTCGTTCTTGATCTTGGCGTCGCGCAGGGTGGTGCGGGCTTCGCCGGCCATGGAATCGTAGCGGCTGGTCAGGGCGCCCTGCATGTCCACCTGGAGCAGGAAGTGCACGCCCCCGCGCAGGTCGAGGCCCAGGTACATGGGGTGGGCCCCCAGCGCCGTCAGCCAGTTCGGCGAGGCCGACATCAGATTCAGCGCGATCGTGTAGTCGGGATTCTGAGGATCCGGGTTCAGCGTTTTTTCGAGCTGGTCCTTGGCCTTGAGCTGCGTGTCGGTGGAGTCGAAACGCAGGCGCACCGTGCCGACGGGGCCGTTCATCTCGAACGAGCCGGCGGTTGGGTGCAGCCCGGCCTGCTCCAGGGCCTGTTCGGCCCGGGCCAGGGTGTTCTGATCGACCTTGATGGCCGTCTTGGCCCCAGCGATCTGGACTGCCGGCGATTCACCGTAGAGATTGGGCAGCGTATAGAGCACGCCGATCAGGACGGCGGCCAGAACGATGAGGTATTTCCAGAGAGGGTAGCGGTTCATGGTCGATCGGAAGGGGGGCGGGTCTGGAGAGACGAGGCGCCGGAAGCGGCGCCCGCCGGGCGGATCAGAGCGACTTGATCGTGCCCTTGGGCAGGACGGCGGTGACGGCGCTGCGCTGCACGACGGTTTCCACGGCCTTGTCGCCCGCCTGGGCGATTTCCAGGGTCAGGTAGTTGTCGCTGACCTTGCTGATCTTGCCCAGCATGCCGCCCGACAGGATGACTTCGTCGCCCTTGGCGAGGGCTTCGACCATCTTCTTGTGTTCCTTCTGGCGCTTCATCTGCGGGCGGATCATCAGGAAGTACAGGATGACGAACATCAGGATGATGGGCAGCATGCTCATCAGCGGGTTCGGTTCCCCGGCGGCCTGGGCCGGGATCAGGGTCAGGGTGTCGACGAAGGACATGTAGGCTCCTGCGATGTCGGTGGGATTCTAGGGGTGGACACGGGCCGCATGAATCCGGCCCGTGAGTGAAATTAACTCTTGATTGTAGCGGGATATCCGGCCGGCCGTGTTCCCGTTTTCATTCGATGCCGCGCGCCCGGTCGCGATGGAAGGCTTCGCGCCAGGACTCGAAGCGGTCCTCTTCGATGGCCGTGCGCATGTCTTCCATCAGGCGCAGGTAGAAGTGCAGGTTGTGCAGGGTGTTCAGGCGGGCGCCGGAAATTTCTCCGGCACGCTGAAGGTGATGCAGGTAGGCGCGAGAGAAGTGCCGGCAGGTGTGGCAGCCGCATTCCGGATCCAGGGGGCGGGTGTCGTCGCGGTAGCGCGCGTTGCGGATCTTGATGTCGCCGTGGCGGGTGAACAGCCAGCCGTTGCGCGCGTTGCGGGTGGGCATGACGCAGTCGAACATGTCCACGCCCCGGCTCACGCCCTCGACCAGGTCCTCGGGCGTGCCCACGCCCATCAGGTAGCGCGGCGCCTGGGCGGGCATGCGCGGGGTCACGTGGGCCAGCACGCGCATCATGTCTTCCTTGGGCTCGCCGACCGACAGGCCGCCGATGGCGTAGCCCTCGAAGCCGATTTCCGTCAGCCCGGCCAGGGATTCGTCACGCAGGTCTTCGTACATGCCGCCCTGGATGATGCCGAACAGGGCGTTGGGGTTGCCCAGGTCCAGGAAGGCCTGGCGCGAGCGGCGGGCCCAGCGCAGCGACATGCGCATCGATGCGGCGGCTTCCTCGTGGGTGGCGGGACGGTCGCCGATGCGGTAGGGGGTGCATTCGTCCAGCACCATGGCGATGTCCGAGTTCAGGCTGCGCTGGATGCGCATCGATTCCTCGGGCGTGAGGAACAGGCGCGAGCCGTCGATGGGCGAGGCGAAGCGCACCCCTTCTTCGGTGATCTTGCGCATGCCGTCCAGGCTGAAGACCTGGAAGCCGCCCGAGTCGGTCAGGATCGGCCGGTTCCATTGCATGAAGCCGTGCAGGCCGCCATGGCGGTCCAGGATGTCGGTACCGGGCCGCAGCCACAGGTGGAACGTGTTGCCCAGCACGATCTGGGCGCCGATCTCTTCCAGTTCGTGCGGCAGCATGGCCTTGACGCTGCCGTAGGTGCCCACCGGCATGAAGATCGGCGTCTGGACGACGCCATGGTTCAGGGTCAGGCGGCCGCGCCGGGCGGCGCCGTCGGTGTGCAGCAGTTCGAATTGAAGTCCGGTCATGGGGTCTGGGGCTGGTCTGCGGGGGCAAGGCCCTGGGCGGCCTCGATGAACATGGCGTCGCCGTAGCTGAAGAAGCGGTAGCGCGACTGGACGGCGTGGGCATAGGCGCGGCGGATGGGATCCATGCCCGCCAGGGCGGACACCAGCATCAGCAGCGTCGATTGCGGCAGGTGGAAATTGGTGATCAGGGCGTCGACGTTCGAGAAGCGGTAGCCGGGGGTGATGAACAGCCGGGTGTCGCCCTCGCAGGTGTGCTCGCCGTCGCCGTCGTGGGCGGCCGCTTCCAGCGAACGTACGCTGGTGGTGCCCACGGCGACCACGCGGCCGCCGCGCGCCCGGGTTTCGCGGATGCGGCGCAGGGTTTCGGCCGGCACGACGTAGCGTTCGGCATGCATGACATGCTCGCTGATGCGCGCGACGCGCACCGGCTGGAAGGTGCCTGCGCCCACGTGCAGGGTGACGAAGGCCCGTTCCACGCCCTTGGCCTGCAGGCGGTCGAGCATGGCCTGGTCGAAGTGCAGGCCTGCGGTGGGCGCGGCGACCGCGCCCGGCTTGTCGGCGTAGATGGTCTGGTAGCGCGTTTCGTCCTCGGCGTCGGCGCTGTGGGCGATGTAAGGCGGCAGCGGCACGCTGCCGTGCTGTTCCAGCAGTTCCAGCACAGGGGCGGGAAAGGCCAGTTCGAACAGCTCGTCCTGGCGGCCCAGGACTTCGGCCTCGAAGGCGCCGCCTGCCAGCACCAGCCGGGTGCCGGGGCGGGGCGACTTGCTGGCGCGCACGTGCGCCAGGGCGCGCCGGGGCTCGGTGATGCGCTCGACCAGCACTTCCACCTGGCCGCCGCTGTCCTTGCGGCCGCGCAGCCGGGCCTTGATGACCCGGGTGTCGTTGAAGACCAGCAGGTCGCCGGCGCGCAGCAGGCCGGGCAGATCGATGAATTGCCGGTCATGCAGGGCGCCGGTGCCGTCCAGGTGCAGCAGCCGGCTGGCGTCGCGCCGCTCGGCAGGATGCTGGGCGATCAGTTCGGGGGGCAGTTCGTAGTCGAACTGCGAAATGTCGAGGGATTCGGTCACGGGCAGGCCGGGCGCGGGCAGGGGCGTCCGGGGAAGGAATGGATCGGGGATGGAAACGGGGGGTATTTTAGTCCGATGCGTCCGCGTCCTGCCCGGCCGGGCCACGGGGCGGGGCAGGACGCGGCATTCGGGCTCATCGGAAACATCCGCTTTGGATTATGCTGGCGATTTTGGCGCGGGCCGACGGCGCAGGCGCATTTCTTGTCGGGTTTTGTTTTAGTCGGATTTTGATCGGGTGACGGCATGCGGCTGGTGAGAAGGATGATGCGGGGATCGTGGCGACTGGGCGCGGGGTTGGCGGCGTGCCTGCTGATGGGCATGTCGCTGCAGGCTGGCGCGCAGGCGCTGCCGCCGGAACTGCAGAAGGCCTGGAAGGCCACGAAACTGCCGCTTTCTTCACTGTCGCTTGAAATCCGCGAGGCCGGAGGCCCCGTCATTGCCAGCGTCCAGGCCGGGGAACCGCGCAACCCGGCCTCGGTGATGAAGACCGTGACCACCTGGACCGCCTTGTCGGCCCTGGGCCCGGACTACGCCTGGCGCACCCGGTTCCTGTCCGACCCCGGGGCCCGCGTGGACGAGCAGGGCACTTTGCAGGGGCCGCTCTACGTCCAGGCAGCCGGGGATCCCTGGTTTCGCCAGGAAGATCTCTGGAACATGCTGCGCGAACTGCGCCTGCGGGGCGTGAAGAACCTGTCCGAGGTCGTCGTGGACCGCAGCCGCTTCGGCGACGTGGCCATCGACACGGGCGCCTTCGATGATTTCCCCGATCGTCCCTACAATGCCAGCCCCGATGCAATGATGGTCAACTTCGGCGCGACCCGGCTGGTGTTCCTGCCCGATGCCCGATCGCGCCAGTGGATTCCCCTGCTCGATCCGCCGACGCGAAACGTGCGCGTCGAAGGCCGGCTCGAATGGCTGGACGGCGCCTGCAAGGGGTCGCCCGCCGTGGCCGCCGACGTGCGGCCGGAAGGGCCGGTCTCGGTCATTCACGTATCCGGCAAGGCCGTGGGCGACTGCGGCGAATTCAGCGTGTATCGCCTGGCCGGCAATCAGGGCGACCACTTCGAGGCGCTGTTCCGCCTGCTCTGGCGCGAACTGGGCGGCACGCTGTCGCGCGGCATCCGCGAAGGCCGCGCGCCTTCGCGGGCCACGGTGCTGGCCTGGCATGATTCCCCCACACTGGCGGACGTGATCCGCCAGATCAACAAATACAGCAACAACGTCATGGCCCGCATGACCCTGCTGACCCTGGGCGCCGAGCTCAATGGTCCGGGGGCCACGCCGGACAGCGGCGGTCGGGCGGTCCGGCAGATCCTGAAGAACCAGGGCGTGGACACGGCGGGCTGGGTGCTGGACAATGGCTCGGGCCTGTCGCGCCAGGGCCGCATCACGGCGCGGGGCCTGGCGCAGATGCTCGACGTCGCCTGGCGTTCGCCCCTGATGCCGGAATTCGTCTCCTCGCTGGCGATTTCCGGGGTGGACGGCACGGTGCGCCGCCGCCTGCGCTCGGAGGACACGCGCGGACAGGCGCACCTGAAGACCGGAACCCTGCGCGATTCGCGCGCATTGGCCGGTTACGTGCGCGGCGCCAGCGGCAAGCGCTATATCCTGGTCAGCCTGGTCAACAGCCCGAGCGCCGCCGCCGTGCGCCCATTCGACGATGCGGTCGTCGAATGGCTGGCGGCGCGCTGAGCTGCGGGATCCGGGACTTTCAATCCACACGCATGAATATTCAATAACACCGGAGGAACAATCATGCATGCATCCTTGCGCTTCATGACGGCGGCTGTGGCGGCCGCCAGCCTGTCGGCGGGGGCCGCCCAGGCCGCCGACGCCGTCAAAGTCGGCCTGTTGACCACGCTGTCCGGTCCGGGCGCCGCCCTGGGCATCGACATCCGCGACGGTTTCGAACTGGCCGTCAAGCAGGCCGGCGGCACGCTCGGCGGCCTGAAAGCCGATGTCATCGTGGCCGATGACCAGCTCAGCCCCGATGCCGCCAAGCAGACCGCCGACCGCTTGCTCAAGCGCGACCGCGTCGATTTCATGACCGGCATCGTGTTTTCCAACATCATGCTGGCGGTGGGGCAGCCGGTGTTCCAGTCCAAGACTTTCTACATCAGCGCCAATGCCGGCCCCTCCCAATACGCCGGCGCCCAGTGCAATCCGTACTTCTTCAGCGCCTCCTACCAGAACGACACCATGGATGAGGCGGCCGGCAAGGTCGTGCAGGACCGCGGTTTCAAGAAAGTCGCGCTGATCGCGCCGAACTACCCGGCGGGCAAGGATCACCTGGCCGGCTTCAAGCGGTTCTACAAGGGCGAGATCGTCATGGAGGACTACACCCAGCTGAATCAGCTGGACTACGGCGCCGAGCTGTCCAAGCTGCGCGCTTCGCAGGCGGATGCCGTGTTCATCTTCCTGCCGGGCGGCCTGGGCGTGAACTTCATCAAGCAGTTCGTGGGCGCCGGCCTGAACCAGAACATGAAACTGTTCGCACCGGGCTTCTCGGGCGACGAGGATGTGATCCGGGCCGTGGGCGAACCGATGCTGGGGCTCTTCAACACGTCCCAGTGGGCGCACGACATGGACAACGCCGCAAACAAGCGGTTCGTGGCCGATTTCGAGAAAGCGTACGGGCGCCTGCCCACGATGTACGCCTCGCAGGGCTATGACGCTGCGCGCTTGATCGACGGCGCGGTGCGCAAGGTGAACGGCAACCTGAAGGACAAGGATGCGCTGCGCAAGGCGCTGGAATCGGCGCCCTTCGAATCCGTCCGGGGCGCGTTCAGGTTCGATGCCAACCACTATCCCATCCAGGACTACTACCTGCGCGAAGTCGTCAAGGATGCCCAGGGCCGCGTGACCAACAAGCTCGTGGGGCGCGTGCTGGAAAACCATGCCGATGCGTACGTCGGCGAGTGCAAGATGCCGTCCTGATCCGCCGGAACGCGCACGCATGAGCGGTATCCTCCTGCTCGAGCAGTTGCTCAACAGCCTGCAGTTCGGCCTGATGCTGTTCCTGCTGGCGGCGGGGCTGACGCTGGTGTTCGGCATCATGGACCTGATCAACCTGGCCCATGGTTCGCTGTACATGATCGGCGCCTACCTGGTCGCCACCATCGCGGCCGCCTCCGGTTCGTTCTGGATCGGCCTGGCGGGCGGCGTGGCCGCCTCGGCGGTGTTGGGCGCGGTGCTGGAATGCACCGTGGTCCGGCGGCTGTACCAGCGGGATCACCTGTCCCAGGTGCTGGGGACTTTCGCCCTGCTGCTGATGGCCAATGAGGGCGTGCGGATGATCTGGGGCTCGCAACCCTTGATGATGCCCATGCCCGCCGGGTTGTCCGGACCGGTCGAGCTGCTGCCGGGCTTCAGCTATCCGGCCTATCGGCTGCTCATCATCGGCGCCGGCCTGGCCGTGGCGCTGCTGCTGTACGTGCTGGTGACGCGCACCCGGCTGGGCATGCAGGTGCGGGCGGGGGCATCCAATCGTGAAATGGCGCAGGCGATGGGCGCCGACGTGCGCCGTCTGTTCACGCTGTTGTTCGCCTTCGGGGCCGCGCTGTGCGCTGTGGCGGGGGGGATGCTCGGGCCCCTGCTGGCCGTCCAGGTCGGCATGGGAGAGAGCATCCTCATCCTGGCATTCGTGGTCATCGTGATCGGCGGCATCGGTTCGATCCGGGGGGCGCTGGTTGGCGCGTTGCTGGTGGGCCTGGTGGACACGGCTGGCCGCACGGTGGTGCCGATGCTGTTCGAGCTGCTGATGGGGCCTGCCGCCGCCGACAATGCCGGTCCGGCCGTGGCCTCGATTCTGATCTACGTGCTGATGGCCGCCGTGCTGTTCTGGAAACCGCGGGGCCTGTTCCCCGCTCGGGGGTGAGGCGAGGATGGCGCATTCTCCGCAACACGAGTCCCCGGGGCTGCTGGATCATGCGCTGCGCGCCCGCAGCGCCGTACCGCTGCTGGTCCTGCTGATCCTGCTGCCTTTTGCCGCCCTGGCGCTGGACGAAGGCTTCTACATCGGCGTGGCCAGCCGCATCCTGATCTTCGCCCTGGCAGCCACCAGCCTCAACCTGATCCTGGGCTTCGGCGGCATGGTCAGCTTCGGCCATGCCGCTTTCGTCGGCATGGGCGCCTATACCGTGGGCATCCTGATGCAGAGCGGCATTGCGTCGGCCTGGATTGCCTGGCCGGCGGCGCTGCTCGTCGGCGGGTTGTTCGCTTTCGTGATCGGGCTCGTCAGCCTGCGCACCCAGGGTGTGTATTTCATCATGATCACGCTGGCGTTCGCGCAGATGCTGTTCTACCTGATGGTATCGCTCAAGCAGTACGGCGGCGAGGATGGTCTTCCTCTGGCAACGCGTTCCGATCCGGGGCTGGGCCTGGATCTGTCCGACGACGTGCAGTTCTATTTCGTGGTGCTGGCGATCTGCGCCGGCGTGTTCGTCTGCCTGGCCCGGCTGCTCAATGCGCGCTTCGGCCACGTGCTGCAGGCGATCCGGGAAAACGAGACGCGCATGGCCGCGCTGGGCTTCGCAGTCTATCGCCACAAGCTGATCGCCTTTACGCTGGCAGGCGCCATTGCCGGGTTGGCAGGCGCCCTGCTGGCCAACCAGAGCAGTTTCGTCAGCCCGTCCCTGCTGCAATGGAGCCAGTCCGGCATCCTGCTGGTCATGGTCATCCTGGGGGGCGTCGGTCATCTGTACGGCGGCCTGGCCGGTGCGGCGGCGTTTCTGCTGATCGAGGAAATCGTGTCCTCCTACACCATCCACTGGCAGTTCGGCCTGGGCGCTCTGCTGCTGGCCGTGGTGCTGCTGGCACCCAACGGGCTGATGAGCCTGGTGCGCCGCCGGGGCGCGCCATGACGCCGGCATCCATGGCAATCCTGTGCGTCGACCGGCTGGTCAAGCGCTTCGGCGGGCTGGTGGCTACCGATCGGGCCAGCCTGACGATCCGCGACGGTGAACTGCATGCGCTGATCGGCCCCAACGGCGCGGGCAAGACCACGCTGATCCACCAATTGTCCGGCGCGCTGGCGCCGACCGGCGGCACGATCCGCTTCGCGGGCGAAGACATCACGGCGCTGCCCATCCATGCGCGCGTGCATCGGGGGCTGGTGCGCTCCTACCAGATCACCAGCGTGTTCAGGCGTCTGTCGGTGCTGGACAATCTGGCCCTGGCGGTACAGGCGCGCGACGGCAGCAGTCTGCGTTTCTGGCGCCCGGCGCGGGCCGAGCGGGAACGCTATGCCGCTGCTGCGGCTTTGGCCGGGCGGGTGGGGCTGGCCGCTTGCCTGGACCGCATCGCCGGCGCGCTTTCGCATGGCGAACAGCGCCAGCTCGAAATCGGCCTGGTACTGGCCTTGCGGCCCCGCCTGCTGTTGCTCGACGAACCCCTGGCCGGGATGGGCGCCGAGGAATCCGAACGCATGGTGGCGCTGCTGCAGAGCCTGCGCGGCGAGCACACCATGCTGCTGGTGGAGCACGACATGGATGCCGTCTTCCGCCTGGCGGACCGGATCTCGGCGCTGGTGTCCGGCCAGGTGATCGCGACGGGCACCCCGGACGAAATCCAGGCTCATCCCGAAGTCCGGCGCGCCTATCTGGGCGATGAGCAGGGGGTTTCGTAGATGAGCGGCTTGCTGGAAGTCGAAGGATTGCAGACCGCCTACGGCGACAGCCAGGTGCTGTTCGGCATCGACCTGGCCATCGGGCCGGGCGAGGTCGCCACCCTGCTGGGCCGCAACGGCATGGGCAAGACCACGACGGTGCGTTCCATCCTGGGCCTGACGCGCGCGCGGGCCGGCACGATCCGTTTTCTGGGAGAGCGGATCGAATCGCGCGCACCGGATCGGATCGCCCGCATGGGCCTGGCCGTCGTGCTCGAGGGACGGCAGATTTTTCCGAACCTCTCTGTCCGTGAAAACCTGATGGCCTTTGCCGCCCGCCGCAACGCGAGCGCCGATCCCTGGACGCTGGACCGCGTCCTGGCGCTGTTTCCCAGGCTGGCCGAGCGGGCTGGCAATATGGGCAACCAGCTTTCGGGCGGTGAGCAGCAGATGCTGGCCATCGGCCGCGCCCTGATGACCAATCCGCACTTGCTGATCCTGGACGAGGCCACGGAAGGCCTGGCGCCGTTGATCCGAGAGGAGATCTGGCGCTGCCTGGACACGCTGCGCGGCCAGGGTCAGGCCATTCTCGTCATCGATAAGTATGTCCAGCGCCTGGTGCGGCTGGCCAACCGGCACACGCTCATCGAACGCGGCCGGGTCGTGTGGCAGGGCGAATCGGCGGCGCTGGCCGCTTCTCCTGAACTGTGGCAGCGCTACATCGGAATCTGACCCGGATGGGCCTGCTTCCGCCGCACTGCCGGGCTGCGACGCCGCCCGGCGAGTTACACTGCATGCCAACTTGTTCTTGACATTCGAGCCGCCATGCCCATCCATGAAATCCGCCATCCTCTGATCCGCCACAAACTGGGCCTGATGCGGCGGGCGGATCTCAGCACCAAGAATTTCCGCGAGATGGCCCAGGAGATCGGTGCCCTGCTCACCTACGAGGCCACCAAGGATCTGCCGCTGGAGCCCACGCGCGTCGCCGGCTGGGCCGGCGAAGTCGATGTCGAGAAGCTCGCCGGCAAGAAGGTCACCGTGGTGCCCATCCTGCGCGCCGGCATCGGCATGCTCGACGGCGTGCTGACCTTGATTCCGGGGGCCAAGGTCAGCGCGGTGGGCATCGCGCGCAACGAAGAAACCCTGCAGGCCCAGCCCTACCTGGAAAAGCTCGTCGGGCAGCTGGACCAGCGCCTGGCGCTGATCGTCGACCCCATGCTGGCCACGGGGGGATCCATGGTGGCCACCATCGACATGCTCAAGCAGGCCGGCGCCCGCACCGTGCGCGCCCTGGTCCTGGTGGCCGCGCCCGAAGGCATCGCCGCCGTCGAACGCGCGCATCCCGACGTGCACATCTACACCGCCTCCGTCGACGACCACCTGAACGAAAACGGCTACATCATCCCCGGCCTGGGCGATGCGGGCGACCGCATATTCGGCACCCGGCAGAAGGCGGATTGACCGGCCGGCATTGCGCCGCCGTTCCCATGACGCGCGGCGCCGGGACTGCCTTCCGGCCCGTGCCGGGCCCCGCGTTCTTGATCCATATCAGGCACCTCATGTTTTGAAACATCGGGTTTTCCTGGATCAGGTAGGATGAAGATTCATAAGTCCTCATTCAGGAGCCGTCCATGGCCACTCGCAAGCAAATCGCCACGCAATCCGCGGGAGATGCGTTGATCGAAGACCTGAAATCCAGCCTGGACCAGGCCGAAAGGCTGCTGCGCGAAGCTGCCGATGCCACCGGGGAAAAAGCCGCCGACCTGCGCGCCCGGGCGCTGCAGGCGCTGGACCAGGGCCGCGAGGTGCTGTCCGAAACCCAGGCCAGCCTGCTGGAGCAGGGGCGCAAGGTGGCGCACGATACCGACGAATACGTCCAGGCCAATCCCTGGAAGGCCGTGGGAATCGCCGGGGTGGCCGGCCTGCTGCTGGGCGCGCTGCTGTCGCGCCGCTAGGCACGGGCCAATGGGACCGCTAGGCCGCGCTTTTTCCGACCTGGCCGCCCAGCTGGCGGCCCTGGCCGGCACGCGCCTGGAACTGCTGGGACTGGAAGCCCGGGACGCCGGCGACCGCCTGCTGTGCCGCCTGGCGGTGTTGCTTGTGGCGGCGATCTTCCTGCTGCTCGCGCTGCTGGTGGCCACACTGGCCGTGGCCCTGGCGTTCTGGCCCACCGAATACCGCTTCCTGGCCCTGGGTTTGCTGGCGCTGCTGTATGCGGCCATGGGCGCTGCCCTGGCGTGCTGGCTGATTCGCCGCCTGAGACAGGATCCCGATCCGTTCGCCGTAACGGTCGAAGTGCTGCGCGAGGACGCCCGGGCGTTGGCCGGCACGGCGGAACCTGCTTCCCGGGACGACGCGCCTGCGGGCGGTGGCGCCGATCCTGCGGGCCGTTCCGACGGTGCTTCCAGGCTCGACGACCCGATCCCGGAGGACATCCCATGAACGCGCAGCCCCCGGATCGCGCCGCGCGGCCCACCATGGCCGACCGCCGCCTGCGCATCGAACTGCTGCGCATGCGCGCCGGCTACGAACGCATGGCCGTCCGGCGTGGCGCCTGCAGGCTGGCCGGCGAGCTGCGACCCGAATCCCTGGTGGCCCAGGCGCGCGACCGCCTGGGATCGGTCGGGCTGGGCTGGCTGGGCGGCGGGCTGCGGGCCATGCGCCGCTACCCCGTGCTGCTGTCGCTGCTGACTTCGGTGGTCTCCAATCCCCACCGGCGCGGCATCGCCCTGAAAACCGCCCTGATCGCCGGCCTGGTCTGGCTGGGCAAGCGCCGGCGCCGCGAAACCGGCGAATAAGCCGCCGCCGGCACAACCCCGGGCCGCAGGTCTTGCGGCGTGGGGGAGCGCCCTACAAGCCCAGCTTGTCCCACATCGCGTCCACCCGCGCCTTGACTTCCGGGCTCATCTGGATCGGGCGGCCCCATTCGCGCTGGGTTTCGCCCGGCCACTTGTTGGTGGCATCCAGCCCCATCTTGCCGCCCAGCCCGGAGACCGGCGAGGCGAAATCCAGATAGTCGATCGGCGTGTTGTCCACCAGCAGGGTGTCGCGCACCGGATCCATGCGTGTGGTCATGGCCCAGATGACTTCGGGCCATTGCCGCGGGTCGATGTCCTCGTCCACCACCACGATGAATTTGGTGTACATGAACTGGCGCAGCACGCTCCACAGGCCGAACAGAATGCGCTTGGCGTGGCCCGGGTACTGCTTGCGGATCGACACCACGGCCAGGCGGTAGCTGCATCCTTCGGGCGGCAGATAGAAATCGACGATTTCCGGAAACTGGCGCTTGAGCAGGGGAACGAAGACCTCGTTCAGGGCCACGCCCAGCACGGCGGGCTCGTCGGGCGGCTTGCCGGTGTAGGTGCTGTGGTAGATGGGGTCGCGCCGATGGGTGATGCGTTCCACCGTGAAGACCGGGAACCAGTCCTGTTCGTTGTAGTAGCCGGTATGGTCGCCGTAGGGGCCTTCCAGGGCCATCTCGTAGCCGGTGTCCGGCGGCGGGGAGACGCCTTCGGGCACGTCCGGGCGCCGCGCGCGCGGGTCGCTGGCCGGCAGGATGTGGCCTTCGAGGATGATTTCCGCATGGGCCGGCACCGACAGGCCGCTGGTCAGCGCCGGCGCGAGTTCCGTGCGGGAGCCGCGCAGCAGGCCGGCGAACTGGTATTCGGACAGGCTGTCGGGAATGGGCGTGACGGCCGCCAGGGTGGTGGCGGGGTCGGCACCCAGCGCCACCGCGATCGGAAAGGGTTCGCCGGGATGGGCCAGGCAATGGTCGCGGAAATCCAGCGCGCCGCCGCGGTGCGACAGCCAGCGCATGATGAGCTTGTTGCGGCCGATCAGCTGCTGGCGGTAGATGCCCAGATTCTGGCGGCGCGCGCGCGGGCCGCGCGTGATCACCAGGCCCCAGGTCAGCAGCGGCGCCACATCGCCGGGCCAGCAGCTTTGCAGGGGCAGGGCGTTCAGGTCCACGTCGGCGGCTTCGATGACGACTTCCTGGCAGGGTGGCGTGCGCGTCTGCCGGGGGTTCATGTCCCACAGGGCCGCCTTCAGCATCGAGACTTTCGACAGGGCATCGCGCATGCCCTGGGGCGGCGTGGGCTCGCGCAGCGAGGCGAGCAGCTCGCCGGTCTCGCGCAGGGCCGAGACGTCTTCTGCGCCCATGCCCCAGGCGACGCGCTGCGGCGTGCCGAACAGATTGGCCAGCACCGGGGTGCCGCAGGCCTGGCCCGCGTGCTGCGGATGCTCGAACAGCAGGGCGGGGCCGGCGGCCCGCAGGACCCGGTCGCTGATTTCGGTCATTTCCAGGTGGGTGGAAACGGGGTGCGCAATGCGCTTGAGCTGGCCCTGGCGTTCCAGCTGGGCGATGAAGTCCCGGAGGTCGCGGTATTTCACGGAGTGTCGTCGATCGGGTTACAGTGGCGTCGTGCCAAAGATTACCATTCCCCCCATCCGGACGGTTGGAGGTGCCCATGCGGTCCGTTCCTGAGCGGCTGCAGCACAGCGTCCTGGCTGTGCTGCGGCCCGTCGGCGAGTTCGTCCACGTCAGCGCCATCTACCTGGGGCTGGCCGTGCTCACCACGCTGGGCCTGAGCCTGGTGCTGCCTTCCATGCGCCAGCAGTCGCAGCAGTTGCACGAGGTCGTCCTGGCGATGTTCCAGGCCGACGGCGCCGGCTATGCGGGCGACGACGAAGGCGATCTGCAGGAATGGTCCGTGCCGCCGGTTGCGCAGGCGCCGGAGGGTGCCGCACCGTCCGATGGCCCGGCCGACGGCGGCGCCGACGGTGCCGTGGCGGATGCAGGCCAGCCGGCAGGTCCGGCGGACCAGACCGCGGCGGCCGGACGCCTGACTTTCACCGGCGCCCTGGCCGCCAGCCTGCGCGACCAGCCGATTCCGGGCGTGAGCCAGGCCCAGGCCCATGCCTTGCGCAGCTACCTGGCGCGCAAATACCGCATCGCCAACAGCGTGGCGGGCGCCCTCATCCGCGCGGCCTTCGAGATCGGCCGCGAACGGAATCTGGATCCGCAGCTGCTGCTGGCCGTGATCGCCATCGAATCGCGCTACAACCCCTTTGTCGAAAGTTCCGTCGGCGCGCAGGGCCTGATGCAGGTCATGACGAGCGTGCACCGGGCCAAGCTGCGACCCAGCGGCGGGCCGGCGTCCGTCTTCGATCCGGTGGTCAACATGCGCGTCGGGGCGCAGATCCTGGGGGATTGCATCCGTCGCCGCGGCGGCATACAGGGCGGCCTGGCCTGCTATGTGGGCGCGACCGGGCCCAGCGACGGCGGCTACGGCGCCCGGGTGCTGGCCGAACGCCGCCGCATCGCGCTGGCCTCGGGGCTGCCGCCCAAGGACTGACGGGCTAGAGCGTTCCCAGGAATGCGCCCATCCGGTCGACGGCCTCGCGCAGGCGGTCCAGGCCGGTGGCATAGGAAAAACGCACGGTGCGGCTGGCGTGGGCCTGGCCGAAATCCAGGCCCGGCACCGCGGCGACCCCGGCCTCGTGCAGCAGGCGGCGGCAGAATTCCGTGCTGTCCAGCCCGTGTTCGCCAATATCGGAAAAAATGTAGAAGGCCCCGTCGGGTGCGGCAGGCACGCGCAGGCCCAGGCGATCGAATGCGGGCAGCAGGAAGTCGCGGCGTTCCTTGAACGACAGGCGCCGGTGCTCGTAGACCTGCATGACTTCGGGTTCGAAGCAGCTCAATGCCGCGTGCTGGGCCAGCGCCGGCGCGCAGATCGCCAGGCTGGCGGCCAGGCGTTCCAGGGCGGGCATCATGGCCTGGGGCGCGATCAGCCAGCCCAGGCGCCAGCCCGTCATGTGGAAATACTTGGAGAAGCTGTTGATGACCACCAGGTCGTCGTCCAGCGTCAGGCCGCTGAGCGGGGGCTCGTCGTAGTACAGGCCCAGGTAGATTTCGTCCAGGATGACGAAGCCGCCGCGCGCGCGTACGGCGGCGACCAGGTCGCGCAGGGCCTCGCGCGGCATCGATGTGCCGGTGGGGTTGCTGGGCGAGGCGATCAGCACGCCGCGCGTGGCCGGCCCCCAGTGGGCATCGATGTCCTGCGGGCGCAGCTGGTAGCGGTGCTCGGCCGTGGTAGGCACCAGGCGCGTGACCCCGCCGGCGGCCGTGATGAAGTTGCGGTTGGCGGGGTAGGACGGATCGGGCATCAGGATTTCGTCGCCCGGATCGACCAGGGCCATCGCCGCCAGCAGCAGCGCGCCCGATGCGCCCGATGTGATCAGGACGCGGGCCGGATCCACGGCCGCGCCGAAATGCGTGCCGTAGTAGTGGGCGATGGCTTCGCGCAGGGCCGGGATGCCGGCGGGCGCGGTGTAGCCGCTCAGGCCGGCGTCGGCGGCCCGGTTCAGGGTCTCCAGCACTCGCGCGGGGGCGGTGAAATCGGGCTCGCCGATGCCCAGGCTGATGATGTCGCGCCCCTGGGCCGCGAGGGCCTGGGCCTGTTTCAGGACTTCTACGGCGTAGAATGGCGCCGTGCGTTCGGTTCTGTCGGCCAGTCGGACCATCGCGCAACCTTGCAATGCTGTTCGGAATGAAAGCCCGATTGTAGTCCGTCGTCCTGAGTCCGGAGCCCCGCCATGCAGTCTCCTTCCCGCCGCGCATTCCTGGTCGGCCGCCGTACGGAACGATCTCCCTGGGAGACCTTCCTGGCGCGGCTGCGCCGTGCCGTGCAGGGGAGCGTGCACGATTTCTCCACCGAGACCGGCAGTGCCCGGCTGGTGCCGGGCCACATGCAGGACGTCTACCATGCCCGGTCCCTGTGCCTGGAACACGGCATCACCCTGGCGCTGGATGGCATGCCGTCGTCCGCGCGGCTGGATGACGGCCCCGTGTTGTGGGTCGAACCGGGGGCCGCGCTGGCGCGCTGCGAACGCCTGGGCCCGGACGATCCGCGCTGGTTCGTGCAGCCCGGTTGCCTGATCGGCGATCTGGAGCAGGCCGGGCTGCCGCAGTTCCGCGATCAGCCGCCGCACCTGACCGTGGCGGCCTGGCTGGCCGATCGCCGCGCCTGCGACTGGGACTGCGGCGACACGGCCGCCAGCGGCCTGGTGCATGCGCTGGTGCTGCTGGCCGACGGCACTCAGGCCAACCTGGGCGCCTTCGGGGTGGACAACCGCAAGCCGCTGGACAATCTGCGCGTCCAGGGCATGATCCCCCGGCTTTTCGAACTTGCCTCGGCGCCGGCCGCCGACGCCCTGCGGGCCGGCGGCCTGTGGAACGGACGCTACCGGCTCGATGCCCTGCGGCCGGCCGAAGACCGCACCATCAACCTGGCCCACCTGCTGCTGGGCCATGGCGGCGAGCTGGGCTGGGTGGAGTGGCTGGTGTTCGACGAGCGCGCTGGGCATCCGTGCGAACGGCCCTATGAAAGCCGCTACGGGAACCGCCCGGGGACCGGCGAGCCCGGGTGCGAGACAGACCTGGCCGTGCGCGCCCTGTTCGACCCGGACGGCATCTTCCCGGACCAGAGCCAGCAGTTCTGAGGCTGGCCGCCCCGGCCCTGCCGCTTTCCATATGGCCGGCATGCGCCCCCGCCATACCGCGGGCGGGCGCAAGCGGCTAGAATGGCTGGCAGCACACCCTCTTTATTACACTCGTATCAAGGCTGCCTCACCATGGACGAATCCCTCCGCGCCGCGGCGCTCGAATATCACGAGCACGGCCGTCCCGGAAAAATCTCCGTCACTCCCACCAAACAGCTCTCCAACCAGCGGGACCTCGCCCTGGCTTATTCTCCCGGCGTCGCCGCCGCATGCGAGGCGATCGTCGACGACAACCACAATGCCTTCCGCTACACCGGGCGCGGCAACCTGGTCGGCGTGATCACCAACGGCACGGCCGTCCTGGGCCTGGGCAACATCGGCCCCCTGGCCTCCAAGCCCGTGATGGAAGGCAAGGCCGTGCTGTTCAAGAAATTCTCCGGCCTGGACGTCTTCGACATCGAAATCAACGAGCAGGATCCTGACAAGCTGGTGGACATCATCGCAGGCCTGGAGCCCACCTTCGGCGGCATCAACCTCGAAGACATCAAGGCGCCGGAATGCTTCTACGTCGAAAAGAAGCTGCGCGAGCGCATGAACATCCCCGTCTTCCACGACGACCAGCACGGCACCGCCATCTGCGTGACGGCGGCCTTCATCAACGGCCTCGAAGTCGTGGGCAAGGACGTCTCCCAGGTCAAGGTCGTGGTGTCCGGCGCGGGCGCCGCGGCCCTGGGCTGCCTGGAACTGATGATGGACATGGGGCTGCCGCTGGAGCACATCTGGGTGTCCGACATCGAGGGCGTGGTCTACGAAGGCCGCACGGTCCTGATGGACGAAAAGAAGGCCCGCTTCGCGCAGAAGACCGATGCGCGCACGCTGGACGACATCATCGGCGGCGCCGACGTGTTCCTGGGCTTGTCCGCCGGCGGCGTGCTCAAGCCCCACATGGTGCAGAAGATGGCCGAACGCCCGCTGGTGCTGGCGCTGGCCAATCCCAATCCGGAAATCCTGCCGGCCGACGCGCTGGCGGTGCGGCCCGATGCCGTGATCGCCACCGGCCGGTCCGACTTCCCCAACCAGGTCAACAACGTGCTGTGCTTCCCGTACATTTTCCGCGGGGCGCTGGACGTGGGGGCAACCACCATCACGCGCGGCATGGAAAAGGCCGCTGTCATGGCGATCTGCAAGCTGGCCCGGGAAGAGCAGAACGACATCGTGGCGGCCGCCTACGGCCTGTACGATGTGTCCTTCGGCCCCAACTACTTCATTCCCAAGCCCTTCGATCCGCGCCTGATCGTGCGGATCTCTCCCGCCGTGGCGAAAGCCGCCATGGACGATGGCGTGGCGACGCGCCCCCTGGCCGACCTGGAAAGCTACGCGGGCCAGCTGGAGCAGTTCGTCTATCATTCCGGCGCCTTCATGAAGCCGCTGTTCTCGGCGGCGCGCGCCATGATTCGCGACGGTGGCAAGTCGCGCATCGTCTTCGCCGAAGGCGAGGACGAGCGCGTGCTGCGCGCCGTGCAGATCGTGGTCGACGAGCGCCTGGCCAAGCCCATCCTCATCGGCCGCCCCGCCGTGCTGGCCGACCGCATCCAGAAATACGGCCTGCGCATCCGCCTGGGGGTCGACGTCGAAGTCACCAATCCCGAGCACGACGAGCGCTTCCACCAGTACTGGACCACGTACTGGGAACTGATGTGCCGCCGGGGCATCACCAAGGAAATGGCGCGCGTCGAAATGCGCCGCCGCCTGACCCTGATCGGCGCCATGATGGTGCGCCTGGGCGATGCCGACGGCATGATCTGCGGCACCGTGGGATCCTATGGCAACCATCTCCGCTTCGTCGACGAAGTCCTGGGGCTGCAGCCCGGCGCGCGCACCTATGCGGCCATGAACATCCTGCTCCTGGAAGAGCGCACCCTGGCGCTGGCGGATACCCACGTCAACGACAACCCCGACGCTGCGCAGATCGCCGAGATCACCCTGATGGCGGCCGCGGAAATGCGCCGCCTCAACATCGAGCCCAAGGTCGCGCTGCTGTCGCGTTCCAATTTCGGCACCGGCAGCTCGTCGTCCGGCGAGAAAATGCGCCAGGCCCTGGATCTGGTGCGCGAACGCGATCCCGGCCTGGAAATCGACGGCGAAATGCATGGCGACTGCGCTCTCGATCCGGCGCTGCGCGAGCGCATCCTGCCGTCCACCACGCTGCACGGCGAGGCCAACCTGCTGATCTGCCCCAGCGTGGATGCCGGCAACATCGCCTACAACCTGCTCAAGACGGCGGCGGGCGGCAATGTGGCGGTGGGACCGTTCCTGCTGGGCGCCAATGCGCCGGTGCATATCCTGACTTCCAGTTCCACCGTGCGGCGGATCGTCAACATGACCGCGCTGACCGTGGTCGATGCCAACAAACCTCGCCACGCCTAGGGAAACGCCAGACCGGCGGCCCGTGCCCGATGCGCCGCCCGTCGCTTCCGACGGGCGCGGCGGGCGGCCCAGGATCGGTCTGATCCTCACGGGGGGCGGCGCTCGCGCCGCCTATCAGGCCGGCGTGCTCTCGGGCGTGCTGGAACTGCTGAATCCGGACCGCCGCCGGGATTTCCGCAATCCCTTCGACATCGTCTGCGGCACATCGGCGGGGGCCATCAATGCCGCCGCCCTGGCCTGCCGGGCGCACCAGCCGCATCGCGCCGTCGATCACCTGTGCAACCTGTGGCAGGCACTGCATACCGCGGACATCTATTATTCGGATGCCGCGCGGCTGATGCGCACCGGCCTGCAATGGCTGGGCATGCTGGGCCTGGGCTGGATCCGGCCCCAGTTGTCCCGCTACGCACCGCATTCCCTGCTGGACAACGAGCCGCTGGCCAGTCTGCTGGGCCGCACGCTCAATTTTTCCCGCCTGCAGACCAACCTGGACCGCGGCCACCTGAGCGCCCTGGCGATCACGGCGACGGCCTACACCACGGGCGAGCACCTCACCTTCTACCAGGCCCGGCAGTGCATCCAGCCCTGGTCGCGCACGCTGCGGCGCGCCGTGGCGTGTGCCATCGGCGTGGACCACCTGATGGCTTCCAGCGCCATTCCCTTCGTCTTCCCGGCCCGCGCCATCCTGACGGGCGGCAGCACGCTCTGGTGCGGGGACGGCTCGATGCGCCAGCTGGCCCCGATCAGCCCGGCCATCCACCTGGGGGCCGAACGCGTCTTTGTCGTCGGCACCAACTACAGGGATGAAACCAGCCCGGGCATCCGCGATCTGGACCCGCCATACCCCAACCTGGCCCAGGTCGCGGGGCACACGCTGTCGAACATTTTCCTCGATGGCGTGTCCATGGATATGGAGCGCATGGAGCGGATCAATGAGCTGCTTGCACGAATCCCCGCAAATCGTTTAAAAAGCGATTCACTGCGACCCATCCATACCCTGATGATCGCGCCCAGCCAGTCCCTGGACGAACTGGCGCTGGAGCATCTGGATGAATTGCCGGGCGCCGTGCGCACCTTGTTTCGCGTGCTGGGCGTTTCGCCACGCAGGATCGAGCCGGGGGGCGGCGCGCTGGCGTCCTACCTGTTGTTCGAATCCGGCTATACCAGCAGCCTCATTGCGCTCGGCAGGGCAGACAGCCTGAAGCAGGCAGAGAAAGTCATCGCTTTTTTCAAGGAGTGGTCCGCATGAGTCCGGCCCAGATAAAAAAAATGCTCACGCAGGGCGTGGTCGATGCCCAGGCGGTGAGCGAGCAGGAAGCCCTGGCGGCCGCCACCGAGGCCGGCCTGGCGGCCTTCGTCGTTGACTGCGATCGGGCGCGCAACCGTTCCGCCGTGCTGCGCGCCGTGGTCAAGGCCATCGATTACCCGGAGTATTTCGGCGGCAACCTGGATGCCCTGTACGACGGCCTGTGCGATACCCTGATGGACCAGAAGGAAGGCCTGTTCCTGTGGTTCCGGCACCTGCATTCCGGCGATCCCGCCCTGGCCGAAGACGCCCAGGCCATCCAGGCCGTCTGCGACGACGTCGTTGAATTCGGCCAGAACAACGAGCGCCGCTTCGCCTACGCCATCCAGCATGCCGGGGCGCATCCGGCGCCCGAGCCGGGCATCGATCCCACTCCGTATTCGGGCCGCGAGGAAGTCTGATCTTTCGCTGGCTGTACGAACGGCGCCCGATCGGGCGCCGTTCGTGTTTTTGCCGGCCTCGTGCGGCCCGCCCGGCGGGCGGCTCCGGGTGCGGGAAAGGCGCGGATCGCTACCAGTCGAGCAGGGCCGTGGCCGCTGCGGCCAGGGCCAGCCCGGCCGTTTCGGTGCGCAGGACCCGCGCGCCGAAACGTGCGCCCTGCAGGCCGCTGCGCCGGGCCAGGGCCAGTTCTTCCGGCGACCAGCCGCCCTCGGGGCCGACCATCAGCGTCAGGCTGTCCCGGACTCCGGCCAGGGCAGCACGGAAATCCAGGGGGCCGTCCGGGTGGCAGAACAGCGCGGGCCCGTCCACGGCTTCGAGGCAGGCGGCCAGCGGCGCAGGGGGATGGACGGTCATCAGCCGGTTGCGGCCGCATTGCTCGCTGGCGGCCCGGGCGATGGCGCGCCAATGGTCCAGGCGCTTGTCCAGCCTGGGGCCCGACAGGCGCAGGACGCTGCGCTCGGCGGCCACGGGATGCAATTCCGCCACGCCCAGCTCGACCGCCTTTTCCACGATCCAGTCCATCTTGTCGCCCGAAGCCAGCCCCTGGATCAGGACCAGCCGGCCATGCAGCTCGCTTTCGACGGCTTCGCATGCTCCCAGCTCGGCCAGGGCGCGGCGGCCTTCGATGCGCAGCGTGGCAGGGTATTGGCCGCCCCGGCCGTCGAACAGCACGATGGCCGCGCCGTCCGCGAGCCGCAGCACGCGCACTGCGTGATGCGCCAGGGCGGCCGGCAGCTCGATGCGTTCGCCGGCGGCCAGCGGGGTCTCGCAGAAGAAGCGGGGATGCGTCATGGCAATGACCATTGTGCGGGTGCCGTGGAATATAAACCGGATCGGTCGGGGTGGTAAAATCCATGGCTTTGTGATTCTGTATGCGGTGAGGCCATGGCTTCGGTCGTGCAGCGCTTACCCCCGAAACCCTATGAGCGCCTTGCCCGCCCCTGATCCTTCCATGGCCGATGCCATTCGCGTCCTGGCCATGGATGCCGTCCAACAAGCCAATTCCGGGCATCCCGGCGCGCCCATGGGCATGGCCGACATCGCCCATGTGCTCTGGACGCGGCACTTGCGCCATAACCCGGCGGATCCCTCCTGGATCGACCGCGACCGCTTCGTGCTGTCCAACGGCCACGGGTCGATGCTGCTCTACGCGCTGCTGCACCTCACCGGCTACGACCTGCCGATCGACGAACTGCGCCGGTTCCGCCAGCTGCATTCGCGCACTCCCGGCCATCCCGAAGTCGGCATCACGCCGGGCGTCGAAACCACGACCGGCCCGCTCGGCCAGGGCCTGGCCAATGCGGTCGGCATGGCGCTCGCGCAGGCCTTGCTGGCGGGCGAGTTCAATCGCCCCGGGCACGAACTGATCAGCCACGAAACCTACGCCTTCGTCGGCGACGGCTGCCTGATGGAAGGCATCTCCCACGAAGCCTGCTCGCTGGCCGGCACCCTGGGCCTGTCGCGGCTGATCGTGTTCTACGACGACAATGGCATTTCCATCGACGGCGAAGTCGAGCACTGGTTCGCCGACGACACGCCGGCGCGCTTCGAGGCCTATGGCTGGAACGTCCTGCGCGGCGTCGACGGCCACGACATGAACGCCATCGATGCCGCCATCGTCCAGGCGCGCGCGTATGCCGCCGCCGGCCGGGGGCCGACCCTGATCTGCTGCCGCACCGTGATCGGCCGCGGCGCACCCAACAAGGCCGGCACCGAGAAAGTCCACGGCGCTCCCCTGGGGGCCGACGAGATCGCCGCCGCGCGCAAGGCGATGGGCTGGAATCATGCCCCCTTCGAAATCCCGCGCGAAGTCTACAACTACTGGGACGGCCGCTCGCGCGGCGCCGACCTGCAGTCCGAATGGCAATCGCGGTTCGACCGCTACGCCGAGGACCATCCCGAGCTGGCTGCCGAACTGTGCCGCCGCATGGCGGGCGAGCTGCCGGCCGATTTCGCGGATCGTGCCCACGCCTATGTCCTCTCCACCCAGGACAAGGCGGAATCCATCGCCTCGCGCAAGGCCTCGCAGCAGGCCATCGCGGCCTTCGCCGAGATCCTGCCGGAACTGCTGGGCGGTTCGGCCGACCTGACCGGTTCCAACTTCACCGACTGGAAGGGCGTCGAGGCCGTGCGCCGTGCGGCCGGCGGCCCCCGCTCGGGCCGCCACATCAACTACGGCGTGCGCGAATTCGGCATGGCCGCCATCATGAACGGCATCGCCCTGCACGGCGGCTACCTGCCTTTCGGCGGCACATTCCTGACCTTCTCCGACTATTCCCGCAATGCCCTGCGCATGGCGGCGCTGATGAAACAGCGCGTGGTGCATGTCTTCACCCACGATTCCATCGGCCTGGGCGAAGACGGTCCCACCCACCAGTCGATCGAGCATGCCGGCAGCCTGCGCCTGATCCCCAACCTCCACGTCTGGCGGCCCTGCGACACCACCGAAACGGCCGTCGCCTGGCAGTCCGCCCTGTCGCGCCCCGCCAGTCTGGGCACGGCCGTCAAGGACGGCGGGCCTTCGGCGCTGCTGCTGTCGCGCCAGAACCTGCCTTTCGTGGCCCGCGACGCGGCCACCACCGAGGCCATCGCCCGGGGCGGCTATGTGCTGCGCGACATGGTGGGCGCGCGCGCCGTGCTGATCGCCACGGGTTCCGAGGTCGAACTCGTCCTGCAGGCCCAGGATCGCCTGGCCGCGCGCGGCGTGGCGACCCGGGTGGTGTCCATGCCCTGCACCCAGGTCTTCGACGCCCAGGACGCCGCCTGGCGAGAATCGGTGCTGCCGGCGGGACTGCCGCGCGTGGCCGTCGAGGCCGGCGGAACGGCCACCTGGTACAAATACGTGGGCACGACGGGCGCCGTCGTGGGCATCGATACCTACGGTGAATCCGCACCTGCGGGCGAGCTGTTCAAACACTTCGGGCTGACGGCCGACCACGTGGCCGCCGTCGTCGAGCAGATTTTGTAAAGGAGCTCCTTCATGACCATCCGCGTCGCCATCAACGGTTACGGCCGCATCGGCCGCAATATCCTGCGTGCCCACTACGAAGACGGCAAGAAGCACGACATCCAGATCGTGGCCATCAACGACCTGGGCGATCCCAAGACGAACGCCCACCTCACCCGCTACGATACGGCGCATGGCCGTTTCCCCGGCACGGTCGAGGTCGACGGCGACTACATGGTCGTCAACGGCGACCGCATCCGCGTGCTGGCCGACCGCGATCCGGCCAAGCTGCCCTGGGGCGACCTGGGCGTGGACGTGGTGCTGGAATGCACGGGCTTCTTCACCTCCAAGGAAAAGGCCTCGGCCCACCTGAAGGGCGGCGCCAAGAAAGTCATCATCTCCGCCCCGGGCGGCAAGGATGTCGACGCCACCATCGTCTACGGCGTCAACCACCAGGTCCTGAAGGCCTCCGACACGGTCATCTCCAACGCCTCGTGCACCACCAACTGCCTGGCGCCGCTGGTCCACCCGCTGCACCAGCAGCTGGGCATCGTCAACGGCCTGATGACCACCGTCCACGCCTACACCAACGACCAGGTGCTGACCGACGTCTACCACTCCGACCTGCGCCGCGCCCGTTCGGCCACGCACAGCATGATTCCCACCAAGACCGGCGCCGCTGCCGCCGTGGGCCTGGTGCTGCCCGAACTCAACGGCAAGCTCGACGGCTACGCCATCCGCGTGCCGACGATCAACGTGTCCATCGTCGACCTGTCCTTCGTTGCCGCGCGTGAAACCTCGGTCGAGGAAGTCAACGGCATTCTCAAGGCCGCCTCGGAAGGCCCGCTCAAGGGCATCCTGGCCTACACCACCGAACCGCTGGTCTCGGTCGACTTCAACCACGACCCGGCTTCCAGCACGGTCGACGCCTCGCTGACCAAGGTCTCCGGCTCCCTGGTCAAGGTCTCCTCCTGGTACGACAACGAGTGGGGCTTCTCCAACCGCATGCTCGACACCACCGTGGCCCTGATGGCCGCCAAGTAAGGCTGCCGGCATCGTGCGACGTGGGGCGGGGCAACCCGCCCTCGTCGTATCCGGAACACGCGACGGCGTCCGTGCCGCTATCGAACCCGACCCGAGGACTTCTTCCATGACCATACAGACTCTTTCCGGCCTGGCGCAGGCCGATGCCCTGGCGGGCAAGCGCGTCTTCATCCGTTCCGATCTGAACGTGCCGCTGGACCAGGGCCGCATCACCGAGGACACCCGCATCCGGGCTTCGGTGCCGGCGATCCGGATGGCTCTCGATGCGGGCGCTTCGGTGATGGTGACTTCCCACCTGGGCCGCCCCAAGGAAGGCACGGTCGGCCCGGACGACACGCTGCGGCCCGTGGCCGAGCGCCTGGCCGAACTGCTGGGCCGACCGGTGCGGCTGGTGGCCGACTGGGTCGGCGGCGTGGACCTGGCGCCCGGCGAGGTCGTGCTGCTGGAAAACTGCCGCTGCAATCCCGGCGAAAAGAAGAACGATCCCGAACTGGCGCGCCGCATGGCCGCGCTGTGCGACGTCTATGTCAACGACGCCTTCGGGACGGCGCACCGCGCCGAGGCCACCACCGAAGGCATTGCGCATTATGCGCCGGTGGCCTGCGCCGGCCCGCTGCTGGAAGCCGAACTGGACGCCCTGGGCAGGGCGCTGCAGTCGCCCCGCCGCCCGATGGCGGCCATCGTCGGGGGCTCCAAGGTCTCCACCAAGCTGTCCATCCTGCAGTCCCTGGCCGAAAAGGTCGATCAGCTGATCGTGGGCGGCGGCATTGCCAACACGTTCATGCTGGCCGCGGGCCTGCCCATCGGCAAGTCGCTGGCCGAACCCGACCAGGTCGACCAGGCCAGGGCCGTCATGGACGCCATGCGGGCGCGCGGCGTCGAAGTGCCCATTCCGGTGGACGTGGTGGTGGCGACATCCTTTGCCGCCGACGCCCGGGCCACCGTGAAGGATGCGGCCGATGTCGGCCCGGACGACCTGATCCTGGACATCGGGCCGCGTACCGCTGCCGCCCTGGCGGACCAGCTGCGCAAGGCCGGCACGATCATCTGGAACGGCCCCGTCGGGGTTTTCGAGTTCGAGTCCTTCGCCGGCGGCACCCGGGCCATCGCCCAGGCCATCGCGGCTTCCGATGGTTTTTCCATCGCGGGCGGCGGCGACACCCTGGCGGCCATCGCCAAGTTCGGCATCACCGACCAGGTCGGCTACATCTCCACCGGCGGTGGCGCCTTCCTGGAATTCCTGGAAGGCAAGACATTGCCCGCCGTTGCCGCCCTGGAGGCGCGGGCGAACTGATGCGGCGTGCAGCCGGATTTCCATCCATTTAAAAAATGGATAGTGTGAATTCCAATATTTAATTGGTAAATATAACAGTCGTCCGTTAAGGTGGGGCATCCGTTCAGGATGCCCACCCACGGCCCCCGGCGAGGGGTCGCAACGCCGACTCGTGGAGTTCACATGTCCAGGACTTACTATGCGCCGCATGGCGGCCATCCCCCGCAGACTGATCTGCTGACCGACCGCGCGATGTTCACCGAGGCATACGCCGTCATTCCGAAGGGCGTGATGCGTGACATCGTCACCAGCCACCTGCCGTTCTGGGACAACACCCGGCTGTGGGTGCTGGCGCGGCCCCTGTCGGGTTTTGCCGAAACCTTTTCGCAGTACATCGTCGAAGTCGGCGCAGGGGGCGGCAGCGATCTGCCCGAGCAGGATCCCGAGGCCGAAGGCGTGCTGTTCGTCGTCGAAGGCGAGATCGAACTGACCCTGGCCGGCCAGAAGCATGTCCTTTCGCCCGGCGGCTACGCCTTCATTCCGCCGTCCTCGGACTGGACCCTGCGCAACCGGGCAGCCGGGGCCGCCCGGTTCCACTGGATCCGCAAGCGCTACCAGGCCGTGGACGGGCTGCCCTTTCCGGAGGCCTTCGTCACCAACGAGCAGGACGTCGAGCCCATTCCCATGCCGGGCACCGAGGGCCGCTGGGTCACCACGCGCTTCGTGGACATGGCCGACATGCGCCACGACATGCATGTGAACATCGTCACGTTCCAGCCCGGCGGCATCATTCCCTTTGCGGAAACCCATGTGATGGAGCATGGCCTGTACGTGCTGGAAGGCCAGGCGGTCTATCGCCTGAACCAGGACTGGGTCGAAGTCCAGGCGGGGGATTTCATGTGGCTGCGCGCCTTCTGTCCGCAGGCCTGCTACGCGGGCGGCCCCGGCCCGTTCCGCTATCTGCTGTACAAGGACGTGAATCGCCACGCCGCCCTGACGCTTGGGAATCTCTGAGCGCTTTCTTCAGGGATCCGCTTGCGGGAAATCCGGCGTGCCGGCCTCCGGGCCGGGCCGGCATGCCGGCGGCGGCTCCTCGGCCAGCATGTTCGCCAGGGCCTGGGCCAGGGCCTGGACCGTGGCGTCCGCCGTCGGACGGTGGAACAGCCCGATCTCATAGTCGTCGACGGCCGGCAGGCCTTCGCGGGGACCGAGGATGGCGTGGTCCGGCGTCACGGTGCGCAGGGGCAGCAGGCTGATGCCCAGACCGGCGGCCACGGCGTGCTGGATGCCGTTCAAGCTGGAGCAGGTATAGGCGATGCGCCAGTTCCTGCCCATGGCCTCGATGGCGCAGATGATGTCCTCGCGGTACAGGCCCCGGGGCGGAAAGGTCACCAGCGGTACAGGATCGGTCCGCAGGCATGGATGGCGCGCGCTGTCGATCCAGGCCAGGGTTTCCGGCCGGCTGGCAACGGCCGGACGGCTGTTGCGGCGCTGCTTGACCAGGATGAGGTCCAGTTCACCCCGGTCGTAGCTGGCCGCCAGCCCGGAACACAGGCCGCTGGTGATCTCCAGCTTGACCCGGGGGTGGCTGCGGCTGAAGTCCGCCAGGACCTGCGTCGCGCGGCTGGCGACGAAATCCTCGGGCACGCCCAGGCGAACGGTGGCGGCAACCGCCGCGCCCGCCATGACGTCCAGGATCTGGTCGTTGAGCGCCAGCAGGTGGCGCGCATGGCCGAGCAGGGACTGGCCGGCGTCGGTCGGCAGGACCTCGCGGCCGCCCCGGTCCAGCAGGCGGTGGCCGACCAGGTCTTCGAGCCGGCGGATCTTCTGGCTGACGGTGGATTGCGTGGAGTGCAGTCGGGCCGCCGCCGCGGTGAAGCTGCCGCAGTCCGCCACGGCGACGAACGCCTTCAGCAGGTCCGGATCGATGAGCGGCCGGTGGGGCACAGGGGGGATCGCGCTGGATTCCATGTCGTCGCCCGCTGCACGCGGGGCTTCCGTTTCGAGCATGAAGATTATCCAGCATCCGGGCATGCCCGGGGTAGGTTCATCGCCGCAGCAGCCGCAGGCCGTTGCCCACCACCAGCAGACTGGCGCCCACGTCGGCGAACACCGCCATCCACAGGGTGCCCAGTCCGGCAACCGTCAGGACCAGGAACACCGCCTTGATGCCCAGGGCGACGGCGATGTTCTGCACCAGGATCCGGTGGGTGGCATGCGACAACCGGATGAACCAGGGAATCTTGCGCAGATCGTCGTCCATCAGGGCGACGTCTGCGGTTTCGATGGCTGCGTCCGTGCCCATGGCCCCCATGGCGAAGCCCACGTCGGCTCGCGCCAGGGCGGGTGCGTCGTTGATGCCGTCGCCCACCATGCCCACGGCCTGGCCGGGCCGGGCCAGGGTCTCGATGGTGCGCAGTTTGTCTTCCGGCAGCAGATCGCCCTGGGCGCGGTCGATGCCGGCCTGCGCGGCGATGGCTGCCACGGTGTGCGGATTGTCGCCCGACAGCATCAGGGTGCGCACCCCCAGCGCATGCAGGGACCGGATGGCTGCGGCGCTGTCCGGCCGGAGCGTGTCTGCGACGGCGTACAGGGCCAGCACGCGCTGCTCGTCGGCCAGCAGCACCACCGTACGGCCCTGGCGTTCCAGGGCTTCGAGCTCGGCCTCGAGGGCGGGCGAGCACAGCCCGCGTTCGTGCACCAGGCGGTGATTGCCCAGCGTATGGGAAACGCCGTCGAGCGTGCCCTGCACGCCGCGTCCCGGCAGGGCGGTGAACGCATCGACCGTTCCGCAGGCGGCTTCATCGAGGCCGCGGGCGACCGCCAGCGAGACCGGGTGGTCCGAGCAGCCCGCCAGGGCGGCGGCGCGGGCATGGCAGTCCCCGGCTTCGAGGGGGCCCAGGATGCGGGTGTCGGTGAGCGTCGGCTGGCCCCGGGTCAGGGTGCCTGTCTTGTCCAGGGCCAGCCAGCGCAGTCTGCGCCCCTGTTCCAGGTAGGCGCCTCCCTTGATCAGGACGCCGTGACGGGCCGCCGCCGCCAGGCCGCTGACGATGGACACCGGCGTCGAGATCACCAGGGCGCAGGGGCAGGCGATCACCAGCAGCACCAGCGCCCGGTAGATCCAGTCGTACCAGCCGCCCAGGCCCAGCAGGGGCGGCAACAGCGCGACCCCGAGGGCCAGCAGCACCACCAGCGGCGTGTAGATGCGGGCAAAGCGATCCACGAAGCGTTGCGTGGGCGCGCGGGCGGACTGGGCCGATTCGATGGCGCGGATGATGTGCGCCAGGGTCGTTTCCCCCGCGGGCGCCAGCACACGGTATTCCAGCGTGCCGCTGCCATTGATGGTCCCCGCGTACACCGGATCGCCTTCCGCCTTGTCCACCGGCAGGCTTTCGCCGGTGATGGGAGACTGGTCGACCGCGGAGCGGCCGGAAACGACCCGGCCGTCCAGGGCGATGCGCTCGCCGGGACGCGTGCGCACCAGGGTGCCGGCCGCGACGCCGGCCGCCGGGGTCTCCCGCCACTGTCCGTCGGGCTGGAGGACGGTGGCGCGATCCGGCGCCAGCCGCAGCAGGCCCTGGACCGCCTGGCGCGCGCGGTCCAGCGAGCGCGCCTCGATCCGCTCGGCCAGGGTGAACAGGACCATCACCATGGCTGCCTCGGCCCATTGACCCAGGATCAGGGCCCCGGCGACGGCGATGCTCATCAGCGCGTTGATGTTGAGCTGGGCGTGCCGCAGGGCGGTCCAGCCCTTGCGGTAGGTGCCCAGGCCGCAGCCCGCGATGGCCACCAGGGCCAGGACGGCGGGAATGGCCCAGGGAGCCTGGGCCCAATGGGCGGCCTCGGCCGCCAGGGCGGCAGCGCCCGAGGCCGCCAGCGGCCACCAGGATTCCGCTGCGGGGGCCGCCTGGGGATGCGCAGCGGCCTGCCCGGCCTGCTCGGGCGTGAAGCCGAGTTCGCGGATCGACTGCAGGATCTGCTCCAGCGCCTCCGGCGCGTGAACGACGGTCAGTACCCGCCGCATCAGGTTGAAGTCCAGCGATCGCACGTCGGGCCGGGCGGCGAGCGCCCGGCGGATCAGGGCTTCTTCGGTGGGGCAGTCCATCTGCAGGATGCGCAGTTCGGTCCGCAGGTCAGTGTCCTGGCTCTGGCTGTGCGCATGGTTGTGGCAGGCGGGGTGGCCCGGGGCGTCGTGGCGGTGTGTGGGCGACATGACAGTTCCTGTACTGCGATCTATGATGGCAGTACACACCTTGTAGTCACTACAAGGTCAAGCGCCCCGGGCAGGCTGTGGATCCGGCCCGCCCGGCTGCGCCGCCTGCAGGAGGATGCCGCATGAAGATCGGCGAACTGGCCCGCGCCGCCCGTTGTTCCACCGAGACCGTCCGCTTCTACGAAAAGACCGGCCTGCTGCCCGAACCCGCCCGCAGCGAGGGCAACTACCGGCAGTATGGTCCGGCGCACCTGGAACGCCTGCGCTTCATCCGCAATTGCAGGGGGCTGGACATGGCGCACGAAGAGATCCGGGCGCTGCTGGGCATGATCGATCATCCGGGTCGCGATTGCAGCCCGATCAATCACCTGCTCGACGAGCACATCGAGCACGTCGGCGTGCGCCTGCGCGAACTGCAGCACCTGCAGCGGCAGCTGACCGGGTTGCGGGAACAATGTCGCGCCGAGCAGGCGGTCGATGCCTGCGGCATCGTGCAGGGGCTGGCGCGCATGGAGACGGCCGACGGCCCGGCGCGCGGCACGCATCTCGGCTGATCGATGCCGGCCCGCGTCCTAGACCGGGTCGAAGTGGGTCATCACGTCCAGCACCGGCAAGTCTTCCATGACGCGGCGCCGGGCCTCGACGGCGATGGCATGGCCGGCCTCGATGGTCAGCCGGCCATCCATTTCGATGTCGACCTCGACCCAGATCATGTCGCCCATCTTGCGGGTGCGCAGGTCGTGGATGCCGCGCACGCCGGGGGTGTCCAGGATGCGCTCGCGGATGGCCCGCTCGGTGTCGGCGTCGGCGGCGCGGTCCACCAGGTCGTTGAAGGCCTGCCAGGAGAATTTCCAGCCCATGCGCACGATCATCAGCCCCACCACCAGGGCGGCCAGGGGATCGGCCAGGGGCAGACCGGCCAGGTTGGCGCCCACCCCCATCGCCACCACCAGTGATGATGCCGCGTCCGAGCGGGCGTGCCAGGCGTTGGCCACCAGCAGGGTGGAGCGCACCCGATGGGCCACACGCAGCAGGTAGCGGAACAGCAGTTCCTTAGAGAGCAGGGCCAGTAGCGCGACGTAGAAGGCGGCCGGATGGACGACCGGGATCAGCTCGGGCGCCTGCAGGCGCTGGAAGCTGCCCCAGAGCATGCCCAGGCCGACGGCGGCCAGCAGCACGCCGATCCCCAGGGTGGCGGCCGTCTCGAAGCGCAGGTGCCCGTAGGGGTGGTCGGCGTCGGGGCCCTTGGCGCTGTGCTTGTTGGCGAACAGCACCAGGCCGTCGGACACCAGGTCCGACAGGGAGTGGATGGCATCGGCCACTAGGGCCTGGGACTGCGCGAACACGCCGATCACCAGCTGGACGCCGGTCAGCAGCAGGTTCACCCAGACGCTGACCCAGGTGCTGCGCCGGGCTGCGGCCTGGCGTTCCGGCGTATCGATGCGGGTGTCGGGCAGGGGAGACATGCCGGGCCTTGCGATGCTTCAGCGGATGCGCATGCCAGGCTGGGCGCCGTCCCAGGGTTCCAGGACGTAGATGCCGGCATCCGTGGCCTCGTCGGCGTGGCTGGCCGCCAGCACCATGCCTTCGGACACGCCGAAACGCATCTTGCGCGGCGCCAGGTTGGCCACCAGCACGGTCAGCTTGCCGACGAGATCCTCGGGCTTGTAGGCCGACTTGATGCCGGAAAAGACCTGGCGCAGGCGGCCTTCGCCCACGTCCAGCGACAGGCGCAGCAGCTTGTCGGAGCCTTCGACCTCGGTGCATTCGACGATGCGCGCGACGCGCAGGTCGATGCGGCCGAAGTCCTTGATGTCGATGGTGTCGGCGATGGGTTCTCCGCCCGGAACCGCGGCCGGCGCCTGGGGGGGCTCGAACAGGGCGTCGAGCTGGGCCGGATCGACGCGCTGCATCAGATGCTTGAAGGGGGCGATGTGCGCAGGCAGTTCGCCGGCGTCGGCCCAGACGTAGGTGCGGTCGCGGCCGAACAGCTCGCGGGCGACGCGCTCGGTGAGCGCCGGCAGCACCGGCGCGAGCATCACCGACAGGGCCTGGAAGCCGGCCAGGGCGCGCGAGCAGATGTCCTGCAGCGCGGCCTTTTGCGCGGGTTCGGCCTGGGCGATGCCTTTGGCGAGCACCCAGGGCTGGGCCGCGTCGAAGGCCTGGTTGATCTTGTCGGCCTGGGCCATGATCCGGCGGATGGCGCGGCCGTATTCACGCGTCTCGAAGTCGGCCCGCACCTGACCGGCGCAGTCGCGCAGTTCGGCCTGCATCGGGCCGGCGTCGCCGGCGTAGGCCAGCGCACCGTCGAAGTGGCGGGTGATGAAGGTGGCCGCCCGGCTGGCGATGTTGACGTACTTGCCGATCAGGTCGCTGTTGACGCGGGCGACGAAGTCGTCCGGGTTGAAGTCCAGGTCTTCGACGTGGGCGTTGAGCTTGGCGGCGATGTAGTAGCGCAGCCATTCGGCGTCCATGCCGATGTCCAGGTAGCGCAGCGGGGAGATCCCCGTGCCCCGGCTCTTGGACATCTTTTCGCCGCTGACCGTGATGAAGCCGTGCACGTGCAGCATGTCGGGGATCTTGCGGCCGGAGAACTTCAGCATCGCAGGCCAGAACAGGGCGTGGAAGTAGACGATGTCCTTGCCGATGAAGTGCACCTGCTCGGTGTCGCCGTCCGGCGACAGCAGGGCGTCGAAGTCCAGGCCGTTCTTGCGGCAGTAGGCCTTCAGGGAGGCCAGGTAGCCGACCGGAGCGTCGAGCCAGACGTAGAAGTACTTGCCCGGGGCGTCGGGGATGGGGATGCCGAAGTAGGGCTCGTCGCGGGAAATGTCCCAGTCGGCCAGGTTGGCTTCGGCGCCTTCGGCGGTGCCCAGCCATTCGCGCGTCTTGGCGAGGACTTCGGACTGCAGCCGGGCGGTGCCGTCGGCGCGCGTGCCCGTGGTCCATTCCTGCAGGAAGGCCACGCAGCGCGGGTCGGACAGGCGGAAGAAGAAGTGTTCCGAGCTGCGTAGCACCGGCCGCGCCTTGGTCAGGGTGGAATAGGGCTCGATCAGTTCTGTCGGGCTGTAGACGGCACCGCAGGATTCGCAGGAATCCCCGTACTGGTCCTTGGCGTGGCAGCGCGGGCATTCGCCCTTGATGTAGCGGTCGGGCAGGAACATGCCCTTGACCGGATCGTAGAACTGCTCGATCTCGCGGCTATCGATGAAGCCGGCCGCCTTCAGCGCGCGGTAGATGTCCTGCGACAGTTCGATGTTTTCCGGCGTGTCGGTGCTGTGCCAGTGGTCGAAGCGGATATGGAAGCCGTTCAGGTATTTCGGCCGCTCGGCGGCGTAGCGGCCCACCAGCGCCTGCGGCGTGATGCCTTCGGCCTGGGCCTTGAGCATGATGGGCGCGCCGTGGGCGTCGTCCGCCCCCACGAAGTGCACGGTGTGGCCCGCCATGCGCATCGCGCGCACCCAGGTGTCGGCCTGGATGTATTCCATGATGTGGCCGATATGGAACGAGCCATTGGCGTAGGGCAGGGCGGTGGTGACGAAGATCGTGCGCGGCATGGGGCGGAAAAAGGAAAAAAGGGGCAAAGGACTGATTCTATCAGTCCGCGCCCCTGCCATGCCGTGGCCGGATGGGGGTGTCGGGTCTTAGGGGATCTCGCGCATCTCGATGTCGGTCACGTCCCGTTCGCGGGCAGGCTGGCCGGCGGGACGCGACCAGGCGCCGGACCGCCGTGCCATGGACGGACGGCGGCGTTCGGCCCAGTAGGCCTTGACGCCGAAGGGCCGGCCTTGCAGCCGGGCGACGATGTACAGCACGCCGATCGCCAGGGCGGTCGATGCCATGAAGACGAACGCCATCACCAGGCCGAAAAAGGCGAGGATCAGAAACAGGACGGCGCGCAGGGTTTGCTGGATCAGGTTCATGAGGCTTGGACTCCCGTGGCCGGAAAAGGTTGCATGCGAGGCGCGATCGGGCGCCGGAAGTGGGGATGCGGCATCCGGTCCGATCCGGGGGGCGCGTCCATCACTTCCATATTGGGGTCAATCGGCGGATTTCCAGGGGAATCCGCTATGCTTCTGGTTTCGACTGTCTTCACCCCGAGCTCTCTTATGGCTACCACGATACAGGACATCCGCTCGATCCTGTCCAGGGTCATCAATCCCGATACCCGGAAAACGCTGGCGGTGACCGAACCCGACCTGCGGATCGTCGCCTCGGGCGACGCCTTCGACATCACTGTAACCCTGGGCTATCCCTTGTTCAATGGCGAGCAGGCCCTGGGGGCCGCCATCCGCGCCGCGCTGGAAGCGGCCGGCGTGCGCCTGGGCACGCTGGAATTCCAGTCCCGCATCGTCGCGCATGCGGTGCAGCGAGGCCTGCGCACGCTCGACAACGTGCGCAACATCATCGCCGTGGCTTCCGGCAAGGGCGGGGTCGGCAAGAGCACCACCGCCGTGAACCTGGCCCTGGCGCTGCACAGCCAGGGCGCGCGCGTCGGGCTGCTCGACGCCGATATCTACGGCCCCAGCGTGCCCATCATGCTGGGCCTGTCGGGCAAGCCCAAGAGCGTGGACGGCAAGAGCATGGAGCCCATGATCGGCCATGGCCTGCAGGCCAATTCCATCGGTTTCCTGATGGACGACGACGGCCCGGCGATTTGGCGCGGTCCCATGGTGACCCAGGCGCTGACCCAATTGCTGTCTCTTACAAATTGGAACAACCTGGATTATCTGATCGTGGACATGCCTCCGGGAACGGGCGATATTGCCCTCACCATGGCCCAGAAGGTTCCGCTCACGGGGGCGATCATCGTCACGACTCCCCAGGACCTGGCCCTGGCCGATGCCCGCAAGGGCCTGATCATGTTCCAGAAGGTGGATGTCCCGGTGCTGGGGATCGTCGAAAACATGTCCGTCCACGTGTGTTCCAACTGCGGACACGCCGAGCCGATCTTCGGCCAGGACGGCGGCCGCCAGCTGGCGGCAAGCTATCACTTGCCCTGGCTGGGCGCCTTGCCGCTGCAACTCGACATCCGCCAGGAAACCGACTCCGGCCGGCCCAGCGTCGTCGCTTCGCCCGATGGCGAGGCCGCCCGCCGCTACCAGGACATCGCCCGCCAGCTGGCCATCCACGTGGCGGGCCAGCCGCTGGACGATTCCGGCTCACGGCCCCGGGTCGTGGCGCGCACGACCTGATGCCGGGTGACTGCCTGAACGGATCCATGGTCAGGGTGCGCGGGCCGGACAGACACGGCCGGTGCATTGCCGGGATACGCCGGGCCTTGCTTGCCCTGGGGGCCGCGGCCTGCGGCCCGGTGCTGGCCGCTCCTCCGGAAGTCATCATCGATCCGGGCGGCGCGCCGCCCAAAGTGCTACAGGCCATTACCGATGCCGTCGGCGCAATCACCCGCCTGACCGAAGACCAGGATGTGCGCGAAGTCGCGCGCCTGCGCCGGCGAGCCTGGGAAGCGGCCCAGGCCGCCTTGCGAACCCAGGGGTATTTCGATGCGACCGTCACGCTGGACGTATCGCCGGGCGCGGCCAACGGCGGGGAGTTCTGGGACATCTCGATCGACACTGGCGAGCGCACCCGGGTGCGGCAGCTCGGCCTGCGCTTCGAAGGCGCGCTCGCCGGGGATGCCTACGCGGCCCGGCGCCAGTCCCTGCGCGACGACTGGCTGCTCAAGCAGGGCATGCCCTTCATCAACGACGACTGGAGCCGGGCCAAGACCGAGATGCTGGACGCGGCCTCGCGCCAGGATTTCTATTACGCCCGCTATGCGCAGACCCGGGCGGTCGTCGATCCCGGCGCAGCCCAGGCCGACCTGGATGTCGTGCTCGACAGCGGGCCGCCGGTGCGGCTGGGTGAATTGCAGATCATCGGCCTGAAGCGGGTGCCCGAATCCCTGATCCGGCGCTACGTGCGCTACGATCCGGGCGATGCCTACGACCAGACGCGTCTGGAAGACTGGCAGCAGGCGCTTCAGTCCACCACGTTTTTCCGGGGTGCCTTCGTCACCCTGGCCGACGGGACGCCGCCGGCCCAGGCGGCGGACGCATCCGCCGATGCGGCCGGGGAAGCGCCGGCAAGCGTCGCGCCGCCGCCGCGTCCCGAGGGCGACGATCCGGTCACGCTGCCCGTACGCGTCCAGGTGACCGAGGGCCCCGCCCGCTACGCCAGCGGTTCCCTTGGCGTGGACAGCGATCACGGCGTGCGGGTGGAAGGCCTGTACCGGCAGAACGTGGTCTACGGCCTGCCGGTCTGGATCGAGACCGGCGCCGGGGTCGATACGAAGCGCCAGCGTGCCTTCTTCGACGTGCACCTGCCGCCCGGCATGGACGGCAGCGAGGACAGTTTCGGCCTGCTGTACGACCATTCCGACATCGAGGGCCTGGAAACCAGCCGCGCGGGCCTGGGCTGGAAGCGCAGCCAGACGCGCAAGGCAGCCGGCCGCAGCCGCGTCGAATACGAAGTGCGCTGGGGCGCTCTGGTCGCCTACGACAAGACCCGCATCTCCGGCGATTCGCGCTACGAAGTCCCCAGCTGGGCGGCCACCTGGCAGTGGCTGCGCCGTGACGTGGATTCGAAATACAACCCGCGCGAAGGCAATCTGGTCGAGTTCGGCCTGGGCGTGGGCACGACCCTGGACGATGGCAAGGCCTTCTACCGCAGCAGCCTGCGCGCCCAGCAATGGTGGCCGATCGGTGAGCGCGACGTGCTGACCGTGCGGGGCGAGGTCGGCAAGGTCTGGGCGCATACCGACCGCCTGCCGCAGGACTTCTCCTGGCGTACCGGGGGATCGCGCAGCATCCGGGGCTACCGCTACCAGAGTATCGGCCTGGAGCGCGGCGACGCCATCATCGGCGCGCCCGCGCTGGGCGTGGCCAGCATCGAATACACGCACTACTTCACCGACGTCCTGGGCGCCAACCTGTTCGTGGATGCGGGCGACGCGGCCGAATCCTTCGGCCAGTTCGACTGGCACCTGGGCTACGGGGCGGGCCTGGCGGTGCGCACCCCGGCCGGGCCGTTCTTCGTCGACCTGGCGTGGGCGCAGAAAGACCGGCGCCTGCGGCTGCAGTTTTCCCTGGGGATCGCGTTTTGAAGACCAGGATCTGGCGCGGCCTGCGGGCTTTCGGAATCTGGGGGTTGCCGCCCATCGTGCTGGCGCTGGCGTTGGCCGTGGGCTTCGCCGTCTGGTGCGTTTCCAGCGCGGCGGGCACCCGCTGGCTGTTGCGCACGGTGGCGGGCCAGCTCGATGGCGAGGTCCATGGCGTGCGCGGTACCCTGGTCCACGGGCTCTACGTCGAGGGGCTGTCGCTTGGACTGGCCGACGCGGACGTCCGTGTGGTCGGGCTGCACCTGAAGGCGCTCTGGCCGGAATTGCTGGACCGCCGCCTGCACATCAACGACCTGTCGGCCGTGCGCGTGGATGTGGACCTGCGCACCGCGCCGTCCGCCGCCCCCGCGCAGGATGAACCCTTCACGATGCCGGCACTGCCCCTGGGCCTGCGGGTCGACCGGCTGGCGCTGGGGGGGCTGGGCCTGCGCGTGAACGGAGAGCCGCTGCCCGTCGATCTGCTGTCGGTGTCGACCGCCCTGACCCTGGATGCCCATACGGCGACCGTGATGCTGGACCAGCTGCAGGCGGCGCACGGCGACACGCTGCTGCGGTTGCAGGGCAGCCTTGCCCTGCGCGGGCTGGCGGCGCCCTGGCCCTTCGAGCTCAACCTGCACGGCTCGGCCCAGGATCACGGCCCGCAGTCGCCGGTCTGCCTGAGGCGGCTGCTGGCGCCCGGCGACGATGCGAACGGCAGCGAACCGTCTGGAGCCGGAGACGATTGCCGGGTCGAGATCGACCTGCGCCTGGCCGGCACCCTGCAGGCCCTGAACCTGCAGGCCTCCGGACGGGGCGCGGGCATGGAATTGCAGGCCCGGGCCGAAATCCTGCCCGGCCAATCCTTTCCGCTGGGCGCGGCGCAGGCGGACCTGCGGCTGCCGGGCGATACCCGCGTCACGCTCGACGTGCGTCCGCAGGCGCAGGAAGCGGGCGGCCTGCGGCCGATCCTTGCCCAATGGACCGTGCGCCAGCTGAGCCCCGATCCCTGGCTGCCGCCGGGCCTGGGGCCGACCTTGCTCAACCTGAAGGGCGAGCTGCGGGCGCGCCTGGACGCAGAGCAACGGCTGCAGGATCTGGGCCTGGACATGGCATTCGACGGGCCCAATCGCTGGAACGGCCACCCCCTGTCGGGGAAGATCAGGCTGGACCGCCTGTCGCGGGTGGCCGGACCGCTGTTCGATGCGCGCGCGGCGGGGCCGGCGGACTTCATGGGCCTGCGGGTGGCGGGATTGGACGTGGACCTGGCCCTGGGCCCGGATCGAATCCGTGCCGGCGGGGATGCGTCCGTGGCCGCCAGCCGCCTGACGCTGCAGGCCCGATTGCCGGCCCTGGCGGCGCTGTGGCCCGGCCTGCCGGGCGGGGCGGAACTGGATTTTGCCGTTTCCGGCCCGCTGGCCGACCACCAGGGCAGGCTGCAGGCACGCTATGCGCCGCCGGATGCCCGCGACGGTGTTCCCGGGCAGGCGCCCGCGAGCCTGGATCTGGCCTTCGGGGGCGGCTGGACGCAGGCACAGGGCTGGCGCGGCCGGTTGACCGCCTTGCGGGCCGAGCACGCCGGCCTGGTCCTCGACAGCCAGGCAGCCGTGCCCCTGGCGTTCGACGATGCGGGCGGCTGGCAGGTCGGGCAGGCGGACATCGGGCTCGCACTGGACGGCGAAACCTTGCTGCACCTGCGCCATCAGGCGTCGGCCGGTGGGCCGGGCCGCTGGGAAACGCGCGGCCGCATCGATCCCCTGACCATCACTCCGGAGCGCATAGCCCGGCTGCAGGCCTGGCTGGGCCGTGCCGGCGCGCGGCAGGGCGGCGTGCGCACCCACTTGTCCGAGCAGGCCCGGCACAGCCGGCTGGATGCGAGCCTGGACTGGAATCTGGCGTTCGATGGCGCCCTGAGCGGCGACATCCACCTGGCCCGCCAGGGCGGGGACCTGATCGTGCCCGGCGACGTGCCCATCGAGCTGGGGCTGGAGGACGCACGCCTGGACGTCGCCATCCGTCGCACCGGCGCAGGGCTGAGCCGCGCCGACGCCGATCTTCGGATCCGCACCCGCGAGATGGGCAGCGTGCGCCTGCGGGCCGATACGCCGGTCCATGCGACACCGGGGGGCGGCCTGGCCCTGCGGCCGCAGGACGAGCGCCACCTGCGCTTCGAGGCGCAGTCCGAAGACCTGGCCTGGGTGAACCTGCTGCTGGGCGGGCAAATGGAAGTCGGCGGCACGCTGCATGCCGACATCCAGGGCCGCAGCCGCCCGGATGGGCACTGGACATTGTCCGGGCCGCTGCGCGGCGACGGCCTGCGTGTGCTGATCGCCGACCAGGGCGTGCGGCTGCTGGACGGCACGCTGCAGGCGCATTTCGACGGTACCCGGTTGCTGCTGGACCACCTGCGCTTTCCGGCGGTGCGCCGGGTCGTGCCCAAGGAATGGCGCACCGCCACCTGGATCGCGGAAAATCCGGATGCCCAGGGCGGCGGCCTGGACGTGTCGGGCGCCTGGGACCTGGCGGCGGGCGATGGCCAGGCGGACATCGCCTTCCGGCGCTACCCGATCCTGCAGCGCTCGGATCGCTACGCCATGGTCAGCGGCGACATCCAGGTCCGGATGACCCTGCCGGAAATCCGCATCGGCGGCAAGATCACGGCGGACGCCGGATGGTTCGACCTGGACATGCTCAACGCCATTCCGGCGCTGGACGGCGACGTGGTGGTCCTCGCCCCGGGGCAGACCATGGAATCCCTGGCCTGCCCGGATGCGCCGGCGCAGGCCGCGGGTCCGTGCCCGGGATCGTCGCCGCCCCTGGACCTGGCGGCCAACCTGACGATCGACCTGGGGCCGCGCTTCTACCTGACCGGCTTCGGCGTGAACTCGGGCCTGGTCGGCAGCATGGATCTGCGCCTGCAGGACGGCAAACTCACGGCACTGGGCCAATTGCGCACCCGCGGCGGCTCGATCGATGCCTACGGCCAGCACCTGCAGCTGCGGCGCGGCACCATCACCTTCCAGGGGGACGTGGCCAATCCGGTGCTCGACATCCAGGCCTTGCGCACCGATGTGGCGGTGCAGGCCGGGGTCCGGGTGGCCGGCACCGCGCGGCGCCCGCGCATCGACCTGATGTCGCGCCCCGAGGTCAGCGAGACCGAAAAGCTGTCCTGGCTGCTGCTGGGGCATGGGCCCGACCAGGGCGGCGCGGACATGTCGCTGCTGTTCTCGGTGGGCAGTTCCTTCCTGTCGGGCGGCGAGCCGTTCTACAAGCGCTTCGGGCTGGACGAACTGAGCATGCGTTCGGGCGAACTGGGCAGCACCGGCAGCATCCTGCCCGTCGAAAGCGTGGTGAGCGGCCTGGATGCGGGCGCCAGCCCCATCGAGCAGCGTTTCGTGCTGGCCGGCAAGGCCCTGACCGATGATCTGCGGCTCAGCCTGGAGCAGGCCCTGGCGCAGACCGGCACCGTGGCGCGGCTCAGCTACCGCCTGATGCGCAACCTGCGGGCCGAGGTCACCACGGGCACTGTCAGCGGCCTGGCGCTGGTCTATCGCTGGTTCTCGATGGACTGATCGCGGGCCGGGTGCGCCGCGTGCTGGTGATGTGCCTTAAAATACCGCAACTTTGAACAGAGGGCGCCCATGAGCATCAAAAACGACCGCTGGATCCGGCGCGCCGCGCAGGCCGGCATGATCGAACCCTTCGAGCCCGGCCAGGTGCGCTCGGTCGACGGCCAGCGGATCGTCAGCTACGGCACCAGCAGCTATGGCTACGACGTGCGCTGCGCCAACGAATTCAAGATCTTCACGAACATCAACTCCACCATCGTCGACCCCAAGGCCTTCGATGAGAAGTCCTTCGTGGATTTCGTGGGCGACGTCTGCATCATTCCGCCCAATTCCTTCGCCCTGGCCCGCACGGTCGAATACTTCCGCGTCCCGCGCTCCGTGCTGACCGTGTGCCTGGGGAAAAGCACCTATGCCCGTTGCGGCATCATCGTCAACGTCACGCCGCTGGAGCCCGAATGGGAAGGCCACGTGACGCTGGAATTTTCCAACACCACCCCCCTGCCGGCAAAGATCTACGCGGGCGAGGGCTGCGCCCAGATGCTGTTCTTCGAAAGCGACGAGGTCTGCGAGACCTCCTACGCCGACCGGGGGGGCAAGTATCAGGGCCAGCAGGGGGTCACGCTGCCCCGCACCTAGCGTGCGCCCCGGCGGATTCTTGAATAGACGGACGACGCGAGCAGCGCACCAGCAGCCGGCTCCGGGCATCAGCCCGGGGCCGGGGTTTTTTGGCCCGACACGGTGAATGCCATGAAATTTCGTTTCCCCATCGTCATCATCGACGAAGACTATCGCTCCGAGAATGCCTCGGGCTTCGGCATCCGCGCCCTGGCGGCCGCCATCGAGGCCGAGGGCGTCGAGGTCCTGGGGGTCACCAGCTACGGCGACCTGAGCTCCTTTGCGCAGCAGCAGAGCCGCGCCAGCGCCTTCATCCTGTCGATCGACGACGAGGAATTCGACGAGGATTCCCCCGAAGACGTCGCCAACGCGATCAAGAACCTGCGCGCCTTCATCGGCGAACTGCGCTTTCGCAACGAAGACATCCCCATCTACCTGTACGGCGAGACGCGCACCTCGCAGCACATCCCCAACGATATCCTGCGCGAACTGCACGGCTTCATCCACATGTTCGAGGACACGCCGGAATTCGTCGCGCGCCACATCATCCGCGAGGCCCGAGCCTATCTGGACAGCCTGCCGCCGCCGTTCTTCCGCGAACTGCTGGAATATGCCTCCGACGGCTCCTATTCCTGGCATTGCCCCGGGCACTCGGGCGGGGTGGCCTTCCTGAAGAGCCCCGTGGGCCAGATGTTCCACCAGTTCTTCGGCGAGAACATGCTGCGCGCCGACGTCTGCAACGCGGTCGACGAACTGGGCCAGCTGCTGGACCACACCGGCCCGGTGGCCGAGTCCGAGCGCAACGCGGCGCGCATCTTCCATGCCGACCACTGCTTCTTCGTCACCAACGGCACGTCCACGTCCAACAAGATCGTCTGGCACGCCAACGTGGCCGCGGGCGACGTGGTGGTGGTGGACCGCAACTGCCACAAGTCGATCCTGCACGCCATCACCATGACCGGCGCCATCCCGGTGTTCCTGCGCCCCACGCGCAACCACCTGGGCATCATCGGCCCGATTCCGCTGGAAGAATTCGACCCGGAAAACATCCGCAGGAAGATCGAGGCCAACCCCTTCGCGCGCGAGGCGGCCAACAAGCGCCCGCGCATCCTGACGCTGACGCAGAGCACCTACGACGGCGTGATCTACAACGTCGAGATGATCAAGGAAAAGCTCGGCTCGGAAATCGACACCCTGCACTTCGACGAGGCCTGGCTGCCGCACGCGGCCTTCCACGAGTTCTACGAGGACATGCACGCCATCGGCCCCAACCGGCCGCGCAGCAAGGACACGATGATCTACGCCACGCACTCCACGCACAAGCTGCTGGCGGGCCTGTCGCAGGCTTCCCAGATCGTGGTGCAGGACTGCGAGTCGCGCCAGCTCGACCGCAACATCTTCAACGAGGCGTTCCTGATGCACACCTCGACCTCGCCGCAGTACGCCATCATTGCGTCCTGCGACGTGGCGGCGGCCATGATGGAACCCCCCGGGGGCACAGCCCTGGTCGAGGAATCCATCCGCGAGGCCCTGGATTTCCGCCGCGCCATGCGCAAGGTCGAGTCCGAGTTCGGCAAGAACGACTGGTGGTTCAAGGTCTGGGGCCCCAACCGCCTGGTGGCCGAAGGCATCGGCAACCGCGAGGACTGGGTCCTGGGCTCGGGCGACGAATGGCACGGTTTCGGCGACCTGGCCGAAGGCTTCAACATGCTCGACCCGATCAAGGCCACGGTGGTGACGCCGGGGCTCGATATTTCGGGCACTTTTGCCGATTCCGGCATTCCGGCGGCGCTGGTCTCGCGCTACCTGGTCGAGCACGGCGTGGTGGTGGAAAAGACCGGCCTGTATTCCTTCTTCATCCTGTTCACCATCGGCATCACCAAGGGGCGCTGGAACACCCTGCTGACCGCCCTGCAGCAGTTCAAGGACGATTACGACCGCAACCAGCCGCTGTGGCGCGTGCTGCCCGAATTCAGCGGCGCCCACAAGCGCTACGAGCGCATGGGGCTGCGCGATCTGTGCCAGAAGATCCACGAGGCCTACCGCCACTACGATTTCGCGCGCCTGACCACACGGGTGTATCTGAGCGACATGGTGCCGGCCATGCGCCCGGCCGACGCCTACGCGCACATGGCCCACCGCGAGGTCGAGCGCGTGCCGGTCGACCGGCTCGAGGGCCGCGTCACCGGGGTGCTGCTGACCCCCTATCCGCCGGGCATCCCGCTGCTGATTCCGGGCGAGCGCTTCAACCGCGACATCGTCGATTACCTGAAATTCACCCAGGAATTCAACCAGCAGTTCCCCGGTTTCGAGACCGACGTGCACGGGCTGGCGTACGAGACCGACGAGCAGGGCCGGCGGCACTACTACGTGGACTGCATCCGCGAAGGCGCCTGATCTTCGTGGGCGAACGTTTCGATGCCGCGGTCGTGGGCGCCGGCGCCGCCGGCATGATGACGGCGGCGGTGGCGGCGCAGCGCGGCCTGCGGGTGGTGCTGGTCGACCATGCGGAACGCCTCGCCGAGAAAATCCGCATCTCCGGAGGCGGGCGCTGCAATTTCACCAACCTGGGCGCCAGCCCCACGCAGTTCCTGTCGCGCAATCCCGATTTTTGCCGCTCCGCCCTGCGGGCCTACGGGCCTGGCGATTTCCTGGACCTGTTGCGCACGCACCGTGTGTCCTGGCACGAGAAGCACCGCGGCCAGCTGTTCTGCGACGATTCCAGCGAATCCGTCATCCGGGTCCTGCGCCGCGAATGCGAAGCGGGCGGGGTGCATTGGCGCATGCCGTGCACCGTCCGGGACGTCGGCCGGGACGCGGACGGTTTCCGGCTCGACACCGATGCCGGCCCGATCCGGGCCGCGCGCCTGGTGCTGGCGACCGGCGGCATGGCGATCCCGCAATTGGGCGCCACCGATTTCAGCCTGCGGATCGCGCGCCAGTTCGGCCTGCGCATCGTGGAACCGCGGCCGGCGCTGGTGCCGCTGACGTTCGACGCGGACCTGTGGCGGCCCTATGCCGCCCTGGCGGGCGTTTCCCTGGAAGTCCGCCTGTCGCATCAGGCTCCGGCGGCAGAAGGCGGCGGGCAGCGGGCCCGCCGGCCGGCGTGTGCCGAATTCCTGGAAGATCTGCTGTTCACCCACCGTGGCCTGTCGGGGCCGGGCATCCTGCAGATCTCCAGCCATTGGCGCCCGGGCGATCCGATCCGCATCGACCTGGCGCCCGGCCGGGACATGGGCTCCGCCCTGGTGGCCGCCAAGTCCGGCAGCCGCCAGACCGTGGCCGCCGCGCTGGCCCAGTCCTGGCCGCGGCGTCTGGCCGAGGCCTGGCTGGGTACGGCGGGCGAGACCGGCGGCGGCGACCTGGCGGGCCTGGGCGGGCTGCGCCTGGCCGATGCGCCCGATCGCCGCCTGCGCGCCCTGGCCGAGCGCATCCACGGCTGGACGCTGTGGCCCACGGGCACCGCGGGCTACAAGAAGGCCGAGGTCATGAGCGGTGGCGTGGACACGGCGGAACTCGACCAGCGCAGCATGGAATCGCGCCGCTGCCCGGGCCTGCACGTGGTGGGCGAAGCGGTGGACGTCACCGGCTGGCTGGGTGGCTACAACTTCCAGTGGGCCTGGTCTTCGGGCGTGGCCTGCGGCCGGGCGCTGGTTGCTGGCTGAAGCCGCGGAGCGGGCTGGGGACGATGGCGGCGGCCAGGGGCGATAGAATCGCTCGGGTATGCATCGATCGTCATCGGAGAATGGACATGCTCAAACCCCTGGACGGTATCCGGGTGCTGGAAATGGGCCAGCTCATCGCCGGGCCGTTTGCCGCGAAGATCCTGGGCGAATTCGGCGCCGGGGTCATCAAGATCGAGCCTCCGGGCCAGGGCGACCCGCTGCGCAACTGGCGGCTGCTGCACGACGGCACCTCGGTCTGGTGGCAGGTGCAGTCGCGCAACAAGCAGTCCGTGACCATGGACCTGCGCCAGCCGGAGATCCAGGCCGTCGTGCGCCGCCTGGTGGCCGAATGCGACGTAGTGGTCGAAAACTTCAAGCCGGGCACGCTGGAATCCTGGGGGCTGGGCTGGGACCACTTGCGGGCGGTCAATCCGCGTCTGGTCATGCTGCGCGTTTCGGGCTATGGTCAGACCGGCCCCTACCGCGACCGGCCCGGTTTCGGCGTGGTTGCCGAGGCCATGGGCGGCCTGCGGCATCTCAGCGGCGAGCCAGGCCGCACCCCGGTGCGCGTGGGCGTGTCCATCGGCGATTCCCTGTCGGCCCTGCACGGCGTCATCGGCGTGCTGCTGGCGCTGCGCGCGCGCGACCGCGACGGCGTGGGCCAGATGGTCGACGTGGCGCTGTACGAATCGGTCTTCAACATGATGGAAAGCCTGCTGCCCGAATATGCGGTGTTCGGCGAGGTCCGCCAGCCGGCCGGCAGCAGCCTGCCCGGCATCGCGCCCAGCAACGCCTATGCCTGCCGCGACGGCTATGTGCTGATCGCCGGCAACGGCGACAGCATCTTCCGCCGCCTGATGCAGGCCATCGGCCGCGAGGATCTCGGCAGCGATCCCGACCTGGCCCACAATGCCGGCCGCGTGGCGCAGGTGGACCGCATCGATGGCGCCATCGGGGACTGGGCGGCGTCGCGCACCCAGGACGAGGTCCTGGAAATCCTGAACGCGGCGCGCATCCCGGCCGGCCGCATCTACGACATCGCCGACATCGCCGCCGATCCGCACTACCGGGCCCGCGACATGATCCTGGATCAGCCGCTGCCCGACGGCACGCCGTGCCAGGTGCCGGGGATCGTGCCGAAACTGTCGGCCACCCCGGGCGGCATCCGCTCGCGGGCGCCCGCCCTGGGCGAGCATACCGACGCGGTGCTGGGGCGCTTGGGCGTCGATGCGGACACGCTCGCCCGCTGGCGGAAACAGGGGTACATCTGAGCGCCCGGGGGTGATTGTTGAACCCCCCCGTTTCAGAGTATGCTTCACCCTTGCTGTCACCCGATGCGGGTGGGAGAGCGCCGCCCCGCGCATCGGGCGGCCGCCGAAGGCGCAATTCGCCCAGAATCGCTCAGGCACCCCGTACCATCCGCATGATGCCGTCGTTGCATCGCAGCATTCTGGAGAGACCCGCCCCCCGTTCCGGGTGCGGGCGCCGAAGGTGAAACCCCTGCAGTGCGGGGCAACTCTCAGGCAAAAGGACAGAAGGGCGCTGCCGGCATCCCATGCCGCCCCTTTTCCTCGTCCGGAGTTTCCATGCCCGCGCAAACCCCCCTGTACGAAACCCACGTCGCCCTGGGTGCCAAGATCGTCGATTTCGGAGGCTGGGACATGCCCCTGGCCTACGGTTCGCAGCTCGAAGAACACCATGCGGTACGCCGCGCCGCCGGCATGTTCGACGTGTCCCACATGCTCAACGTCGACGTCACCGGCGAACGCGCCCCGGACTACCTGCGCCACCTGCTGGCCAACGACGTGGCCCGCATCGCCGGCCAGCCGGGCAAGGCCCTGTATTCCTGCATGCTGCGTCCCGACGGCGGAGTGATCGACGACCTGATCGTCTATTTCTTCGCCCCGGACCGCTGGCGCGTGGTCGTCAACGCCGGCACGGCGGACAAGGACGTCGCCTGGATGCGCGAGCAGGCCGCCGATTTCGGCGTGGCCGTTGCGCCCCGGCGCGACCTGGCCATGGTGGCCGTGCAGGGCCCCGATGCGCGCGAGGCCGTCTGGGCCGTGCATCCCGACTGGAAACCCGCCACCCAGGACCTGAAGCCCTTCACCGGCACCCTCATCGACGAAAACACGCTGGTGGCGCGCACCGGCTACACCGGGGAAGACGGTTTCGAGATCGTCCTGTCCGCCACCGCGGTCAAGGCATTCTGGGATGCCCTGGCCCAGGCCGGCGTGCGCCCGTGCGGCCTGGGGGCGCGCGATACGCTGCGCCTGGAAGCCGGCATGAATCTCTACGGCCAGGACATGGACGAGACGGTCCATCCCCTGGAATCCGGCCTGGGATGGACCGTTTCCTTCAAGGACGAATCCCGCGACTTCATCGGCCGCGCCGCCCTGGAATCCGCCTCGAAGGCCCGCGAGCTGGTCGGCCTGAAGCTGCTCGACCGCGGCATCATGCGCGGCCACATGAAAGTCCGCATCGCCCAGGGCGAAGGCGAACTCACCAGCGGTTCCATGGCGCCCACGCTGGGCTTTTCCATCGGCCTGGCCCGCGTGCCGGCCGGCTCGGCGCCGGGCGACCGCGCCGAAGTCGAGATCCGCGGCAAGTGGCTGCCCGCCGAGATCGTGCGTCCGCCGTTCGTGCGCAACGGCAAGGCCCTGGTCTGACCGCGCCCGCATTCTTTACCTTTTTCCATCCTCCATCACTGACAACGGGGTACCATCATGTCCATTCCCAACGACCGCAAGTACACGGCCACCCACGAATGGGTCAAGGCCGACGGCGACTGCTTCCTGGTCGGCATCACCGACGACGCACAGGACCAGCTCGGTGACCTGGTCTTCGTCGGCGACGTCCAGGTCGGCGCGCACCTGGCCGCCGGCGACACCGCCGCGGTGGTCGAATCCGTCAAGGCCGCCTCGGACATCTACGCGCCGGTGGCCGGCGAGATCGTCGCCTTCAACGAGGCCCTGAACGACCAGCCCGCCCTGATCAACGAAGCCGCCTACGAGCAGTGGATCTTCAAGATCAAGCCCGACAACGCCGCCGACGTCGACGGCCTGATGGACGCCGCCGCCTACGAGGCCCAGGCCTGATCGCAGCCGCGCCCGCAACCTCCTGATTCACTCGGTTCTACCCCGGAGACCCTCCCATGCTGCGCGACTCCGCCACGCATTCCGAATTCATCGCCCGCCACATCGGGCCGTCCGAAGCCGACCAGCGCGCCATGCTGGCGGCCATCGGCGCCACCAGCCTGGACGCCCTGATCCAAGAGGTCGTGCCGGAAAACATCCTGTCCGACGCACCGTACCTGGACCTGCCCGGTCCCCTGAGCGAAGTGGAAGCGCTGGCGGACCTGAAGGCCATCGCCGGACGCAACCAGGTCCTGCGCAGCTACATCGGCCAGGGCTACTACGGCACCTACGTGCCGCACGTGATCCTGCGCAACATCCTGGAGAACCCCGCCTGGTACACCGCGTACACGCCATACCAGCCGGAGATCTCCCAGGGCCGCCTCGAAGCCCTGCTGATCTACCAGACGATGATCGCCGACCTGACGGGCCTGGACATCGCCAATTCGTCGCTGCTCGACGAAGCCACGGCCGCGGCCGAAGCCATGACCCTGGCGCGCCGCGTCTCGCGCGCCAAGTCCGACCGCTTCTTCGTGTCCGTCCATGTCCATCCCCAGACCCTGGAAGTCCTGCGCACGCGCGCTTCCGGCCTGGGTATCGAACTGGTGGTGGGCGACGAGGCCGATGGCCTGCCCGACTGCTACGGCGTGCTGCTGCAGTATCCGCACAGCCTGGGTGGCGTGGCCGATTACCGCGCCCTGGCCGAGCAGGCACACGCCGCCGGCGCCGTTGTCGCCGTGGCCACCGACCTGCTGGCCCTGGCGCTGCTGGCGCCACCCGGCCAATGGGGGGCCGACATCGCGGTGGGCTCGGCCCAGCGCTTCGGCGTGCCCATGGGCTACGGCGGTCCGCACGCCGGTTTCATGGCCTGCAAGGACGCCTACAAGCGCAACCTGCCCGGCCGCCTGGTGGGCGTATCCCAGGATGCCCGCGGCGAACCGGCCCTGCGCCTTGCGCTGCAGACTCGTGAGCAGCACATCCGCCGCGAAAAGGCCACGTCCAACATCTGCACCGCGCAGGTGCTGCTGGCCGTGATGGCCGCCATGTACGCCGTATGGCATGGTCCCGAAGGCATCGTCCGCATCGCCCGGCGCGTGGCCGCACACACCGGCCGGCTGGCCGGCGCCCTGCGCGCCATGGGCCTGAAGGTCTGCAACGACACCTACTTCGACACGCTGCACCTGGAAACCGGCAACCGGACCCAGGCGGTGCTGGATGCGGCGGTGGACGGCGGCATGAACCTGCGCCGCGTGGACGACACCCACGTCGCCCTGTCGCTGGACGAAACCGTCGGCGCCCAGGACATCGATACCCTGGTCGGCGTGCTGGCGGCCGGCATGGGCGTGGCGCGTGTCGCCCCCGATTTCTCGTCCGAATCCGACTTCTCGTCCGAATCCGACGGCATCCCGGCGGCCCTGCGCCGCCAGGGCGCCATCCTGGCGCATCCGGCTTTCTCGCGCGTCAAGTCCGAGACCGACATGCTGCGCTACCTGCGCGCCCTGGCCGACAAGGACCTGGCCCTGGACCGCACCATGATTCCGTTGGGCTCCTGCACCATGAAGCTCAACGCCACGGCGGAAATGATCCCGGTGACCTGGCCCGAATTCAGCCACATGCATCCGTTCGCTCCCGCCGGACAGGCACAGGGCTACCAGGAAATGATCGAGCGCCTGTGCGCGGCGCTGTGCGAGATCACCGGCTACGACCGCGTCAGCCTGCAGCCGAATTCCGGTGCCCAGGGCGAATATGCCGGCCTGCTGGCGATCCGCGGCTATCACCAGGCCAACGGCGAGCACCAGCGCAACGTCTGCCTGATCCCGGCGTCGGCGCACGGCACCAATCCGGCCTCGGCCCATCTGGCGGGCATGGATGTGGTGGTGGTGGCCTCGGATGCCAACGGCAACATCGACATGAATGATCTGCGGGCGAAGATCGCCCAGGTGGGCGACCGGCTGGCCGCGCTGATGATCACCTATCCGTCCACGCACGGTGTGTTCGAGACCACGGTCACCGAGATCTGCGACCTGATCCACGAAGCCGGCGGCCAGGTCTACCTGGACGGCGCCAACATGAACGCCATGGTGGGCGTTGCCCAGCCCGGCCGTTTCGGTTCCGACGTGTCGCACCTGAACCTGCACAAGACCTTCTGCATTCCGCATGGCGGCGGCGGCCCGGGCGTCGGCCCGGTGGCGGTGCGCGCGCACCTGGCTCCGTACCTGCCTGGCGCGGTGGGCGAGGACGGCCGCCTGCCGGCGGGCCAGTCCGGCCCGGTGTCGGCCGCACCCTTTGGTTCGGCCAGCATCCTGCCGATCTCGACCCTGTACATCATGATGATGGGCGCCGAAGGCCTGCGCCGCGCCACCCAGGTTGCCATCCTCAATGCCAACTACCTGGCCGCGCGCCTGGCGCCGCACTACCCGATCCTGTATGCCGGCGCCAACGGCCGCGTGGCGCACGAGTGCATCCTGGACATCCGCCCCATCAAGGACGCCAGCGGCATCGGGGCCGAGGACATCGCCAAGCGGCTGATGGACTACGGCTTCCATGCCCCCACCATGAGCTTCCCGGTGGCCGGCACGCTGATGGTCGAGCCGACCGAGTCCGAAGGCCTGGACGAGCTGGACCGTTTCGTGGACGCGATGATCGCCATTCGCCAGGAAATCGCCGCCGTCGAACGCGGCGAGCAGCCGGCCGATGACAATCTGCTGGTCAACGCCCCGCACACGGCGGCCATGTTGCTGGTTCAGGAATGGACGCACCCGTACACCCGCGAACAGGCTGCCTTCCCGCTGCCCGGCATGGCGGCGCGCAAGTACTGGCCGCCGGTCGCCCGGGTGGACAATGCCTGGGGAGACCGCAACCTCAGCTGCGCCTGCCCGCCGGTGGAATCCTATGCCGCCGAGCCCGTGACGGCCTGACCGTCGTTCCCGGCCCGGCCTCCATGGAGACCGGGCCGGCCCCATGCCCCCCCGGCGAGTTCCGAGTTGCACGGACCGCCGGGTTTTTTTTGCCGCCGGGCCGCCCCAAGGCAAAAAGCGCCCCCTTGGGGGGCAGCAAGCCGAAGGCGCAGCGTGGGGGCTTTTTTTGCCTGGCGCCGGGGCGTGCCGAAAAGCGCTAACCTGTCATTCGACTTCATTGCGGTCCGAGCGTGGCGCGGTTTGTGCGTTGCCCGTCCGCATCCTTTGCCGAACCACCACGGAGATTGCTACATGCCCTACGTCAACATCAAGATCACTCGCGAAGGCGCCACCACCGAACAGAAGGCCCGCCTGATCGAGGGCGCCACCCAATTACTGGTGGACGTGCTGGGCAAGAATCCCCAGACCACCTTCGTGGTGATCGAGGAAGTCGACACCGACAACTGGGGCATCGCGGGCGAGCCGGTGACGGCGATCCGGGCACGCGCCCGGAAATCCTAGTCGATCTCGTCCAGGACTTCGGCCACGGTGCCGAACAGCTCGGCGATCTGGGATTCGTCGATGACGAGCGGCGGCGAGAACGCCAGGGTGTCGCCCGTGTAGCGCACCAGCACGCCGCGGTCGAAGCAGCGGGCAAAGACTTCTGCCGCCCGGGCGCCCGGGGCGCCCTCGCGCGGCGCCAGTTCCACACCGGCCACCAGGCCCAGGTTGCGTACGTCGATGACGTGGCGCCGGCCCCGCAGTGCATGGGCGGCTTCCTCGAATGGCGCGGACAGCGCCTCGGCGCGCTGGAAGAGTCCCTCGCGTTCGTAGATGTCCTGGGCCGCCAGGATGGCCGCCGTCGCCATGGGGTGCGCGGAATACGTGTAGCCGTGGAAGAACTCGATGCCGCTGCCGCTGGCATCCAGGATTGCGTCGTGGATGCCGCGCAGCACCGCGACGGCGCCGGCTGGAATGGCGGCGTTGCTGATGCCCTTGGCCATGGTGATCATGTCGGGGGTGACGCCGAAACGGCCGCTGGCCGTGGCCGCGCCCAGCCGGCCGAAGGCCGTGATGACCTCGTCGAAGATCAGCAGGATGCCGTGGCGGGCCGTGATCTCGCGCAGGCGTTCCAGGTAGCCCACCGGCGGGACCAGCACGCCGGTGGACCCCGCCAGGGGTTCGACGATCACGGCGGCGATGGTCGATGCATCGTGCAGGGCGATGATCCGTTCCAGCTCGTCGGCCAGGTGCGCGCCCCATGCGGGCTGGCCGCGCGACCAGGCATTGTGCTCGGGCGCGTGGGTGTGGGGCAGGTGGTCCACGCCGGGCAGCAGGACACCCGAGAAGGTCTTGCGGTTGGGCGAGATTCCGCCCACCGAGATGCCGCCGAAGCCCACGCCGTGATAGCCGCGTTCGCGGCCGATCAGGCGGGTGCGCTGGCCCTCGCCACGCGCCCGGTGGTAGGCCAGGGCGATCTTCAGGGCCGTGTCGACGGATTCGGAGCCCGAATTGGTGAAGAAGATGCGGTCCAGGCCGTCGGGCATCAGCGCCGCGATGCGCGATGCGGCGCGGAAGGAATCCTCGTGGCCGATCTGGAAGCTGGGCGCGTAGTCCAGGTGGCTGGCCTGGCGCGTGATGGCTTCGATGATCTCGGGGCGCGCGTGGCCGGCGTTCACGCACCACAGGCCAGCCGTTCCGTCGAGGATGCGGCGGCCGTCGGCCGTGGTGTAGTACATGCCCTGGGCGCCTGCCAGCAGCCGGGGGTGGGCCTTGAACTGGCGGTTGGCCGTGAACGGCATCCAGAGATTGGACAGGTCGACGGAATCGGATGGCGCGCGCATGGAAAGAGGCCTCTTGCAGTGATGAACTGAGGCCTTCATTCTCGACCCCGGCGGCGGGGCGGGCAAGAGCAGTTACCCTGAGGCCTTCGTGCCCGGGATGCGCCGGTAGGTGACGAAATCGTAGGCCAGGCCGTTTTCGGGCGGCTGGGGCAGGCGCTCGGTCTCGAGCCATTGATCCGCGGGCAGTTCCGGGAACCAGGTGTCGCCCCCAAGGTTGGCGTGGATTTCCGTGGCGATCAGCTCGTCGGCCAGCGGCAGGGCCAGGCGGAAGACCTGTTCGCCGCCGATGACGCAGACCAGGTCGGCGTGCGCGCAGCTGGCCAGGGCGGATTCCAGGCTGGCATGGCATTCCGCGCCTGGCGCGTCGAAGCCGGGATCGCGGCTCAGCACCAGGTTGCGGCGTCCGGGCAGGGGGCGGCCCAGGGACAGCCAGGTCTTGCGGCCCATGACGATGGGATGTCCCAGTGTGCTGCGCTTGAAGTGCGCCAGGTCGGCGGGCAGGCGCCAGGGCATGGCGCCGTCGAGCCCGATCACCCGGTTGTCGGTGTAGGCGACGACCAGGCGGATGGAGGGGGCAGGGGGCATGGCGGGGATTCTCCGTGCTGACATGGGCGCAGTGTAAACCACGCGCCCCGGCGGCCGTCCGCGGCTCAGGCCGCGGCGTCCGGCACGCGAAAGCAGCCCAGGAAACGTTCCAGGGCGGGCCGCAGGCCCGAGATGCGCGCCTGCCCGGCCGCCTCGACGGCATCCAGGTCGGCCGCGCCATAGGCCAGGTGCAGCAGGGTGGTTGGGGATGTGTCCAGGGCCGCCTGGGCCGCCGGATCGTCCGTCCCCTGGCGATGCACGTCCAGCCGTCCCGAAGTCACGCGGGCGGAAAAAGGCTGCCCGTCCAGGACCAGGAGGACCCGGGCGTCCCGGCCCGCTGCGGCTTCCGGCGCGAACAGGGCGCGCATCGACAGCACCATGGCATCCACGTTCAGGGGGGAGCCGCGCACGAAGCCGGGCGAGCGCACGCCCCAGCGGACGAGCTGCAGGAGGATGGGTTCCAGTTCCCGGCCCCAGGGGCTGAGATCGTAGGCCATGCCGCCGCCCGGCGGCGGCAGCCGGCGGCGGATGACGATGCCGGCGGTTTCCAGTTCGGCCAGCCGCTGGGTGAGCACGTTGGCGCTGATCCGTCCCAGGCCGGCTCTCAGGTCGGTGAAACGTTTCGGCCCGAGCATCAGCTCGCGGATGATGAGCAGGGCCCACCGTTCGCCGATCAGGTCCAGTGCGTGGGCGGCAGCGCAGCCGTCGGCATAACTTCTTTTGGTGCTCATGATTGGCAATTGTATCATGTAGTCCTAAAAAACAATTTGTTAGTTAATTTTTAGGATTAAACAATGATATAGTGCGCCGGATGGACGAGCCGCCGCCGAGTGCCGCGATCCCCGCGGTGGGCATGCAGGCGGCCGATACCGATAAGGAGAGAGACATGAAGCAGGAAGACAAGCAGGGCGATGCACAGGCCGGTATCCGGCAGACGCTGGACGACTGGATCGCAGCTGTGGACCGGCACGACCTGGCCGCGCTCGCTGCCTGCTATGCAGCGGATGTGGTGGCCTATGACGCCATCAAGGCGCTGCGTTTTCAGGGCCGTGATCCCTATCTGGCGCATTGGGAACAATGCCTGCAGATGTGCCCGAACAGCGTGCATTTCACGCTCAGGGACCTGGATGTCCAGGCTGCCGATGGCCTGGGCTATGCACATGCGCTGCTGGCCTGCACCGCCGATGGCGAGGCGGGCAACGCCTGGAGCCGCATGACCACCGGCTTCCGGCGCGAGTCCGGCCGCTGGCTCATCGTCCATGAGCACTTCTCCTTTCCCTTCGATCCGAAATCGGGCAAGGCGCTCATGGGCTTGTCCCCCGATGCGGAAGCGGGGCCGGCGCCGATACCGTCCGACATGCACTCGGTGACGCCGCACCTGGTTTGCCGCGACGCGACCAGCGCGCTCGATTTCTACCAGCGGGCTTTTGGCGCGTCCGGAGCCGTCCGGCTGGATGGCCCGGATGGCAAGCTGATGCACGGCTGCCTGTGGATCGGCAATTCCGCCGTGATGCTGATGGAAGAATCGCCTGTCTGCCAGTCCGGCAGCCCGGTCACGCTGGGCGGCACGCCCGTGACCCTGCACCTGTATGTGCCCGATGCGGATGCCGCTTTCGAACGCGCGGTGCGTGCGGGCGCCACGTCCGTCATGGCGCCGGCCGATATGTTCTGGGGCGATCGCTATGGCGTGGTCCAGGACCCCTACGGCCATCGCTGGTCGATCGCGACGCACGTCAGGGATGTGAGTCCGGAAGACATGCGGGCGGCGATGGCCCAGTTCGCCAGCGCCTGATGACGGCATCCGGCCCGGGCATGCACGTCCGGCCGGATCAGTCCAGGTGGCGGATGGGCTGGCCGGCGCAGCGGGCCAGCAGTTCCGGCAGGCTGCCCTGCGCCAGCGTCAGGCCGGGCGCCAGGTCCGCCAGGGGCCGCAGGACGAAGGCGCGTTCGTGCATGCGAGGGTGGGGGACTGTCAGGCTGGGCAGCCCGATGCGCTGGCTGCCGTACAGCAGCAGGTCCAGGTCCAGGGTGCGTGGAGCGTTGCGATAGGGGCGTTCACGGCCGTGGCGTTGCTCGATGGCCTGCAGTGCGGCCAGCAGGTCCAGCGGGGCCAGAGTGGTGTGCAGGCCGGCCACGGCATTGACGTAGTCGGGGCCGGAGGAATCCACCGGCGCGGTGCCGTACAGGGGAGAAAGCCGCAGGCTGGATATGCCGGGCACGCGGCCCAGCTCGGCCGCTGCCTGGCGCACGGTGGCGGCGGCATTGCCCAGGTTGGCGCCCAGGCCGACGTAGGCCTGGACGAAGATAGTATCGGTGGGTGGCGAAGACGGGCTCATGATGGCCGGCGCGCCAGGCTGGGCGGTGCGCGCCTGATCGGCAGGGCGGTCAGACCCCGTCCGGCACCGCAGGGGCCGGCGAAGCACCGTCCGCGGATCGGCCATCCGCGCCGTGGGATGCGCTGCGCCGGCGCCGGCGCTTGCGGGTCGTACCCGAGCCGGTGCGGCGGGCGCTGGCGTGGCCGGCCTGCCAGGCGTCGATCATTTGCGAACGGCGCTCGTCGTTGCTGTCGGACAGGTCCATCCACCATTGGGCCAGGACGCTGTCGACTTCGCGGGCCTCGGCGCGCAGCTGCAGGAAATCCACGGCGGCGCGGAAGCGCGGCTGTTCCATCATGCGCCAGATCGAACGTACGGTGGCGCGCTCGAAGCGCGCCTGCATCAGCCAGATTTCCCGCATGTCCGCCTGGTGGCGGCGCTGGATGGCAAGCTTGTCCATCTGCTCTTCGATCACCGAATCGGCGGCGCGGATCAGGGCCTCGTTGCGTTGAGTGCCCTGGGCGACCAGGGCGGCCCAGCGCTTCTGCACCAGCCGCCACAGCAGGGCGGCAAACAGGAAACTGGGGCTGACGGGCTTGCCCGCGCGTACCCGCGCGTCGGTGCGCGACAGGGCGATTTCCACGAAGGCCTCGCCGCCTTCTTCTTCGAAGATCCGGTCGATCAGCGGGATCAGGCTTTTCATCAGGCCCGAGCGGCGCAGCTCGCGCAGGCAATCCATGGCGTGGCCGCAGGTGAGCAGCTTCAGCGTTTCGTCGAACAGGCGCGAGGCCGGCACATGCTCGATGAGCGGCGCCAGCCGGCTGATCGGCGCCTCGGTGGCCGGGTCGATGCGCGCCCCCAGCTTGGCCTGGAACCGCAGCGCGCGCAGCATGCGCACCGGATCTTCGCGATAGCGCGTTTCCGGATCCCCGATCATGCGCACCACGCGGTTCTTGAGGTCCGCCACGCCCTGGTGGAAGTCGATGACTTCTTCCTTCAGGGGGTCGTAGTACAGCGCATTGATGGTGAAATCCCGCCGTGCGGCGTCTTCTTCGTGCGTGCCGAATTCGTTGTCGCGCAGGATGCGGCCGTGCTCGTCGGTTTCCTGGTTGCCGGAGGACGGCGCGCGGAAGGTGGACGTTTCGATGATTTCCTGGCCGAACACCACGTGCACCAGCTGGAAGCGCCGGCCGATGATGCGGGCCCGGCGGAACAGCGGCCGGACCTGGTTGGGCGTGGCGTTGGTGGCGACGTCGAAGTCCTTGGGTTCCAGGCCGACGATCAGGTCGCGCACCGCGCCGCCCACGATATAGGCGTCGAAGCCGTGCTGGTTCAGGACTTCGCAGACTTTGACGGCATGCCGCGATACCAGGCGCCGGTCGATGCCGTGTTTGTCGCGCGACAGGCGCACCGGGCCGCTGGGCTGGGCAGCGAACAGCCGCGAGACGAAATTCTTGATGGTCTGCTTGAGCATGGCGCGTATTTTAAGGCTTTGTATCGCCGCTGTCCCCGCTCAGGATTTGGCGTCCTGGAGTCCGCCGAACAGATCCAGGATGCGCCAGCCCCGGCCGGCGGCAGTTTCGCGCAGCGCCGCACTGGGATTGGTGGCCACCGGATGGGTCACGGCTTCCAGCAGGGGCAGGTCGTTCATGGAGTCGCTGTAGAACCAGGATTCGGCGAAGTCTTCCAGCTGGCGGCCCTGTTCCTGCAGCCATTGGCGCACCCGCAGGACCTTGCCCGCCTTGAAGCTGGGCGTGCCTTCGATCCGGCCCGTATAGGCGCCCCGGGCGTCGCGCTGCGGGATGGTGGCGATCAGGTGCTCGATGCCCAGCGCCCGGGCGATGGGCGTGGTGACGAAGGCGTTGGTGGCCGTGACGATGGCGCACAGCCCCCCCTGGTCCTGGTGCCGGGCGATCAGCTCGCGTGCGGCGGGCAGGATGCCGGGTTCGACGACCTCGGCCATGTAGTCCAGGTGCCAGCGGTCGAGTTCCTCGGGTCGGCCCAGGCGCAGCAGGCCCAGCATGAAGTCGGCGGCCTCTTCGGCGGACAGCTGGCCTTCGTTGTAGCGGCGCATCAGTTCGTCGTTGCGGCGGCGGGCCGCTTCGGGATCGCCGGCACGGCCAGTGCGCGCCAGGAATTCGGCCCACTGATAGTCGCTGTCGAAAGGCAGCAGGGTGTGATCCAGATCGAACAGGGCCAGGTGGGTCGGCGGGGTCATGGGTTCCTCGGGGCGGCCGGCGTACCGGCCAGCAGGTCTTTCAGCAAGGGCAGGGTGATGGGGCGATGGCGCGCCAGGGAATACTGGTCCAGGGTGTCGATCAGCGCCGTCAGGCGGCCCATGTCGCGGTCGCAGCGGGTCAGGATCCAGCGCAGCACTTCGTCGGACAATTGCAGCCCGCGCTGCTGGGCGCGGTCGCGCAGGGCCTGGGCACGGTCCTCGTCGGACAGCTGCTCCAGGCGGTAGACCAGGTCCCAGCCCAGGCGGGTGCGCAGGTCTTCGCGCAGCGGCATGGTCAAGGGTGCGCGGTCGCCCGCCGTCAGCAGGGCGAAGGCGCCCGTCGTGCCCGCGGCGGTGCGCCAGCGGTTGAACAGGGCGAACAGCGCGGCCTGGGCGGCCGGGTTCAGGTCGGCGACGTCGTCCACCGCCACCAGGGACAGGGACTGGTCTTCGTCGGTGGCCAGGGCGTGCAGCCGCTGTGCCGGGGAACGCGCGTCCAGGTAGTGGCAGCCCGCGCCCTGCGCCCGGGCGCGAAGCAGGTGGCTGCGTCCCGAGCCGACACCGCCCCACAGGTACACGGCGCGTCCGGGGCCGAGCAGCCGCACGGCTTCCAGTGCAGCCAGGTTCGCACCGGGCACGAAACCGTCCAGCGACGGCATCGTGCCCGGCAGGATGTCGAGCAATAATTGCTGCGCCTGGGCTTGCGAGGAAGGCTGTCTCGGGGCGTGCGTCATGCTGAAAGGAACTTCATCGTAAAATCAGGCAAATATCCAAACCTGCAATTCTTGCACATTCGGCGGTTTTTCTCATGACACAAGGCACCCCTCCCTCCATGACCTACCGCGATGCCGGGGTCGACATCGATGCCGGCGATGCGCTGGTCGACCGCATCAAGCCCCTGGCCGCCCGCACCATGCGGTCCGGCGTCATGGCGGGGATCGGCGGCTTCGGCGCCCTGTTCGAAGTCCCGCGCCATCTGCGCGAACCGGTCCTGGTTTCCGGAACCGACGGCGTGGGCACCAAGCTGCGCCTGGCCTTCGAATGGCAGCGGCACGACACGGTCGGCATCGACCTGGTCGCCATGAGCGTCAACGACATCCTGGTCCAGGGCGCCGAGCCCCTGTACTTCCTGGATTACTTCGCCTGCGGCAAGCTGTCCGTGGATACGGCGGCCCGCGTCGTGGGCGGCATTGCGCGCGGTTGCGAACTCGCCGGCTGCGCCCTGATCGGCGGCGAGACGGCAGAGATGCCCGGCATGTATCCGGACGGCGAATACGACCTGGCTGGCTTTGCGGTCGGCGCGGTCGAGAAGTCCGCGATCATCGATGGCGCCGGCATCCGGGCAGGCGATACGGTGCTGGGCCTGGCTTCCAGCGGCGCCCATTCCAACGGCTATTCCCTGGTGCGCAAGATCCTGCAGCATGCCGGCGCGCGTCCCGACCAGGACCTGGGCGGCCGCCCCCTGGGCGACGTGGTCATGGAACCCACCCGCATCTACGTCAAGTCCGTGCTGGCCGCCCTGGCGGCCCACGGCGCGGGGATCAAGGGGCTGGCGCACATCACCGGCGGCGGCCTGCTGGAAAACGTGCCCCGCATCCTGAAGCCCGGCCTGTGCGCACGCCTGCATCGCGATGCCTGGCAGTGGCCGGCGCTGTTCCAATGGCTGCAGGCCCAGGGCGGCGTGGCCGATCAGGAAATGGCGCGCGTGTTCAACTGCGGCATCGGCATGGTGCTGGTGGTGGATGCGGCCCAGGCCGACGCCATCGCCGCCACCCTGCGCGCGCAAGGCGAAACCGTCTACACGCTGGGTGCCATCGAAGCCCAGGCCGAAGGCGGCGCACAGACCATCGTGGCCTGATCCCGGGGGGTCAGCCCCCCAGCGCCTGCTCGCAGTGCCACGCGGCTTCGGCCGCGGCCCGATCCGACAGACAATCCACGCTGCGCCGCTGCGGCAGCGACCGCAGCCAGGTGATCTGCCGCTTGGCCAACTGGCGGGTGGCGGTGATCGCCTGGCCGATGGCCTCGTCGAGCGTGATCCGGCCATCCAGATGGTCCCAGAGCTGCCGATAGCCCACGCAACGGATGGACGGCAGGCCCGGATGCAGGTCGGCGCGCGCATGCAGGGCACGGACTTCATCCAGCAGCCCGGCGCCGATCATGGCCCGGTAACGCTGCGCGATGCGTGCATGCAGCACCGACCGGTCGGACGGCTCCAGGCTGATGGTCTCGAAGCGCCAGCCGGGCAGCGCCGGCCGTGGCGGTTCGGCCAGCCAGTCGCTCAGGGTCCGGCCGCTGCCTCGCCAGACTTCCAGTGCGCGCTGCAGGCGCTGGCTGTCGTTGGGCGCCAGCCGGGCGGCCGTGGCCGGATCCACGCGGGCCAGTTCAGCGTGCAGGGCCGGCCAGCCCCGCGCGCCGGCTTCTTCGTCGAGTTGCCGGCGGATTTCCGGGTCTGCCTCGGGCAGGTCGTTCAGCCCTTCGCGCAATGCCTTGTAGTACAGCATCGTGCCCCCGCACAGCAGGGGAATCCGGCCGCGTGCACGGATGTCCCGGGCCAGTGCGGCCGCATCCCGGGCGAATTCGGCGGCGGAATAGGCCTGCGACGGGTCGCGGATATCAAGCAGGTGGTGCGGCACGCGCGCGCGTTCTTCGGCCGTGGGCTTGGCCGTGCCGATATCCATGCCGCGATAGATCGTGGCCGAATCCATCACGATGATTTCGATGGGCCAGCGCTCGGCCAGGGCCAGCGAGGCGGCGGACTTGCCGGAGGCCGTCGGGCCGGCCAGGCAGATCAGGACGGGAAGATGCTCGGACATGGGGGAGATTATCGCCGACCGCCACGGGGGCGCGGCGCCTACTGCCCCCGCATGAACAGCTTGTCCAGGTCGCCCAGGCTCCACTGGAACCAGGTCGGGCGCCCATGGTTGCACTGATCGGCACGTTCGGTGCGTTCCATCTGGCGCAACAGGGCGTTCATCTCGTCCAGTGTCAGCCGCCGGTGCGCGCGCACCGCGCCGTGGCAGGCCATGGTGGACAGCAGTTCGTTGCGCTGCTCGGTCAGCCGGGCCGAATGCCCGATGCGCTCGATGTCGGCCAGCACTCCGCGCGCCAGGGCCTCGATATCGCCCTGCGCCAGCAGGGCCGGTACGGCCCGCACGGCCAGCGAGGCGGGGCCGGTGGCGCGGATCCGCAGGCCCAGGCTGTCGAGCATGTCCTGATGCGACTGGGCGGTGGCCACCTGGATTTCAGTGGCGGTGAATACCACCGGAACCAGCAGCTCCTGCGCGGGCAGGGGGGCCTGGTCCAGCGCCTGCTTCAGGGATTCGTAGACGACCCGCTCGTGCGCGGCGTGCATGTCCACCAGGACCAGGCCGCGTGCGTTCTGGGCCAGGATGTAGATGCCGTGCAGCTGCCCCAGGGCCATGCCCAGGGGCAGGTCTCCGGCGTGCGGATCGGCGTCGGCGGCGTCCGGCGGACTGTACAGCTTGCGCCAGTCCTGGGCCGGAATCCGGTCGTTCAGGGGGAAGCGCTGCTGGACCGGAATGCGCGTGGGGTAGGGGGACGCAGGCCTGGTCTGGCCGGCAACGCCGACGGCAGCCGCCGGACTGGATCCGGGCGGCACGGCATCCGGCGTCCACTTGCCGGCGTCGCCGCTCGTCGGCGCGGGGGGCGCTTCGGTCGGGCCATCCACGGCGGCGCCGCCGCGTCCCGCCAGGGTCTCGCCCAGCGCCTGGGCAACATAGCGGTGCACCGCGCCGCTGTCGCGGAAGCGGACCTCGTGCTTGGCCGGATGCACGTTCACGTCCACCCCGGCTGGATCCAGGGTCAGGAACAGCACGAAGGCCGGCTGGCGATCCCCGTGCAGCACGTCGGCGTAGGCCTGGCGCACCGCGTGGGAGACCGTGCGGTCGCGTACGTAGCGGCCATTGACGTACAGGTATTGCCGGTCGGCGCGGTTGCGGGCGAAGGTCGGGCGCGTGATGCATCCTTCCAGCGCGACCAGCCCCTGCTCGGCCGACACGGGCAGGCTCTGGGCGGTGAATTCGTCGCCCAGCACGTCGCGGATGCGGCCCTGGATGTCGGTGGCCGGCCAGTTGCGCTGGGGCTTGTCGTTGTGGAATACCCGCAGGGCCACGTGCGGATGCGCCAGTGCGATCCGCTCCACGGCATCCAGGCAGTGGGCGTATTCGGTCTGTTCGCTGCGCAGGAACTTGCGCCGCGCCGGGATGTGGTCGAACAGCTGGCGCACGTCCACGCGCGTGCCCATGGGGCCTGCCGCCGGGGACGGGGCCGCCTGTCCGGCGGCGAGCTGCCAGGCCTGGGTGTCGTCGGCGGTGCGGGAAGTCAGCGTCAGCTGGGCGACCGAGGCGATCGAAGCCAGGGCTTCGCCGCGGAATCCCAGGGTGTCCACCGATTCCAGTTCCGCCAGCGACGTGATCTTGCTGGTCGCGTGGCGTTGCAGCGCCAGGGGCATCTGCCCGGGGGGGATGCCGTGGCCGTCGTCGGCCACCAGGATGCGCCGGATGCCGCCGCCGTCCAGGCGGATCTCGATGGCCCGGGCGCCGGCATCCAGGGCGTTTTCCAGCAGTTCCTTCAGGACGGAGGCGGGGCGTTCGATGACTTCGCCCGCGGCGATCTGGCTGATCAGGACGTCGGGCAGCGGGGCAATGGTTCGCATCATGAAAACGATTATAGTGAGCAAGGGATCCTGCGTTTGCAGCCTGTGCGCTGCGCGGACCCGGCGCGGCTCCGGTATGATCCCGGGACGCATCCATTCCCACCCATCGTTTCGAGGCTTCGCGGCCCAATGGCTGAACTCTTTCAACTCATCCTGCACATCGACCAGTACCTGGGGGTCTGGGTGGCGCAATACGGGGCCTGGATCTACCTGATCCTGGCGCTCATCATTTTCGGCGAAACGGGGCTGGTGGTGCTGCCGTTCCTGCCCGGGGATTCGCTGCTGTTCATCGCAGGCGCCTTCGGCGCTTCGGGCATGCTCGATCCGGTCCTGCTGGGCGGCATCCTGATCGCCGCCGCCATCCTGGGGAACACCGTCAATTACCAGGTGGGCCACTTCATCGGGCCCAAGGTCTTTTCACGGGACTACCGCTTCCTGGACCGCAAGGCCCTGATCAGGACGCATGCCTTCTACGAAAAGCACGGCGGCAAGACCATCGTGCTGTCGCGCTTCCTGCCGCTGTTCCGGACTTTCGCCCCCTTCGTGGCGGGGGTCGCAGGCATGCGCTGGGTGGCCTTCCAGTTCTACAACGCAGTGGGCGCCACGGTCTGGATCGCGGGTCTGATCACCCTGGGTTATTTCTTCGGCAATGTCCCCATCATCAAGGAACACCTGAATACCATCGTGCTGATCGGCGTGGGGGCGGCCGCCGTGCCGGCGGCCGGCGGCGTGCTGTGGAAACTGCTGCGCGGCCGCAAGGCAGGATCGGCCTGATCCCGCGGCCGCACCGCCCGGCGCGTCAGTCCCGCCGCGCCAGCGCGGGGTGCGCCGAGAAATAATCCTGGATTCCGTTCAGCACCGCGGCGGCGATGCGCTGCTGGTGCGCCGCCGTGCGCAGCAGCTGTTCTTCCTGGGGATTGCTGATGAAGGCGGTCTCGATCAGGATCGACGGGATGTCGGGCGCCTTCAGCACGGCGAATCCGGCGCGTTCGATGCGGTTCTTGTGCAGCTGGTTGATCTTGCCGATCTCCTGCAGAACCTGGGTGCCGACGCGGATCGAATCATTGATCTGCGCCCCGGTGGACAGGTCCAGCAGCACCTTGGCGACCTGGGCATTGTGCGCACCCAGGTTCACGCCGCCGATCAGGTCGGCGTCGTTTTCCTTCTTGGCCAGCCAGCGGGCGGCGGCGCTGGTGGCGCCGTGCTGCGACAGCGCCCAGACCGACGATCCGCGCGCCGACGGCTTGATCCAGGCGTCGGCATGGATCGAGATGAACAGATCGGCCTGGACGCGGCGGGCCTTTTGCACACGCACGTTCAGCGGTACGAAATAATCGCGGTCGCGGGTCAGGTAGGCCCGCATGTTGGGCTGCGCGTCGATCAGCTTCTTCAGGCGCAGCGCAATCTGCAGGACGATGTCCTTTTCGCGTGTGCCGCGTCGGCCGATGGCGCCCGGATCCTCGCCGCCGTGTCCCGGGTCCAGGGCGATCAGGATCGGACGATCGGGACGGGTGCCCGGTGCTGCGCGGGGCGGAGGCGGGGGCGTGTCGTCCGGCCGCTTGTGGGCGATCGGCGGCAGTTTCTGTCCTTCGACCGAGGGGATGGGCGCCTCGGTCGGGCTGTTCTGGGCCAGGTTTTCGAGAATGCCCGCGAGCGGATCGTTTTCCGCATCCTTCAGCAGGGCCATCAGGGGATCCTGCGCGACTTTCGGATACAGGTCCAGCACCAGGCGGTACTTGTATTCGCCAATGGGCTTCAGGGTGAAGACCTGCGGCGCGACGTCCTGCTTCAGGTCGAACACCAGGCGCACCACGTTGGGGCGGTTCTGGCCCACGCGCACGGTGCTGATGTAGGGGTCGTTGGGGCGGATCTTGGAGACCAGGTCATTGATGGCCGGGCTCAGTTGCACGCCTTCGATGTCCACCACCAGGCGGTGGGGGTTGTCGAGCGTGAAGTGTTCGGCCTTCAGCTCGGTGTCCATCTCCAGGGTCACGCGCGTGTATTCGTCGGCCGGCCAGGTCCGCACCGCCACGATGGTCGCGGCCTGCGCCAGGCGGGGCACGACGGGCAGCAGCAGCAGGGCGCCACCACCCGCGATCATCCTGCGCCGCAAGGGCGTGGCGGGGGCGCTCATCGGCGCGGCGGGTCCAGATGCGTCAGCCATTGTTGTCCTTTCTCACTGCAGGCGGTCAGGCGGGCATGCCGGCCGGTGCCGGCATATTCCAGGCGGATGTCCAGATCCGGGGGCGGCAGGCGCGTGCCTGCCTGCTCGGGCCATTCGATCAGGACGATCGCCCGATCGTCGAGCAGTTCGTCGAACCCGGCTTCCCGCCATTCATGCGCATCGCTAAATCTATAGAAATCAAGGTGATAGAAGTATAAGTTAGAAACGTTATAGCTTTCAAGAAGCGCGTAGCTCGGGCTCTTGATCCGGCCGGTCACTCCGCCGGCCCGCAGCAGGGCCCGGGCCAGGCTGGTCTTGCCTGCGCCCAGTTCGCCTCGCAGGTGGATGCGGCCTCCGGCGGCGGGCCCTCCGGGGGCGCGCCCGCAGGCCAGTTCGGCAAGGCGTTGCGCCAGGGCAACGGTGGCCTCTTCGTCGGGCAGGGGCCACTCCAGAGAAGGAAGCGGGGTCGTCATCGGGGACTCCAGGGAATCAGGCTGCGGCATTCAGCCATAGCGGCAAGGTCAGGGCGGACAGCAGCGTGCCGATCGACATGGTGACCGCCACCAGCCGGCCATCGCCGCCCATGCGGGCCGCCAGCACGTGAGCCGAGGAAGCCGTGGGCAGGGCGCTGAACAGCAGCAGGACCAGCCGTTCTCCGGCCGGCATGTCCAGCGCCCAGGCCAGCGCCAGCGCCACGGGCGGCAGCATGACCAGTTTGGCCGCCACCATCCAGGCCATCAGGGGCGCGTGCGCACGGCCGCCCTGCAGCGACAGGGTGGCGCCCACGCACAGCAGACCGATGGCAATGGCGCAGGCTCCCAGCCGGCCCGATGCGATTTCGAGCACGTGCGGGATGGGCACGCGCAGGAAATTGCAGGCCAGCGCAGCCAGCGTGGCCAGGATGAAGGGATTGCGGGCGATCTCGTGCAGGGCGCGCCCGCCGTGGCGGCTGGCCAGGGCATGCACCGCGCCGATGTTGCTGATCGGTACCGCGAAACCCACGATCACCGCCATGGTCGTTTGCGCCCCGGGCCAGCCCAGGCCGCCCGCCAGGGACAGGGCCAGGTAGGTGTTGAAACGGAAGGCGCACTGGGCGACCGAGGCGTGCGCCGCCGCATCCGGGCGCACTGCCAGGCGGCCGAGCCAGGCCAGCGCGATGCCGCCGAGCATCACGCCGACGGTGGCGGCCAGCAGCACCGAGGTATTGCCCAGGTCCAGCGGCGTGCGCGTGATCGAATGGAACAGCAGGCAGGGAAACAGAATGAAATAGACCAGCTTTTCCGCGCCCGCGAAGAAGGAACGGTCGAAGTGCAGGTGGTGCAGCATGGCCCAGCCCAGGGCGATCAGCAGGAAGTCGGGCAGGATGAGGGGGATGACGGACATGGTGGCTGGCCGGGATGGGCTGCCCTGATTGTACGTGCTTGGGGCTCCGGCAGGCCCATGCGGACGGGGCTGGAAGGCCCTGTCGTTGCGCTCAGGACTCGATTGTCATGGGAATTACCCTTAAACAATGTCAATTATTACGTTTTCGTCTCAGACAACACTAGTCACAGTTGGGTCGGATTCGTACAATGTATTCACGTTTTGAATATAAAACGTACCAAGACGCAAGTTCATGCTTCAAGAACTCCGGCCGGAAACCGGAGGCTCCGACTTGCCAGTGGGCGCAAGCCCTGTCGACTCCATGCGTACCCGATACTGATGTGATCGAGGCGGTTGCACCGTCCCTAATTCATAGGCACGGCACCATCGATCTTCGGCGCTGACACAGTCCGCCGATCGCGGTGCCTACACCCGTCCCTGTTGCAGGCTTCGGCCATTGCAGGTTGCTGCGGGTGCACGAGTTTCCATAAGACACGACGGTCCTCATGGATTGTCCTGGTTACCGAGTTCAGGAGTATTCGAACATGGCCAGTAAGAAAACTGCCCTTTCCGCCCTTTGCGCTGCCCTCGCCATCGCGTTCACTTCCCAGGCCTGCGCCGACAACGCCACGCTGACTCAGGCGGTCGAGACAGCAGTCCTCAACAATCCCGAAATCGGGGCGCAGTTCCACAACTTCCAGTCCGGCCTCGAAGGCCAGAAGGTCCGTCGTGGCGCCCTGCTGCCCGAGGTCAACCTGCAGGGCTGGACGGGCCGCGAGTACCGGGGCAGTACCAGCACCAACGGGTCCACCGACTGGTCGCGCAGCGGCTACAGCCTGTCCCTGCGCCAGCTGCTCTTCGACGGCTTCTCCACGATCAACGACGTGCGCCAGCTGGGCTTCGAGAAGCTGGCCGACTACTACACCCTGAAGGCCACGGTCGACGACCTGGCCCTGCAGGCGGCCCAGGCCTACCTGGACGTCCAGCGCTACCGCGAGCAGGTCGCCCTGGCGCAGCAGAACTACAACCTGCACAAAGACATCCTGGGCCAGATCTCCGAGCGCAGTTCCTCGGGGGTCGGGCGCGGGGTGGACGAAGTCCAGGCACAGGCTCGCCTGGCCCTGGCCCAGACCAACCTCATGACCGCATCGGGCAACCTGAACGACGTCACCCAGCGCTACCAGCGCATCGTCGGCATGGTTCCGGCCGAAACCCTGGCCGAGGCGCCCGCCGTCGAAGGCGAACTGCCCAAGGATCCCACCGATTTCAGCCAGTCGGTGCGCGTCAATCCTACCGTGCTGGCGAAGCAGGCGCTGGTCCAGGCCGCCGAGCGCGGCAAGGCCTCGGCACAGGGCCGCTTCTCGCCCACGCTCGAACTGCGGGCCGCCACGGGACGCGACCGCTCCGATCCGCCCTACATCAACGACGAAACCACCCAGAGCTCGAACGTCCAGCTGATGGCCACGTTCAACCTCTTCCGGGGCGGCGCCGACGCGGCGCGCGTGCGCCAGACCGCGGCACAGACCTACGCCGCCCGCGACGTGCGCGACTACACCTGCCGCAACGTCCAGCAAGAGCTCTCCATCGCCTGGAACAACGTCGTGCGGCTGCGCCAGCAGCTGCCCTTCCTGCGGCAGCACGAGCGCGACATCGCCCAGGTGCGCGTGGCCTACATGCAGCAGTTCAAGATCGGCCAGCGCACCCTGCTGGATCTGCTGGATACCGAAAACGAGCTGTTCGACGCCCGCCAGGCACTCACCAACGGCATCTTCGACCTGCGCGTTGCCGAATACCGCTGGCTGAGCCTGTCCCACAAGCTGATGCCGGCGCTGGGTCTGGCCGATCCCTACCAGGAACAGCCGGAAGAGGCCGCCAAGCTCCAGTTCCCCGACGAGGTCCTCAAGGCCTGCCTGACGCCGCTGCCGGATACCCGCAATCTGCAGCCCATCCAGGTCAATTATCAGTCCGGCCTCAAGCCGCCCGTGCTGGCGCCCGCCGGCAATGCGGCCGGCGCGTCGTCCGGCAAGGCCAGCGGCTGGAACTGATCCCACTGCTGGATAACTAAGGAACACCCGGGCCCATGGCCTGGTCTGAAGGTGAAGGTCCGGAGGTCTGCTGCCGTTGCGGCACTCCGGCTTTCCCTGCAGCTTTGGGGAATGCCGATGGCCTCTGAGCAAGAACGTTTCAAGCAGGATCTCTCCGAGCTGGACGCGGAATTCATCCGCGTCCTGGAAGACCTGATCGATGCATTGATCGCCAATGGTTCCCTGCGCCTGACCGACCTGCCTCCCCAGGCCCTGGCCAAGCTTGCCGAACGCAAACGCACGCGCCAGCGTCTGCAGGGGGCCCTGAATCTGATTCCCGACGACGATGCCATCATCTGAGGCTGCTGCCGCCATGGCCGCTCAACCCGAAGCCATCAATCCCGCCGGTGCTGCGCCAGCGTCCGAATTGCCGGGCGCCACGCCGCACCAGCTGCATGACGACTCCTTGCTCAACAGCCTGGTCCTGGTCACGAGATTGCTGGGCAGGCCCTGCACCGCCCAGCAGCTGTCTTCGGGCCTGCCCCTGGTGGACCAGCGCCTGACGCCGTCCCTGCTGGGCCGCGCGGCCGGCCGTGCCCAATGCAGCGCCCGCATCGTGCGCCGCGCCCTGGGCAATTGGTCGCGCAGCATCATGCCCGCCATCCTGTTCCTGAAGAACCAGCGCGCGTGCGTGCTGATCCAGGAGCGTGGCGACCATTACCTGGTCCATTATCCGGAAGCCGCCGAGCCCGTCGAAGTCCCGCGCACCGAACTGGAGGCCGAATATTCCGGCCTGGCCTGTTTCGTGCAGCCGCGCTACCGCACCGAAGACCGCACCCAGGACGCCCACATGCGGGCGCGCAGCGGCCATTGGTTCTGGGCCGCGATGCTGGGCAACTGGAAGCTCTACCGCGATGCCGTGGCGGCCGCCGTGCTGATCAACATCTTTGCGTTGATCATGCCGCTGTACACGATGAACATCTATGACCGCGTCATTCCCAACAGCGCGGTCGAGACCCTCTGGGCGTTGACCATCGGCATCGCCCTGGCGATGGTGTTCAACCTGGTGCTCACCGCCATCCGCGCCTATGTCGTGGACATCGCCAGCAAGCGGGTGGATGTCGAGCTGTCTTCGCGCATCATGGAACAGGTGCTGGACCTGCGCATGGAAAGCCGGCCGGTCTCCGTGGGATCCTTTGCCTCGAACCTGCGCTCGTTCGAGTCCGTGCGCGACTTCATCGCCTCCGCCAGCCTGACCACGCTGGTTGACCTGCCTTTCGTGCTGCTGTTCCTGGCCGTGCTGGCCTGGATCTCGCCGTGGATGGTGCTGCCCCCGCTGGTGGCCATCGTCGTGATCCTGGCCGTGTCGCTGTTTTCCCTGGCCCGGGTCGAAAAGATGACCCTCGAATCCTTCCAGGCCGGGGCGCAGCGCAACGCCGGCCTGATCGAGGCCCTGAACGGCATGGAAACCGTCAAGGCGCTGAACGCCCAGAGCCATGCCCAGCGCATGTGGGAAGAGTCCACCCGCTGGCTGGCCGAGCTGGGGGCGCACATCAAGCTCACGTCCTCCGTCACCGTCAGCTTCGTGCAGACCTGCCAGCAGCTGGTCAATATTTCCGTCGTGGTCATCGGCGTCTATCTGGTCCAGGAAGGCATGACCATGGGCGGCATCATCGCCGCTTCCATGATTTCGGGGCGCTGTCTCGCGCCACTGGGCCAGGTCGTGGGCCTGATGATGCAGTACCACAACGCCAAGGCGTCCCTGAAGTCCATCGACAATTACATGGGCATGCCGGTCGAGCGCCCGGCCGACCGCTCTTTCATGCCGCGGCCCGTCCTGAAGGGCGGCATCGAGTTCCAGGGCGTCACCTTCGCCTACCCGAACAGCTCGGTCGCGGCGCTGGACAACATCAGCTTCCGCATCCAGCCCGGCGAAAAGGTCGGCATCATCGGCCGCATCGGCTCGGGCAAGACCACCCTGGAAAAACTCATCCTGAAGCTCTATGCGCCCACTTCGGGCGCCGTCCTGATCGACGGCATCGATCTCAACCAGATCGATCCGGCCGACGTCAGGCGCGCCGTCGGCTATGTGCCCCAGGATCCGGTGCTGTTCTACGGCACGCTCAAGCACAACCTGACCATCGCCTCGCCCTTCGCCACGGACGAGGACGTCCTGGCCGCCGCCACCCTGGCGGGAGTGGATGAATTCGCCGCCGGCCACCCCGAGGGCTACGACATGATCGTCGGCGAGCGTGGCGATTCCCTGTCCGGCGGGCAACGGCAGTCGATCGCCATCGCGCGCGCCCTGGTCAACGATCCCCAGATCCTGCTGCTGGACGAGCCCAGCAGCAATATGGACCACCAGAGCGAATCCCAGCTCAAGACGCGCCTGCGGGCCGCCAGCCAGGACAAGACCCTCATTCTGGTCACGCACCGCACATCCTTGCTGGAACTGGTCGACCGCCTGATGGTCATCGACCACGGCCGCCTCGTCGCCGATGGTCCCAAGGCGCAGGTCGTCGAGGCCTTGCGCCAGGGCCGCATCGGCGGCGCGCGCAGGAGCGGATGATGGGGATGCTGCCAGATTTCCTCGCCGGTCTGCGGCGTTCTTTCGCTCCCAAGCATCAGGGCGGGCGCGGCGACATGATCGGCGACGCCGTCTGGACGCTCAGCCAGCAGCGCACGCGCGGTTCGCGTCTGCTGATCTGGATGTCGCTGCTCACGGTGGGTGTCCTGATCGCCTGGGCCTCCACCGCCAATATCGACGAGGTCGTGCGTGGCGAAGGCAAGGTCGTGCCCTCGCGCCAGGTCCAGGTCATCCAGAGCCTGGATGGCGGTGTCGTCCAGCAGATCCTGGTGCGCCCGGGCGACAAGGTCGTCAAGGAGCAGGTCCTGCTGCGCATCGACCCCACGCGCTATTCCTCGTCCCTGGGAGAAAACCGCGCCGAGGCCCTGGCCCTGAAGGCCAAGATCGCCCGCCTGGAAGCCATCGCCAACGACACGCCCTACCAGGCGCCCGAAGACGTCCAGGCCCAGGCACCCGCCCTGGCCGAGCAGGAACGCAACGTCTGGCTGGCCCGCACCCGCGAACTGCAGGCCAACCTGGAAGTCGCTCGCGAGCAGCTGAACCAGCGCCAGCAGGAATTGCGCTCCACCATCGCCAACCGCGACCAGGCGGCCACCAGTTGCGGCCTGGCCTCGCGCGAATACTCCATGACCAAACCGCTGCTTTCCAGCGGTGCCGTGTCGCAGGTGGACCTGCTGCGCCTGCAGCGCGACGTGGCGCGTTTCTGCGGCGAGCAGAAAGCCGCCGCCGCCCAGATCGACAAGATCCGGGCCTCCATCCAGGAAGCCGAGGCCAAGCTCAAGGAAACCGAGGTCACTTTCCGCAACCAGGCGCGCACCGACCTGTCCGACGCGCGTGCCAAGCTGTCCGCCCTGCTGGAAAGCCAGGTCGCCCTGGCCGACCGCGTCACCCTGTCCAACATCCGTTCCCCGGTCAACGGCACCGTCAAGACCCTGACGGCCAATACGGTGGGCGGCGTGGTGCAGCCCGGCAAGGACATCATGGAAATCGTCCCGTCGGACGATACCCTGCTGCTCGAAGTGCGCATCAATCCGCGCGATATCGGCTTCCTGTATCCCGGCCAGAAGGCCGAGGTCAAGTTCACGGCCTACGATTTTTCCATCTACGGCGGCCTGCAGGGCCATGTCGAGGAAATCGGCGCCGACTCCATCACCGACGAAAAGGGAAATTCCTATTACATCGTGAAGGTCCGCACGGAAACTGCCTACGTTGGCAGCGACGAGCGCCCCATCATTCCGGGGATGATGGCCGAAGTCCACATCCTGACGGGCAAGCGCACATTGATGCAGTATTTGCTCAAGCCCGTTCTGCGCGCGCATTCCAACGCCTTCCGCGAACGTTGAAAGGACTCGCAATGACGATACCGGTTCTGCTGCTGACCGCCGATGATGCCCTGTACCGCCATTGGTCCGGGCTGGACGGGATGGATTGGGCGCCCGCACGAGGCCACCGCCTGGCCGATCTGGCCCCCTGGGGGCGGCGCGGCGTTCTGGTCGTCATGGACGCCCGCCTGCTGCCCAAGGCCGGGGCGGACGTGCCCGACGTGCCGGCAGGGCTGCAGGTGGTCGTCGCCAGCACCCATCCCGGCGACCCTGAAGGCCAGCGCGCCCTGGTCGCGGGGGCTGTCGGCTACGTGCACGCCTACATGCCGGTCACCGGCCTGGATCGCGTCCTGCGCCATGTCATGGGCGGCGAAATCTGGGTGGGCAAGGGCATGCTGTCGCGCATGCTCAGCCAGATCGGGCAGGCCGCGCCCGAGCCCAACCAGGACTGGGCGCGCGACCTGACGGTGCGCGAACGCGACGTGGCCCGTTATGTGGCACTGGGCCATTCCAACCAGTCCATCGCCGACAGCCTGGGCATCACCGAGCGCACCGTGCGTGCGCACATCTCTGCCATCTTCGAAAAGCTGGGCGTCACCGACCGCCTGATGCTGGCCCTCAGGGTGCACGGCATCGACCAGCATGCGGCGCAGGCAGCGTCGCGCAGCGTGGACGCGTAGCTGGCTCCATGGCCTGGGCCGTATTGTCTTTTCCGACAATACGCAATTCAACGCCGGGCGCGTAGCATCCCGATACATGATCACCATTGCCGTGCGCCGATGCGCCGGTCAGTGCAACCGAATTCATCATTGAGGACTCCACCATGGCTACCGATACCGTCCTGATCACCCACGTCACGGGCAAGGCCTGGATGCGCGCATCCGACGGCACGCTGGTCGCGCTGCACGAAGGCATGCGCGTGCCGGTCAACGCGCACATCATGACGGACGAGGGTGCCAGCGTGACGCTGCAGGCGTCGGGCGTGCCGCCGGTGATCGTGGGCCAGAACACCGACATGCTGGTCACCGAGGACCTGGCTGCGGCGCAGCCCCAGCCGGCCGACAATGCCGTGACGCCGCCGGCCGATCCGGTGGTCGACCAGGTGCTGGCCGCGCTGGATGCGGGCCAGGATCCGTTTGCCATTCTGGATCCGACGGCCGCGGTGCTGACGGGCGGTGGTGGTGGCGGTGCCAGCTTCACGCGCCTGGCCAGCATCACAGAAGCCACCACGCCGCTGGGCCTGGCCTATCCGCGCCCGGGCGTGGAAACGCCCGAATTCGTGCAGCTGGGCGGGGCGGCCGCGGCTGCCGACGCCGTGCCGGCGGGTCCCACCCTGGATATCCCGGACCAGAACGACAATCCTGGCGGAGAGCAAGGCAACCCGCTGGCGATCCCCGGCACGTTCGATATCAACGAAGCCGACACGACCGTGGGCGTCGATGGAACTTTCACTTTCTCCGCACCGGCCGGCCTGGCCGCCCTGGTGTTCAACTTCTCGGGTGAAACCGGCACGGCCGGCGGCGATGCCGCGCCCGCGGCCGATTCCCTGACAGTGACGCTGGCAGAGCTCGTTGCGGCCACGCCGGGCACGCCCATCGTCATTGACACGGATCGGGGTGTGCTGACCCTGACCGGCTACGATCCCGCTACCGGCACTGTCACCTACCATTATGTGTCCGACGGCTGGCAGGACCATGCCGGTGCCGCCACGGATCCGTCCATCGGGCAGTACCTGCCCGATTCGATCGGGGTCACGGTGATCGACAGCCTGGGCCGTGCCGTCACCAGCCAGATCGTCGCGGCCATCACGGACACCGATCCGCTGGCCCGGCCCGATACGGCTGCCGTAACGGAAGACACTGTCCTGCAGGCCACGGGCAATGTCATCGCGGGTACCGGGATCGATAGCCAGGATACGCTGGCCGAGGATCCTACCCATGTCATTGCGATCCAGGCCCCGGGCGCGCCGGATGGCACGCCCGTGCCTGAAAGCGGCACGGTCACCGTGCAAGGCGCCTATGGCGACCTGGCAATCGACGCAGACGGAAACTATACCTACACGCTGGCCGGCGAAGGCGACCCGCGCTACGACGCCGTGCAGGCGCTGGGGGCGGATGCGCATCCCACGGAAGTCTTCACCTATACCCTGGCCGACCAGGATGGCGATGCCTCGACGACGACGCTGACCATCACGGTCAATGGCACGAACGACGTGCCCACGATCATCTTCGGCGGCGACAATGGCGCCGACGCGAACGCGGCGGTGTCGGAAGAAGGCCTTGGGTTCGGCATCCTGCCGCCGCACGGCCCCGGCATCCCGGATGACGCCGGCGCTCCGGATACGACCAACAGCGC
>NZ_BAAAFN010000005.1:0-7583 GCF_039523555.1 Castellaniella daejeonensis
GAATTGGACGCCTCAGAGCGCCGGAAATCCGGCTTGATGCGGCGAAAATGAATTCTTCAGGGACGACTATCGATTTGCTCCATGAGGTCCCAGAGTGTGACATTCTGCCAATTCCTCGGGTAGATAAGCTCAGTTTTCGAGCGTCCGAAGAATCCTTCGCAAGCAGCGTTGTCTGGTGAACAACCCTTCTTGGACATTGATCGCACCAGTTTGGCGTTGTCCGTACGCTGAATCCAGCCGGGCCACCGGTAATACGCGCCTCTATCAGAATGAATCACGGGGTACTCGTTGGGCTGAAGGGTCCGCACCGCGTTATCGAGCATGGTGTTGACGAGGCTTGCGTCTGGACGAACGCCGATATTCCAGGCAACAATCATCGGTAATCCCCCCATTTTTAGCGATTGCCAGAAGTAGGAAGGCTACGCGGCCATGGCCAGCCGCTGTTTTGGGGTGATGCCGCCCAAGGCCATATTTGGGCGTTCGTGATTGCTCGTACCGTGGTGGGCTGGTCCATGAGTAGTCGCATCGATGCCGATCTGGTGCTCAACGCCCTGTTGGCGGCTGTCTGGCGCCGTCGCCCAAAGGCCGAGGTCATCATCCACAGCGATCAGGGCAGCCAGTTCGGTAGCCACGACTGGCGCGACTTCCTGAAGACCCATCGACTCACACCCAGTATGAGCCGGCGGGGCAATTGCCATGACAACGCCGTGGCTGAGAGCTTCTTCCAGTTGCTCAAACGCGAACGGATTCGTCGTCGCGTCTACATCGACAGATAGTTGTTTGTAGAGTACTTGTTTTACAGATCCTGTTCTGGCTATAGTGTTTATGTTTGGTTAATGAATAATTCAGGAAGATCTTGGCTGATATTTTATGATAATAATTGTCTTATCCGATTTCAGAATTCATATGCTGGCGGCGGCTTTTTCTATAGGCAAGCGCTTGGAGAAAAATAATAAAGTCTGTTATGTTAGTTCTAAGGCATTCCTCATAAAAAATGATTACGGAAATAACTTCCTAAACAAATTATCAAGAATTATCGCTAAGCATATTCTTCGTCTACATAAGGTTATTATTCTTCCATTTACTAAATACCCGGCTGAGAGTAATGATCTAACAGGAGTGTTTTCATCGCTCTATTCGTTGACCAGTGATTCAACTGCTGATAAAGAAAAATATCCAAAAATATGGGATGATCTATTAGAAATAGATGCTGCTTCTGAGGATTTGTTTACATATTTAATTAAATTGAGTCCTAGCGCCATATATGTATTCAACGGTCGGATTTCTTCTGTATACAAAGTAGCCAAATTCGCAAAAGATAAAAATATTCCAGTTTTCTACTATGAATACGGAAGATGTGGCTTGTCTTCATATACATTAACAGATTTCCCTATTCATGATCTTTATTCCTGGGGAAAGATGTATATAGAATATTTTGATAAAAAAAATATCTCAATAAAAAAACTGAATAAGTATAAGAAGGAATATATATCATCTAAATTTAATAATAAATTCTCTAGCTCCTATGATGATACTGCAGTGTCTCATTATGATCTATCTATATATATAAGCTCGACTCATGAATTCATGTCGCTTGCTTCTGATGTGCTTGCTAGTGATTATGCGAATGACCTCGCTTTTGTAAAGGATGTGATAAGAAAGAATCCAGGCCTTAATAAGGTAGTGGTTCGATGCCATCCAAATCAAGTAAATGATGTTGGTTGGAGAGACTCTCTGGCTCCTCTTGTGAATTATTGTGATGCTAAGAATATAGAAGTCGTCTTACCTGATTCTCCTGTTTCTTCGTATGCGCTATTAATTAACAGCGATCGGGTTGCTGTTAATATTTCTAGTATTGCTGTGGAGGCGATTTTGCTTGGTAAGATGCCGCAAATTTATGGATGGCCGCCATATAGATATGTGTATGATTGTGCGAGGAGAAAGTCATTAAATCAAGCTGAGGTAATTGATTATTTTGCATCGGTAATGTCAGTTTCGCGTTTTGCATGCCAGCATCGATATGGCATTGGGTGGATTATTGCTTTGTTCGTTTTTAGGATAATAAATAAATTGCTGGGTCTTGTTGTAAAAAACTTGTGAAGAATTATTTTTTGACATGGTATTCACTATATTTTGCATGCCGATTATTTTATATCCCATAAGATGCTGGGGCGATGACTAGTAAGTTGTGGTAAATTTAAGATCAAGTATTAATAATTCATCAGAGTATTTTGTGAAAAAAGCACTCATCACCGGCATCACGGGCCAAGACGGCTCCTATCTGGCAGAATTCCTGCTGTACAAAGGCTACGAAGTCCACGGCATCAAGCGCCGTTCATCGTCCTTGAACACCCAGCGGATCGATCACCTGTATCAGGACCCACATGAATCTAATCGCAAGCTGATCCTGCATTACGGTGATCTTTCGGACTCGTCCAATCTGATTCGTATCCTGTCAGAGGTCCAGCCGGACGAGGTCTACAACCTGGCGGCCCAGTCCCATGTGGCGGTCAGCTTCGAGTCCCCGGAGTACACGGCGGATGTTGATGCGCTGGGTACGCTGCGGCTCTTGGAGGGCATCCGTTTTCTGGGCCTGGAAAAAAAGACACGCTTTTATCAGGCCTCTACCTCTGAGCTCTACGGCCTGGTGCAGGAAACCCCACAGCGGGAAACCACGCCGTTTTATCCCCGTTCGCCTTATGCGGTCGCCAAGCTGTACGCTTATTGGATCACGGTGAACTACCGCGAGGCTTATGGGTTGTATGCTTGTAACGGCATTCTGTTCAATCATGAGTCCCCGCGCCGTGGCGAAACCTTCGTCACGCGCAAGATCACCCGGGGTCTGGCCAACATTGCGCAGGGTCTGGAAAAATGCCTGTACATGGGCAATATGGATGCGCTGCGCGACTGGGGCCATGCGCATGACTACGTCCGTATGCAGTGGTTGATGCTGCAGCAGGACCAACCTGACGATTTCGTGATCGCCACTGGGGTGCAGTATTCGGTGCGCGATTTCATCCGCAAGGCTGCCGCTCGCCTAGGGATTACATTGCGTTTTCAGGGCAGTGGCGTGGATGAACAGGGCGTGGTGGAATCCGTCAAAGGTGATGCCGCGCCAGCTGTGCGCCCTGGCGACGTGATCGTGGCGGTGGATCCGCGCTATTTTCGTCCGACGGAAGTCGAAACGCTGTTGGGCAACCCGGCCAAGGCCAGGGAGAAACTGGGCTGGGTGCCTGAAATCACGCTGGACCAGATGATAGAGGAAATGGTCGCGCACGATCTGGAAGAAGCCAGACGACATGCACTGTTGAAGACCCACGGCTACGATGTGCGGGTTTCTCGGGAAAACTGATTCAATGACTGTCGATAGGCAAGCAACGATTTTTGTGGCCGGCCACCGGGGCATGGTGGGTTCGGCCATCGTGCACCGGCTGCGGGCGTTGGGGTATGGCAATATTCTGACTGCAGACCGCGATCAGCTGGATCTGCTGGATCAGCAGGCGGTGCGCGATTTCTTTTCGGCGCATGCAATCAGCCAGGTCTATCTGGCGGCGGCCAGGGTGGGGGGGATTCATGCCAATGACACTTATCCGGCGGATTTCATCTATGACAATCTGATGATCCAGGCCAATGTCATTGGGGCCGCGCACGATCATGGTGTGCAAAAGCTGCTCTTTTTGGGATCTTCCTGTATTTATCCCCGGCTGGCGGCGCAGCCCATGCGCGAAGACGCCCTGTTGACTGGGGTGCTGGAATCCACGAATGAACCCTATGCCATCGCCAAGATCGCGGGGATCAAGCTGTGCGAATCCTACAATCGGCAGCATGATCGGGATTACCGCAGCGTCATGCCGACCAATCTGTACGGCCCTGGGGATAATTTTCATGCACAGAACAGCCATGTAATCCCCGCCTTGATGCGCCGTTTTCATCTGGCAAAGGAACAGGGGGATCCGCAGGTGGTGGTGTGGGGCAGTGGCACCCCCCGACGCGAATTCCTGCACGTAAACGACATGGCAGCCGCCAGCGTGCATGTGATGGAATTGCCGCCCGATGTCTGGGCGAGGCAGGTCAGTCCTATGTTGTCGCACATCAATGTCGGCTGCGGGTCGGATGTCACCATTCACGAATTGGCAACGCTGATTGCCGATGTCGTCGGCTATCGGGGGGATATCGTTTTTGACCCCAATCAGCCGGATGGCACGCCACGTAAACTGCTGGACGTATCCCGCCTGCAAAGGTTGGGGTGGCAGGCGGGGATTCCACTGAAGCAAGGCCTGGCGGACACTTACGCGTGGTATGTTGCGCATTTGGATGATGTGCGGGCCAACTGAGAACAGATTTTTATGACTGCTATTTTGCCTGTTGTGCTGGCTGGCGGTTCTGGGACACGCTTGTGGCCCCTGTCGCGCGAACACAAACCCAAGCAGTTCCTTCCTCTGGTTGGGCCGCAGACCATGTTGCAGCAGACAATCCTGCGCCTGGACGGTCTGAATTGCAGGACGCCGTTTGTCATCTGCAATGAGCAGCATCGGTTTCTGGCAGCGGAGCAACTGCGGCAGATCGATCAGGGAGAAGCCTCAATCCTATTGGAGCCCATGGGCCGCAATACGGCGCCAGCGATCGCGTTAGCCGCGCTGCAGGCGATCGCGCAGGGCGATGATCCGTTGTTGTTGGTGTTGGCGGCTGACCACGTGATCGCAGATGTTCCAGTATTTCATCAAGCCATCATGCGTGCCCGTGTGCTGGCATTGAATGATCATCTGGTCACTTTCGGCATCGTGCCGGATCGGGCTGAAACAGGTTACGGCTATATCGAACGAGGGAGCCCCGTTGCGGATGGATGGCGGGTGGCCCGGTTTGTCGAGAAACCCGATGCTCAACAGGCTGCCGAGTATCTGGCTGCTGGCCGTTATTATTGGAACAGCGGCATGTTCCTGTTTAAGGCTAGCCGCTATCTGGCTGAACTGGAGCAGCACCGGCCTGACATGCTGGCTGCATGCAAGGCCGCACTGGCGGATGCTGTTCGTGATCTTGATTTCATCCGCATCGGTGCCGATGCCTTTGGCCAGTGCCCTTCGGATTCCATCGATTATGCCGTCATGGAACACACGCAAGATGCGGTGATGATCACCCTGGACGCTGGTTGGAATGATCTGGGAGCCTGGGCTGCGTTGGGCGACGTGCTGGATGATGATGGTAATGGTAACAGTCTGCACGGCGATGTGCTGATGGATGGCGTGAGCGATTCACTGATTCATGCAGAAAGCCGATTGGTGGCAGCTGTTGGTATTCAAGGCTTGGTGATTGTCGAGACTAAAGACGCTGTGCTGGTCGCGGGAAAAGAGCATGTCCAGAACGTAAAGCGGATTGTGGATCAATTGAAAGACAGCGGGCGTACGGAACATGTCCAGCATCGGGATGCATACCGACCCTGGGGCGTGTACGATTGTATCGGCAGCGGGGATCGTTATCAGGTTAAGAAAATCACGGTCAAGCCCGGTGCCAAACTGTCTGTGCAGAAACACCATCATCGGGCGGAACATTGGGTTGTGGTCAGTGGCACTGCGCGGGTGACGAATGGTGAAAAGACTTATCTGGTCACCGAAAACGAATCCACCTACATTCCGATCGGTCAGGTGCATTGTCTGGAGAATCCGGGCGTTATTCCCCTGGAATTGATTGAGGTGCAGTCAGGCACTTATCTGGGGGAAGACGATATCGTGCGCTTGGAGGATCGCTATGGCAGAGCATAAGAAAACCCGGTTTTCAGTCGTCACGGCAACTTATAACGCGGCAGCAGTTCTGCCGCGTTTGATTATGTCTTTGAAGGCACAAACAGACCAGGATTTTGAGTGGGTGGTGGCCGATGGTGCATCTGCGGATGGGACATTGGCCATGCTGGAAGAGGCTGGAAAGACGCTTAGCATCCGGGTGGATTCACGGCCGGATTTTGGTATTTATGATGCGCTGAACCGGGCGGTGAAACTAGCCACAGGCGATTATTACCTAGTGGTTGGTGCGGATGATGAATTATTTCCGGATGCGGTGAAAAATTACAAAAATGCATGCGACATAACAGATGCCGACATGGTGACCGCATTGATCGAGGTAAATGGCAGAGTGGGCGGTGTACGCTCTCGTCAATGGGAGTGGTTGTATGGGCAATTTGCACATGTCAGCGGCCATGCAGTGGGATTGGCGATCAGGCGCAGTTTGCACGATAGGTTTGGCTGGTATTCCAGAAAATTACCGATTGCGGCGGATCAGCTTTTTATTTTAAAGGCGGTTCATGGTGGGTCTGAAATAAGCCGCCAGGATTTCTTGGCTGGTAAATTTCGGACTGAGGGAACCAGTGGTAATGATACAGTTGGAACGCTGGTCGAAGGTTTTAGGTCACAGGTCTTGGTTGGGCACAATGTGTGGCTTCAGTTATTGATACTGTGCCTGCGCCTTTTCAAGAATCGTCGATTTCTTGGCTCGAAGGGTTGACATGTTTTCTGTTGTGGTTCCCCTTTATAACAAAGGTCAGAGTATCCGGCAGACATTGGAAAGTATACTTGGTCAGACCTTCAAACCCAGTGAGATCATTGTTGTTGACGACGGTTCAACAGATAATGGTCCTGACGTTGTCAGGGAATTTACAGAACAGGGGGTCTGCCTGATTGGCCAGCCGAATCAGGGTGTCAGTGCTGCCAGAAATTTTGGAATCAGTTCGTCAAAATGTGAATATATAGCTTTCCTGGACGCTGACGATTTTTGGCTACCGGGCCATCTTGAGGCTGTTCGGAGTCTCATATTGTCTCACCCGCAAGCGGCCTTGTTTAGTACTGCCCATGTTATTCGCCGTCAGGGGAGATATCAACGGCCCTATTCGGTGTTTCCAAACGAGTGGCAAGGGTTGGTGCCGGATTTTTTTCAAGCGTATTCAAAAGGACTGGGGCTGGTGAACTCATCGACTGCGGTTGTGCGTCGTGCTGCCCTGATGCAAGTGGGTGGTTTTCCAGTTGGAATACGTCGCGGCGAGGATATTATAGTCTGGTCTAAATTGGCCCTGCTGCATCCGATTGCGCATGTTGAAGTTGTGACAGCCATATATGACCAACAGGCTGAAAATAGAACCGACAGACTTCGCATGACAGAACCGCCAGGCTCGCTAAGCTTTCTCGCGGATTTATTGAATAAAGAGGAACTGGCGGCGGCGCAACGGGTGGGTGTGGTGCGTTTGTTTGACCGCATTGCTTTTTTCACTGCATCTGGCTTGGTGCTTAATGCGGATCGCTTGGGCGCTTTATCCATTAGAGATTTGGCATTGGCATGCGGCAGGAATCGAACTGCGGCTGCGATCAGTTTTATTTCGTTTATACCCGCCTGGTTGTTGCAACTGGCACGAAATTTAAGGCATAGAAAGATAAATAAAAATATGCTTGATGATTTTCATGGATGATTTGGAAACCCCGAAATCAAAGTGACAGTTTGCATTGCTTTGGTGAATACGGTTCGTGGGATGGGATCGTAAGCTCCCCCTCAGAGTAGACATCAGCCAGTAGAATTTCGGAGCCTCCTTTCAATCGGAGACTCCC
>NZ_BAAAFN010000006.1:0-75979 GCF_039523555.1 Castellaniella daejeonensis
CCAAGATGAGCATCGGCCAGGTCGTGCGCGCCGCCTTCCCCTGGCTGCTCCTGCTGCTGACCTACCTGGCCTTCATCACCTACGTGCCTGCCGTCAGCCTCTGGCTGCCCCGGTTGCTGGGGTAAGACGGCCTCCCGGGCCGGTCTCAGGCCGGCCCGGCCCGGCCCGAAGCGCGCATGATCCGCACCACCTGGCGGATCATGCCCGCGAACGTCAGCACCCAGGCAAACAGCGCGATATACAGAAAGCCCCGCGGCAGCACGGAAAGAAACCCGAAGCCCATGGCATGGTCCATCTGCCAGGTGCAGGCGGCATACATGCCCAGCGGGAACACCGCGCCCCAATACAGGGGATCGTACTGGAACGGAAAGCGCTGGAAGACATAGCGCCAGATCCCCAGCAGCAGCAGCATCGGGATCCACCAGGTGCCCGTGGCCCAGTAGAACACCGTGAAGCCCTTCAGGAACGGCAGCAGCGACACCAGGTACGGCGCGGCGGGCGCGTTCAGGATCAGGAGCGAGCCGGCCAGGGTGGAGATCGCCATCGCCCCCATGTTGATCCAGTACGGCGGCGCCAGATCGTCGGGGGAAAACCGGAAGAACGCGTAGCGGTAGAAGATCAGCGACATCATCCAGATGTACAGCATTCCTCCCCACAGCCACATCGACAGCGCCATCAGGTTCAGTTCTAGGCGGAAAGGCTGGCCGATACGCGCCGCCAGCAGCGCGCTGGACACCGCCAGCGACTGGGTCGCCACCACCGCCAGCAGCCAGGCGCCGCTGATCCCCCGGTCCAGTGTGGGCTTGTCCGGCTTGACGGTGAAAGCGGTGAAGATGGTGTAGGTCAGCCCCAGCCACAGCACCACCGCCACGGCCCAGAGCACGAAACCGACCCGGATGTTGTCGGTCTGCACGATGAACTGGCTGGCCAGGATGCCGGTACCGGCCACCGTGGTGAAATATCCCGGCCCCCTCAGGTGGTCGACCATGTCGCCGAAAAAGCGGCGGGGATGGTGGATCGCCCGCAACGCATACAGCCCGCACAGCACGGCATACTGCACCACGTTCAGCAGGAACAGCAGCCGCGACACCAGCGGCAGCCCCATCATGCCGGATCCCAGCGACACGATGCCGGTTGCCATCACCAACCCGAAATAGGAAGGCGACAGGCCGGCCAGGGCTGCACGCCAGCCCGACGGCGGCGTCCCGCCGCCAGCCCGCAACGCGGTGGCTGCGGCCGACGCCGGCAACCGGCGACTGTCGTCCGAAGATGTCCTGTCCATGCCTGTTTCCCCCATGCGGCCCACGGACCCCATGTCCCTTTGCGCGGCCGCGTTAAAATATTCGATTATCCACATATTTCGACGCAGATGAAGATCGGCGCGCCCCAGCCGGAAGCCGGGGTGCGTGGTATGTCGCGTCGTGCAGACACCCACACAGGACATCTCCATGGAAGCCGAACGCCAGAACCAGATCATCGCCCGCATCGACGATTACGCCGAGCGCCAGGGCCTGCTCCGGAGGTATCTTTGACTACGATGCCAAGGCCGAACGCCTGCTCGTCGTCAACGCCGAACTGGAAAGCCCGGACGTCTGGAACGATCCGCAGCATGCCCAGGAACTGGGCCGCGAAAAGAAATCCCTGGAAACCGTCGTCCACACCCTGGCCGACATCGAACGCGGCCTGAACGACGCCCGCGACCTGTTCGAACTAGCCAGCGCGGATGACGACGACGCCACCCTGCTCGCCATCGAGCAGGACTGCGCCGCCCTGGGCGAGCGCCTGGAAGCGCTCGAATTCCGCCGCATGTTCTCCAACCCGGCCGACCCCCTGAACTGCTTCGTCGACATCCAGGCCGGCGCCGGCGGCACCGAGGCCCAGGACTGGGCTTCCATGCTGTTGCGCCAGTACCTGCACTACGGCGAACGCAAGGACTTCAAGACCGAGGTCCTCGAGGAATCCGAAGGCGAAGTCGCGGGCATCAAATCGGCCACCATCAAATTCGAAGGCGAATACGCCTACGGCCTGCTGCGCACCGAGACCGGCGTGCACCGCCTGGTGCGCAAGAGCCCCTTCGACTCATCCAACGGCCGACACACCTCCTTCGCCAGCGTCTTCGTCTATCCCGAGATCGACGATTCCTTCGAGATCGACATCAATCCGGCCGACCTGCGCATCGACACCTACCGCGCCAGCGGCGCCGGCGGCCAGCACATCAACAAGACCGATTCGGCCGTCCGCATCACGCACCAGCCCACCGGCATCGTCGTGCAGTGCCAGAACGATCGTTCCCAGCACCGCAACCGCGCCGAAGCCATGCAGATGCTGAAGTCGCGCCTCTACGAACTCGAAATGCGCAAGCGCATGGCCGAGCAGCAGAAGCTGGAAGACGCCAAGAGCGACGTGGGCTGGGGCCACCAGATCCGCTCCTACGTCCTGGACCAGAGCCGCATCAAGGACCTGCGTACCGGCGTGGAAATATCCAATACCCAGAAGGTCCTGGACGGCGACCTGGACCCTTTCATCACGGCCAGCCTCAAGCAGGGCGTCTGACACCGGCGCGCATGGCCGCCGGCCCGCGCGGGCCGGCGACCGCCGCCCGGCCCGGATGCCCCCGCCCTTCCCTTACCGACCGCACGACATGACTTCGACTGAAACCCAAGCCCCCGACGAGAACCGCCTGATCGCCGAGCGCCGCGCCAAACTCGACGCGCTGCGCCAGGCCGGCCCCGCCTACCCCAACGACTTCCGTCCCGACACCCGCGCCGCCGACCTGCACCGCGACTGCGGCGCACTGGACGAAGACGCACTGCAGGCCCTGGGTCGGCGCGCCCGGGTCGCGGGGCGCATGATGCTCAAGCGGATCATGGGCAAGGCCAGCTTCGCCACGTTGCAGGACGCCACAGGCCGCCTGCAGCTGTACCTGGACCGCGGCGTGCTGGGCGACGAGGCCTATGCCGCCTTCAAGTCGTGGGACATCGGCGACATCGTCGGCGCCGAAGGCGAGGTCTTCAAGACGCGCAAGGGCGAATTGTCTCTGCGCGTGGAATCCCTGCGCCTGCTGTCCAAGTCGTTGCGCCCGCTGCCCGACAAGTTCCACGGCGTGGCCGACCAGGAACTGCGCTACCGCCAGCGCTACGTCGACCTGATCATGACCGAGGGCACGCGCGAGACCTTCCTGGCACGCAGCCGCATCATTTCCGCGATCCGCCAGATCATGTCGGAAGCCGACTTCCTGGAAGTCGAGACACCCATGCTGCACCCCATTCCCGGCGGCGCGGCGGCCAAGCCATTCATCACCCACCACAATGCGCTGGACATGCAGATGTTCCTTCGCATCGCGCCCGAACTCTACCTGAAGCGCCTGATCGTCGGCGGCTTCGAGCGGGTCTTCGAGATCAACCGCAATTTCCGCAACGAAGGCGTCAGCCCGAGGCACAATCCGGAATTCACGATGATGGAATTCTATGCGGCCTACACGGACTACCGCTGGCTGATGGATTACACCGAATCCCTGATCCGCGAAACCGCGCGGCGCGTGTGCGGCACCGCCACCCTGGTCTACCAGGACCAGCCCCTGGACCTGGAACGCGCCTTCGACCGGCTGACCATCACAGAGGCCATCCTGAAGCACGCTCCCGGCTACAGCCCCGAGCAGCTCCAGGACGAAGCCTGGCTGCGGGGCGAACTGCGCCGCCTGGGGGCCGACATCGACGGTCCGGCCCTGGCTCATGCCGGCCTGGGCGCCCTGCAACTGGCGCTGTTCGAGGAAACCGCCGAAGCCAGGCTCTGGCACCCGACCTTCATCATCGACTACCCGGTCGAGGTCTCGCCCCTGGCCCGCGCGTCCGACGCCCAGCCCGGCATCACGGAACGCTTCGAGCTGTTTGCCTGCGGGCGCGAGATCGCCAACGGCTTTTCCGAACTGAACGACCCGGAAGACCAGGCTGCCCGGTTCCGTGCCCAGGTGGCCGCCAAGGATGCCGGCGACGAAGAAGCCATGTACTACGACGCGGACTACGTGCGCGCCCTGGAATACGGCATGCCCCCCACCGGCGGCTGCGGCATCGGGATCGACCGCCTGGTGATGATGCTGACCGACAGCCCCAACATCCGCGATGTGATCCTGTTCCCGCACCTGCGGCGCGAGGACTGAGCCGCAGACCCCTCAGGCGAAGCCCAGGGGCAGATTGGGCGAACCCACCACCCGGCTGCCGACATCGCGGCCGTCCGCGAATGCCAGGGCGGCCGCGATCGTTTCAGGGTCGTCCAGCAGCCGGCGGTGCCCCAGGCCCTGGGTCGTGAGCAGGCGGGCGCCCGGCCAGCGATACGCGTAGTATTCCCCTTCGCTCCAGGGCACCTGGCGGTCGCCCAGATCGTGCACGATCAGTGCAGGTTGCCCGAGCGCCGGCAGGCGCCGGGAAATGTCCAGGGACTCGATGTCCGCGCCTGTGCGCCGCAGCAGCCACGCGCACAGGGCCGGACGCAGAGTGTCCCCCAGCCACAAATGACGCAGGTGCCGGCCGATCGCCTGTTGCACGTCGGCGGGCGGCGCCACCAGCACGAGGCGGCGGGCCTGCCAGGCCTCGTCCTGCGCCAGGACCAGTGCCGCCCCACCCAGCGAGTGCCCGATCGCCAGGGCCGCGGGCCCATAGTGGACGCCCACGGCACGGATCGTGGCGACGAATTCCGGCAGCGAACTGTGCCTGCCGGTGCTTCGCCCATGGGCTGGCTGGTCGAACGCCACCACGGCATAACCCCGTGCGCGCAGGCCGTCCACCCACTGCCTGAAGCAGAGCCCGTGGCTGGACCAGCCATGCGCCAGCAAGGCGTAGGGCTCGGAGCCCGGATCACCCCAGACATAGGTGGCGACGGACTCGCCCAGGACCTCGAGCCGGCCATGCCGCGCGGTGCCGTCCTCGGGCACGGCCCGCGTCCGGGAAGACGGCGTGGCAAACAGCCGCGCAGCCCAATCGGCCGCATGGCCGGGCGCCAGCCAGGCGCTCAGCACCAGGCCCGTGCGCAGCGCCCCCAGGCGCAGGCGGGCAGAAGCAGGCAGGGAAGACATGGAAGAGCCTCTCGGTCGGGTTCAGGGTTGGCCGCTGCGCCAGAGACGCTCGAACGCCGCGGCAGCATGGCGGCCGGCTTCTTCGTGACCGAACAGACCGCCGTCATGGTGCAGGGCCAGCATCAGCGCCTGGACCTCGAAGGCCAGCTGGGCCGCATCGGTATCGGCGCGCAGGTGCCCTTCCTGCACGGCCTGCGCGATGGTCTTCTTCAGTTCGTCGCGCCAGCCCGCCTGCTGGGCCAGCACGGCTTCGCGCAACGCACCTTCGCGGCCATCGTATTCGCTGACCGCAGACAGCAGCAGGCAGCCGCTCTGGTAGCGGTGGACCCAGGCGATCCAGTTCGCCACAATGGCGCGCAGCCGCGGCAGGCCGCGGGGCTGCTTCAACGCAGGCACCAGCACATCGGCAATGAACCGGTCCTTGCCGACATCCAGCACGGCCAGCTGCAGGTCTTCGCGGGAACCGAAATGCGCGAACACGCCGCTCTTGGACATGCCGACGCTGGATGCCAGGGTGCCGATGGACAGGGCTTCCAGCCCCCCTTCGCAGGCAAGGGCATAGGCGCTGTCGAGGATGACATCGCGCGTGGCGGCGCGCTTGCCGGTATGGGATAAAGTATTCATGGAAAAAATAATAGCACGATCGTTCGTGCTATTCAAAGGCCAAAACAAAGGGCGTGGCGGCACCCCGCCCCGCCCCATGGAAACGACCGCGCGTCAGACGGAGAAGGATTCCCCGCAGCCGCAGGCGGCCTTCTCGTTGGGATTGTTGAAGCGGAAGCCTTCGTTCAGGCCTTCGCGGGCATAGTCGAGTTCCGTGCCCTGCAGATAGGGCAGGCTGTCGAGCGCCACGTACACGCGAGCCCCGAACTGCTCGAAGACCTGATCCCCGTCGGTGGGATCGTCGACGTATTCGAGATGGTAGGACATGCCCGAGCAGCCCGAGGGTTTGACCCCCAGGCGCAGCCCCAGCCCCTTGCCGCGTTTGTCCAGATGCCGCTGGATGTGCTCAGCGGCCCGTTGTGTCAGCGAGATTCCCATGATGTGCCTCAGGAATGGAATGTTTGTCGGTATAGTCGGCCACAGCCGCGCGGATGGCATCCTGGGCCAGCAGCGCACAATGCAGTTTGTCGGCGGCAAGGTCCAGGGCCTGGACGAAAGCCTGGCTGTCGATGGCCAGGGCCTGGTCCAGGCTGCGACCCCGCAGCCATTCGGTCGCAAGCGACCCGGCTGCGATGGCCTCGCCGCTGCCGAAGGCCCGAAAGCAGGCAGATTCTATGGTAGCGTCTTCCAGCCGGATCTGCAGTTTCAGGATCTGACCCAGTTGCGGCGATCCCACCAGCCCGGTGCCGACCCGGGGGTCGTCTGCGTCGAACGAGCCGACGTTGCGCGGATGCAGGTAGTGCTCCAGGACCTGCGGCCCATACCACGATCCCGTCATCAGCAGTGCTCCGCCCAGGCGCCCAGGGTGCCCTGCTGGCGCATTTCCCACAGGGGAGACAATTCGCGCAGACGTGCGATCTGGGTGCGCAGCAGCCGCACCGCACGATCCACTTCGTCTTGCGTGGTGAAGCGCCCCAGGGTCAGGCGCAGTGAGCTGTGCGCCAGCGTGTCGCTGCGCCCCAGGGCACGCAGCACGTGCGACGGCTCCAGGCTGGCCGAGGTGCAGGCCGACCCCGATGACACCGCCAGCTCGGGTACGGACATCAGCAGGGCCTCGCCCTCGACGTGGGCCACGCTGAGGTTCAGGGTATGCGCCACGCGCCGGTCCGGGTCGCCATTGAGATAAACGTCAGGCAGGTCGCGCAGGCCGTCCCAGAGGCGGTCGCGCAGCGCGCGGATGCGGGGAATTTCTTCGTCCATCGAATCGCCCGCCAGGGCAAAGGCCGCCCCCATGCCGACGATCTGGTGGGTGGGCAGCGTGCCCGAACGCAGGCCGCGTTCGTGGCCGCCGCCGTGGATCTGGGCTTCCAGGCGCACGCGCGGCTTGCGGCGCACGTAGAGCGCCCCGATGCCCTTGGGGCCATAGGTCTTGTGCGCCGACAGGGACATCAGGTCCACGCCCAGCGCCTGCACGTCGATCGGCAGCTTGCCCGTGGCCTGGGCGGCATCGGTGTGGAAAAGAATGCCGCGTTCGCGGCATAGCGCCGCCAGCGCGGCAATGTCCTGGATGACGCCGATTTCGTTGTTGACCAGCATCATCGACACCAGGATCGTGTCGGGCCGCAGGACCGCGGCCAGGGCATCCGGGCTCACCAGGCCGTTGGCATCCACGTCGAGCCAGGTGACATCGAAGCCCTGGCGTTCGAGCTCCAGGCATGGATCCAGCACCGCCTTGTGCTCGGTGCGCACCGTGACGATGTGCCTGCCCCGAGCGGCATGGAAATGCGCCACGCCCTTGATCGCCAGGTTGTCGGATTCGGTGGCGCCGGACGTCCAGACGATTTCACGCGGGTCGGCGTGGATCAGGCCCGCGACCTGGGCCCGGGCCCGTTCCACGGCTTCTTCCGCATCCCACCCCCAGGCATGGCTGCGCGAGGCGGGGTTACCGAAGCGTTCGCTCAGCCAGGGCAGCATGGCCTGGAGGACGCGTTCGTCGACAGGTGTGGTTGCGGAATAGTCCAGGTAGATCGGGAGCGGGTCCTTTGGCATCGAAACTCCGGTAAATCAGGCCGATACGGGCTCCTGGGCCCGGGAATCGGCCGCCACCGGCGTGATCGGGATCGTGGGGCGGCCGTTGTTGTTGCGCATATGGCCGGATTCCTGCCATTCGCGCAGACGCTGCTGATCGACCAGATCCTGCAGCGAGACCGAGTCCAGGTATTCCAGCATTTTACGACTCAAAGTGGCCCACAGGTCGTGGGTCATGCATTTGCCGCTGTGCCCGTTGCGCCCGATGTCGCAGTTTTCCTTGCCGCCACAGCTGGTGGCATCCAGCGGTTCATCCACGGCGAAGATGATGTCGGCCACCGAGATATCGCGCGCATGCCGGGCCAGCATGTAGCCGCCGCCCGGACCGCGCACACTGTCGACCAGTTCGTGCCGGCGCAGCTTGCCGAACAGCTGCTCCAGGTAGGACAGGGAAATGTTCTGGCGCGCACTGATGGCCGCCAGCGTCACCGGGCCGCTGTGATGGCGCAGGGCCAGATCGATCATTGCCGTAACGGCGAAACGTCCCTTGGTCGTCAAACGCATGGTGAGGTCCTCTGTGAGTGCTGAGAATTCCCGGGTATTCCTAATACCCGACTATTTGAGTCAAGTGTACCCTTTTACCCGACTAAAACACTCGGTTTTAGAGAGAAAAAATGGGAAAACTTGACTCTTGTCAATTCCCACCCCGCAACAGGGGTCATGCAGCCACACCGCGGCCAAAACACAAGGGGCGCCTGAGGCGCCCCTGGGCATGGCGAACGGAAAGGAATCAGGCGGCCTGGTACTGCAGCGCGCGCTTGCGCACCAGTTCGAGAACACCCTGACAGGAATCCTCGATGTAGTCCAGGACCTTGTTGAAGCCTTCGGGGCCGCCGTAATAGGGATCGGGCACCGTGGCTTCCTCGAATTCGTTCGAGAAGCGCATCAGCAGCATGAGCTTGTGCTGGTAGACCTTGGGGCACTGCTGCTGCAGCGCGGAAAGGTTTTCCCAGTCCATGGCCAGGATCAGGTCGGCGTCGCGGAAATCATCGGCGCGGATCTGCCGGGCCACCAGGGACGACAGGTCGTAGCCCCGCTTGCGCGCAGCCGCCTGGGCGCGTGCATCGGGAGCCTCGCCCACATGGAAATGGTGCGTCGCAGCGGAATCGACCGCAATGGCATCGGACAGGCCGGCCTCGTCGACGAGGTGCTGGAACACGCCCTGGGCTGTGGGGGAGCGGCAGATATTGCCCGTACAGACAAAAAGTACCTTATGCATGATGGTGAAAGTGTGCGGGAAAACCCGGAAATTGGCAAGCATTTTCTGTGGAAAACCGCAAAAAAACCTGACATCTGAAGCACTTCCGAAGCGGTCCCGCAACAGGCAGTGCCGTCACTCCATCAGGGCGCGGGCTTTGAGTGCGCGCAGGGCATCGCGCACTGCGGCCGCCTGCTCGAATTCCAGGTTGCGGGCATGTTCGTTCATGCGCTGTTCCAGGCGGCGGATCTCGCGCGCCAGCGATTTCTCGTCATGCAATGCCGACTCGTCGTACCCAGCCCCGGCCGGCGCCGAGGCCGCCGCGGACACGGCCACCCCGTCGATCAGGTCGCGCACCGCCTTGCTGACGCCCCGGGCGGTGATGCCGTGCTCGATGTTGAAGGCTTGCTGCTTTTCCCTGCGGCGAGCCGTCTCGTCCATGGCGCGCCGCATGGAATCGGTCACCTGGTCGGCATACAGGATGGCGCGGCCATTCAGGTTGCGCGCCGCCCTGCCGATGGTCTGGATCAGGCTGCGCTCGGAACGCAGGAAGCCTTCCTTGTCGGCATCCAGGATCGCCACCAGGGAGACTTCCGGGATGTCCAGCCCTTCCCGCAGCAGATTGATCCCGACCAGCACGTCGAAGGCCCCCAGGCGCAGGTCGCGGATGATCTCGACCCGTTCGACCGTATCGATATCGGAATGCAGGTAGCGCACCTTGAGGCCGTTTTCCCCCAGGTATTCGGTCAGATCCTCGGCCATGCGCTTGGTGAGCGTGGTGACCAGGACGCGCTCGTGGCGCGCGACGCGCAGCTTGGCTTCGCCCAGCAGGTCGTCGACCTGGGTGGCGGCCGGACGCAGTTCGACTTCCGGATCCACCAGGCCTGTGGGGCGCACGACCTGCTCGACCACCTGGTCCGCATGGGCGGCCTCGTACGGGCCCGGCGTGGCGGACACGAAGACGCACTGCGGCATGCGCGCCTCGAACTCTTCCAGCCGCAGGGGGCGGTTGTCCAGCGCCGAAGGCAGGCGAAACCCGAACTGGACCAGGGTTTCCTTGCGGGAGCGGTCACCCCGGTACATGCCGCCCAACTGGCCGATGGTGACGTGGCTTTCGTCGATGAACATCAGGGCATGGGCCGGCAGGTAGTCGATCAGCGTCGGCGGCGGCTCGCCAGGCAAGGCGCCCGACAGGTGCCGGGAGTAGTTCTCGATGCCCTTGCAGAACCCCAGTTCCTGCAGCATTTCCAGATCGAAGCGGGTGCGTTGTTCGAGCCGCTGGGCCTCGACCAGCTTGCCCGCGGCCGTCAGTTCGGCCAGGCGATCGCGCAGTTCTTCCTTGATGGTCTCGATGGCGCGCAGCACGGTCTCGCGCGGCGTGACGTAGTGGGAGCTGGGGAAGATCGTGAAGCGCACCAGGTTCTGGACCGGCTTGCCCGTCAGGGGATCGAACAGGTCCAGGGACTCGATCTCGTCGTCGAACAGGGTGATGCGCAAGGCATGCTCCGCGTGTTCGGCCGGAAAGACGTCGATGACCTCGCCGCGTGCCCGGAAGGTCCCGCGGGAAAATTCCATGTCGTTGCGCTCGTACTGCATCGATACCAGCCGCGCCAGGATTTCCTGGCGGCCGATCCGATCGCCCGTGCGCAGCGTGAGCACCATGGCGTGATAGTCGCCCGGGTTGCCGATGCCGTAGATGCAGGACACCGTACCCACGATGATGGTGTCGGGACGCTCCAGCAGGCTCTTGGTGGCCGACAGGCGCATCTGCTCGATGTGCTCGTTGATGGACGAGTCCTTCTCGATGAACAGATCGCGCGACGGCACGTAGGCCTCGGGCTGGTAGTAGTCATAGTAGGAAACGAAATATTCCACCGCGTTGCGGGGGAAGAATTCGCGCATCTCGGCATAAAGCTGGGCAGCCAGCGTCTTGTTGGGCGCCAGCACGATGGCCGGCCGCCCGGTGCGGGCGATCAGGTTGGCCATGGTGTAGGTCTTGCCCGAGCCCGTCACCCCCAGCAGGGTCTGGCACATGAGCCCGTCGCGCACACCCTCTTCCAGCGCGTCGATCGCGGCCGGCTGGTCGCCGGCAGGCGGATAGGGCTGGAAAAGCTGGAAAGGACTGTCCGGGTACTGCACGAAGCCCGCCCCGGCCTCGGGGACGGCCGGGGCGGCGACCGAAGGATCGGCCTGGGTCCGGGCCCGCTGGGTTTTGGCCTGATGTGGCATGGGGCTCAACTAGACACTGTTCGGGTAAACCCCTTATTATCACACTGTTGGCCCACGTGACCAAGACTCCTCTCTCTCGTCCTCCCGGTAACCATGTCTTCCATTTTCGCATCCGTCGAACTCGCCCCGCGCGACCCCATCCTGGGCCTGAACGAACAATTCAAGGCCGATACCCGGCCCACCAAGGTCAACCTCGGCGTCGGCGTCTACTATGACGACGCCGGCCGCATCCCCCTGCTCAAGGCCGTCCGCCAGGCCGAAGCCCGCCTGTTCGAGCAGGCCGAACCGCGCAATTACCTGCCGATCGACGGCATCCCGGGTTACAACAACGGCGCCCGCGCCCTGCTGCTGGGTGCCGGCTCGCCGCTGATCGCCGAGCACCGCTCGCTCACGGTCCAGACCCTGGGTGGCACCGGCGCACTGAAGGTCGGTGCCGATTTCCTCAGGCAGATCCTGCCTGACGCCAAGGTTGCCATCAGCAACCCCAGCTGGGCCAATCACCAGGCCCTGTTCTCGGCCGCCGGATTCCCGGTCGTCAGCTACGACTACTACGACGCCGCCACGCACGGCCTGGATTTCAACGGCATGCTGGCCTCGCTGCGCGCCCTGCCCGCCGGCACCGTCGTGGTGCTGCACGCCTGCTGCCACAACCCCACGGGCGTCGACCCGACCCTGGAACAATGGCAGGAAATCGCCCGCGTGCTGCAGGCCGGCCAACTGGTGCCTTTCCTGGACATCGCCTACCAGGGCTTCGGTGCCGGCATCGATGAAGACGCCGCCGTGGTGCGCCTGTTCGCGGACCTGGGCATGACCATGTTCATCAGCTCCTCGTTCTCGAAATCCTTCTCGCTGTATGGCGAACGCGTCGGCGCCCTGACCCTGGTCACCGGCGGCGACGAGGAAAGCACCCGCGTGCTCAGCCAGCTGAAGCGCGTCATCCGCACCAACTACTCCAATCCTCCCACCCATGGCGGTGCCCTGGTCTCGACCGTACTGAACACGCCCGAACTGTACGCGCAATGGGCCGAGGAACTGGCCGGCATGCGCGATCGCATCCGCACCATGCGCCACCAGCTGGTCGAAAAGATCCAGGCTCAGGGCGTGGACCAGGACTTCAGCTTTGTCAAGGCGCAGCGCGGCATGTTCTCCTACTCGGGCCTCACCAAGGCCCAGGTCGACCGCCTGCGCGAGGATTTCGGCATCTATGCCGTGGGCAGCGGCCGCATCTGCGTGGCGGCGCTGAACAGTGGCAATATCGACTACGTGGCCGAAGCGATCGCCCGCGTGATCAAGTGATCCGATAGCCATACCCGGCAAAGCGCGCGGCGCGGGCAGGTTCTCCTCCCGCGCCGCGCTTGCTTTCAGGAAACGCTTCGGACACAATATGGGCTGTGTTTCCATCCAGTAGCGCGACATGGCCCTGAAACTCACCGCCCGGCAGTCCCAGATCCTGGACATCATCCAGCATTCCATCCAGCATTCGGGCCGCCCGCCCACCCGGGCCGAAATCGCCGCCCAATTGGGATTTCGTTCGGCCAATGCAGCGGAAGACCACCTGCGCGCCCTGGAACGCAAAGGCTACATCCGCCTGTCGGCCGGCACGTCACGCGGCATCCAGCTCACCGGCCAGGCACAGGCACAGGCATCGGCGTCGGGCCACGATCCGGCAGGTCGCCCCGCCATCCCCGGCCACAGTCCGGAACCCACGTCCGCTGGCACGGCAACGGCCCATGATCCTGCCCCCCTGCCAGGCACGCCGGTCTGGATCGCTCCATCCGACAGCCGCCTGGTGCCCCTGGTGGGCCGTGTGGCCGCCGGCAGCCCCATCCTGGCGGCCGAGCACGTCGAACGCGAAATCCCCCTGGCCCCCCATCTGTTCGAATCCGCGCCCGACTACCTTCTGCGCGTACGCGGCAGCAGCATGCGCGATGCCGGCATTCTCGACGGCGACCTGCTGGCCGTGCGCAGCACGCCCAATGCGCGCCATGGCCAGATCGTCGTTGCCCGCCTGGGAGACGACGTCACCGTCAAGCGGCTCGAACACCAGGGCCGGCGCATCCGCCTGCTGCCGGAAAACCCGGACTTCCAGCCCATCGACGTGGGGCCGGGCGATGAATTCGCCATCGAAGGCATTGCCGTCGGATTGATCCGCACCACCGCGCTGCACTAGAACGGCCAACTCCGCCACGGCCTCGCGCCGCCGGCTGGCGCACGCGCCGCCATGGCTGCAGGTACCGCAGAAACGCCAAGGGCTCCCCGGAACGGGAGCCCTTGGGTTCTATCTGCAACGGCCGGGGCGATACGCCCCGAACGGCATCAGTGCTTCATCATTCCGCCGCTGCCGGTTTCCGCCGGCTTGGCGGTGGCGACCGCCTCGGCCGCCAGGCGGGCGACTTCTTCGTCGGACAAGGGTACGGGCATGCGCTGCAAGGCGACTTCCAGCACCCGATCGATCCAGCGCACCGGGATGATCTCCAGGTGGTTTTTCACGTTGTCGGGGATTTCAGCCAGATCCTTGACGTTTTCCTCGGGGATCATCACGATCTTGATGCCGCCGCGGTGCGCCGCCAGCAGTTTTTCCTTCAGGCCGCCGATTTCCAGGATCTCGCCGCGCAGGGTGATCTCGCCCGTCATGGCGACATCGGCGCGCACCGGGATGCCCGTCAATGCCGACACCATGGCCGTGGTGATGGCCGCCCCTGCCGAGGGGCCGTCCTTGGGCGTGGCGCCCTCGGGGAAGTGGATGTGCAAATCGCGCTTCTCGAAGGCCTGGTCTGCGATGCCCCACTTGCGGGCGCGGGCACGAACCACCGTGCGCGCGGCCTCGACGGATTCCTTCATCACATCGCCCAGCGAACCCGTGCGCAGGACCACGCCCTTGCCCGGCATGTCCGCCGCCTCGATGGTCAGCAGGTCACCACCGACTTCGGTCCAGGCCAGGCCGGTCACCTGGCCAACCTTGTCTTCCTTTTCGGCCACGCCGAAATTGAAGCGGCGGACTCCCAGGAAGTCGCTCAGGTTGGCGGCATTCACCGTGATCGCGGCCTCGCCGTCCGCCCTTTGCTGGTCCAGCTCGGGGCCTGCGCTCAGCAGGCGCTTGACGGTCTTGCGGCAGATCTTGGAGATTTCGCGTTCCAGCGCGCGCACCCCGGCCTCGCGCGTGTAGTAGCGCACGATGTCGCGGACCGCGTCTTCGGAAATACTGAGCTCGCCTTCCTTGACGCCATTGTTCTTCATCAGCTTGGGCAGCAGGTGATCGAAGGCGATGTGGACCTTTTCGTCTTCCGTGTAGCCCGACAGGCGGATGACTTCCATCCGGTCGAGCAGGGCCGGCGGAATGTTCAAGGTGTTGCTGGTGGCGACGAACATGACATCGGACAGATCGAAATCGACCTCGATGTAGTGGTCCTGGAAGGTATGGTTCTGTTCCGGATCGAGCACTTCCAGCAGTGCCGATGACGGATCGCCGCGGAAATCGGCACCCAGCTTGTCGATCTCGTCAAGCAGGAACAGCGGATTGCGCACGCCGACCTTGGCCATGTTCTGCAGGATCTTGCCCGGCATGGAACCGATATAGGTGCGCCGATGGCCGCGAATTTCGGCCTCGTCGCGCACGCCACCCAGCGCCATGCGCACGAACTTGCGATTGGTTGCGCGCGCCACGGACTGCCCCAGCGAGGTCTTGCCCACGCCCGGGGGGCCGACCAGGCACAGGATCGGCGCCTTGAGCTTGTCCACGCGCTGCTGCACCGCCAGGTATTCGATAATGCGTTCCTTGACCTTTTCCAGGCCGTAGTGGTCTGCCTCGAGGACTTCCTCGGCGTTCTTCAGCGCATTGTTGACGCGGCTCTTCTTGCGCCACGGCAGGCTGAGCAGCGTGTCGATGTAGTTGCGCACCACAGTGGCCTCGGCCGACATGGGCGACATCAGCTTGAGCTTCTTCAGCTCGGCGTCGGCTTTCTTGCGGGCTTCCTTGGGCAGATGCGCCGCCTCGATCCGGCGCTCGAGCTCTTCGATGTCGGCGCCTTCCTCGCCCTCGCCCAGTTCCTTCTGGATGGCCTTGACCTGCTCGTTCAGGTAGTAGTCGCGCTGGCTTTTTTCCATCTGCTTCTTGACGCGGCCACGGATGCGCTTTTCGACCTGCAGGATCTCGATTTCCGATTCCAGCTGGGCCAGCAGGGCTTCCAGGCGGCGGGCGGTGCCGGGCATGTCGAGCAGGGACTGTTTCTGCTCGATCTTCAGGGGCAGATGGGCTGCGATGGTGTCGGCCAGGCGACCGGCATCCTCGATCCCGGACAGCGAAGTCAGGATTTCCTGGGGGATTTTCTTGTTCAGCTTGACGTACTGCTCGAACTGGGCCACGACGGCGCGGCGCAGGGCCTCGGCCTCGGCCTGGTCGGACTGGTCTTCTTCGATGCCCGAGACGCGCGCCGAGAAATGCGTCTCGGCATCGGTGACTTCGTGGATGCGGGCGCGCTGCAGGCCTTCGACCAGAACCTTGACGGTGCCGTCGGGCAGCTTCAGCATCTGCAGGATGTTGGCCGCACAACCGATTTCATACAGGTCGTCGGGCGTGGGCTCGTCCTTGCCGGCTGACTTCTGGGCCACCAGCATCACGCTGCTGCCGGCTTCCATCGCCAGCTCGAGCGCCTTGATGGAACGCGGCCGCCCCACGAACAGGGGGATGACCATGTGGGGAAACACCACCACGTCGCGCAACGGCAGCAGCGGCAGTTCCACAGGTTCCTGGGTCAGAATCTGGCTAGCAGACATGATTGATTCCTCAAGCGATTGAATCTGAAAGAAAAAGGAAGCGCGGGCTTCCTTTTTCGCATAGTGCCTGCTTGTGATATGGTGCCGCGCGGGCGCTTTTCAAGGGCCGGAGACACATCGTCAGTATACGGGAACGGATGCGCGGACGGTGCCCGGAACCGGACCGCCCATGAGCGGACATGGCGCCGGCCTCGCCCGGTCCCGGCCCGAAGGGCGGGATCGAGCTTCGGCATGCGGTCAGGCGGCGGCGGAGCGCAGGGGCTTGTCTTCCGTCTGCCGGTCGGGCCGGGGACCCTTGACCAGCGTCGGCGCGGTCCGGCCTTCGACCGCGTCTTCTTCCAGGACCACGCGGTTGATGTCCGGACGCGACGGCAGTTCGTACATGGTGCCCAGCAGCGCCTGCTCGATGATGGAGCGCAGGCCCCGCGCACCGGTACGGCGTTTGATGGCCCGGCGGGCGATCGCCGTCAGGGCCTCGGGCGTCACGTCCAGTTCGACGTCTTCCATCTCGAACAGCTTCTGGAACTGCTTGACCACGGCGTTGCGCGGCTCGGTGAGGATGCGCACCAGCGTGTCCTCGGTGAGTTCTTCCAGGGTGGCAACCACCGGAAGACGGCCCACCAGTTCGGGGATCAGACCGAACTTGATCAGGTCCTCGGGCTCGACCTCGGCGAACAATTCGCCCACGCCGCGCTCGGAACGGGCGCGCACCGTGGCTGCGAAACCGATGCCGGAACGTTCGCTGCGATCGCGGATGATCTTTTCCAGCCCGTCGAAGGCGCCGCCCACGATGAACAGGATGTTGGTGGTGTCGACCTGGACGAAATCCTGGTTCGGGTGCTTGCGGCCACCCTGGGGCGGCACCGAGGCGACCGTGCCTTCGATGAGCTTCAGCAGGGCCTGCTGCACGCCCTCGCCCGAGACGTCGCGGGTGATGGACGGGTTGTCGGACTTGCGCGCGATCTTGTCGATTTCGTCGATGTAGACGATGGCGCGCTGGGCTTTCTCGACCTCGTAGTTGCAGTTCTGCAGCAGCTTCTGGATGATGTTCTCGACGTCTTCGCCGACGTAGCCGGCTTCCGTCAGAGTGGTGGCGTCGGCCATCACGAAAGGAACGTCCAGCATGCGGGCCAGCGTCTGGGCCAGCAGGGTCTTGCCCGAGCCGGTCGGCCCGATCAGCAGGATGTTGCTCTTGGAGAGCTCGACATCGCCATCCTTGGCGTCCTGGTAGCGGATGCGCTTGTAGTGGTTGTAGACCGCCACCGCCAGGTTGCGCTTGGGCGTTTCCTGGCCGATGACGTAGCCATCCAGGAAAGACTTGATTTCCTGCGGCGTGGGCAGTTCCTTGCGCACGGCAGCCCGTGCCGCGTCCTGGGACTCTTCACGGATGATGTCGTTGCACAGGCTGATGCACTCGTCGCAGATGAAGACGGAAGGCCCGGCGATCAGCTTGTGGACTTCGTGCTGGCTTTTGTTGCAGAAGGAACAATGCAGCGCCTTGTCCTCGCTGGAACCCTTTTTTTCGGTCATGGCAATCCAATCACTTGGCTTCGTCGGTGCGCGAAACCAGTACCTTGTCGATCAGTCCGTATTCCCGCGCATCGTCGGCGGACATGAAGTTGTCGCGTTCGGTATCCACGGCGATGCGCTCGATATCCTGGCCGGTGCGTTCGGCCAGGATGTCGTTCAGACGCTCGCGCAGGCTGAGGATTTCCTTCGCCTGGATCTGGATGTCCGAGGCCTGGCCCTGGGCACCGCCCGAAGGCTGGTGGATCATGATGCGGGAATTGGGCAAGGCATAGCGCTTGCCCTTGGCTCCGGCGGCCAGCAGGAACGCGCCCATGCTGGCGGCCAGGCCGGTGCACAGCGTGGAGACCTCGGGCTTGACGAACTGCATGGTGTCGTAGATCGCCATGCCGGCATAAACCGAGCCGCCCGGGGAATTGATGTACAGCGAGATGTCCTTGTCGGGGTTCTCCGATTCCAGGAACAGCAGCTGCGCCACGACCAGGTTGGCCGACTGGTCGTTGACCGGCCCCACGAAGAAGATCACCCGCTCGCGCAGCAGCCGCGAATAGATGTCGTAGGACCGTTCTCCACGCCCGGACTGTTCGATCACGATGGGCACATAGCCCAGGCCGGTGGGGACGACCGAGTCCCCGCCGTACATCGATGCGTAGAAATCGGTGAACCGGTTCATATCAGCGGGCACCCATCAAAGTGTCGAAATCGAGGGCTTCGTCGGTGACCTGGGCGGACGCCAGGATGTGCTCGACGAGGTTGTCTTCCAGGACCAGCGACTCGATCTCGGCGCGGCGCTGGCGATCGGACAGATAGTAAGCCACAACCTGGGCGGGCTGCTCGTAGCTCTTGGCGAAGTCCTCGATGCGCGCGCGCACCTGCTCGGGCTTGGCCTTGAGATCGGCGGACTTGATCAGCTCGGCCACCAGCAGGCCCAGGCGCACGCGGCGCTCGGCTTCCGGACGGAAGGTGTCTTCCGGGATGGGGATGCTGTCGGCGTTGGGCAGACCGCGCTGCTTCAGTTCTTCGCGCGCGGCGGCCGTGCGGTTGGCGACTTCGTTGTCGACCAGGGCCTTGGGCAGATCGAAATCGCAGGCGGCGGCCAGGGCGTCCATGACGCTGGCCTTGGTGCGGTTCTTGGCGCGGGCCTGGGCTTCGCGTTCGACGTTGGTGCGCACGTCGGCCAGCAAGGCCTGCACGTCGCCTTCGGCCTGGCCCAGGGCGCGGGCGAAATCGGCGTCGACTTCGGGCAGTTCGGGCTCGGCGACTTCCTTCACGGTGATGGTGAATTCAGCCTGCTTGCCGGCCACGGCGGGGCTGCCGTAGTCTTCGGGGAAGGCCAGCGGGAAGGTCTTGGTCTCGCCAGCCTTCAGTCCGGTGGCAGCCGCCTCGAATTCGGGCAGCATGCGGCCCTGACCCAGCACGAAGGGGAAATCCTGGGCGGAACCGCCTTCGAAGGCCACGCCATCGATGGTGCCGGTGAAGTCAAGGGTGACCCGGTCGCCGCTCTGGGCGGCGCGGTCGGCGGCCGGCTTGAAGATCGTGCGCTGGCGGCGCAGGATGTCGATGGTCTTCTGCACTTCGGCGTCGCCCACCTCGACGGTGTTGCGGGTGATCTTCAGGGTCGACAGGTCGGGCAGCTGGATCTCGGGATAGACCTCGAAGGTGGCGGAAAACGCCATCACGCCTTCTTCGACGCCTTCCACCTTGGGTTCCAGGCTGGGGGTGCCGGCCACGCGCAGGTTCGCGTCCTGGATGACCTTGTCCAGGGACTTGCCGATCTGCGTGTTGATCACGTCGTAGCGGACCGACGGACCGTGGCTGCGTTCGATCACCGACAGGGGGGCCTTGCCGGGGCGGAAGCCCTGCACTTTCGCCGTCTTGGCGACGCGCTTGAGCTGTGCCTGGACTTCCTTTTCGATGTCGGCGACCGAGACGGTCAGATCAACGCGGCGTTCCAGGCCGGACAATTTTTCAACCACGGGCTGCATTCGGGACCTATTGAATGATGGACAATAAACGAGGTATTTTAGCGGAAAGTGGAGCGCCCCGTAGACGCCCAGGACGCTTGGCTGAATTACGATACAATGCTCGGCTTGCCTGGCGAACGTGGCGGAATTGGTAGACGCACCAGATTTAGGTTCTGGCGCCGCAAGGCATGAGAGTTCAAGTCTCTCCGTTCGCACCACGGCCCCCCGATTCCCGTGGATGCCGGCCGGATCCCCGCGCAAGAAACCCGAACAGCCGGTGTTCCGCTGCGGTCAACCCGCGCGGGACGGGCGGGGCCCGCCGCCATTCCGGCATGCCCCCCTGCAGATAGGCGGACACGATCGACGGATGCACATAGCAGGCGCGACAGACCGACGCGCTATTCCCCAGCCGCCGGGCGACAGTCTTCATGACATCGTTCACCTGGTGCAAGCCCTCCGAAGGCGTGTTCGCATTTGGGGCACGGCCCAGCAGGTCCAGCGCCAGCACCGATCCTCCCCAGGTCCTGAAATGCTTGGCGCTGATGTCGCAGCCCGTGATCTCCCGTAGATAGGCATTGACTGCCGTGGAATCGATCCGGTGGCACACCCTGCGCTCATCGCGATACTCGAACAACCCCTGCCCGGGAAGTTCCAGGCTGCGCCGCAGCAAATTGGCCAGCCTTCGGTCCCTCACGGTGACATCCTGGTCCACGCCGCTCTTGCCGCGGAACCGCAAGCGTATTCTCTCGCCTGAAACGCGGGCATGGCGCCGCTCGAGCGTCGTCAGGCCATAGCTGCCGTTGCCGCGTGCATAACGGGAGCTTCCTATCCGGATGAGCGTCTGGTCCAGCAAGGCCACCGCCAGAGCGAGCACCCGCTCCTTCGGCATGCCCGGCAGGCGGAGATCGCGGCGGATCCTGAGCCTGATCCGCACGAGCGCGGCACCGAATTCAAGCAACTGGTCGAATTTGTCCCGATCGCGCAGTGCAGTCCAGCCGGGGTGGTAGATGTACTGCTTGCGGTCTCGCCCATCCCGCCCGGTGGCCTGCAGATGACCGTCGGCCCGCGCGCAGATCCAGACATCTTCATAGGCAGGCGGAATCCCCAGGGCACGGATGCGTGCCAGGACGGCCGGATGCCGGATGGGCCGTCCGGCACGGTCCCGATACAGGAAATCGCCGTGCCGGTCGCGTTCCCGGCGATAGCCGGGCTCGCTGTCCTCTGTGTAGACGAGCCCGCCGCCGGAACCCTCCGGCGTCATGCCGGTCCGCGCCACCGCCGGATGGCCTCGAACCGTTGGCGCCAGGGTGCCGAAGCGCACGCCCCGACCGCGTCGGCCGGCATGCGGCGACGCCAGTTGGGGAACGCATGCACCGTGCCGGGCACATTGGGCGCCTCTCCTTCGCCGGCGAGATCCTCCAGTGCCGCCAGCATGAGCGGGCACGGGGTCGCGGCGACGAAACCCAGCAACGCGGGTATCGGTGCCCGGTGCGGCGGCGCAGCGCAGTCGGGTCCGGCTACGCATTTCCACAACTGCGAGCGATCCTCGGCGCGCCGTGCCCGCAGCTCCACGGCTGTTTCGTGTGGGCCCAGCAGGCGGGCATGCGCGCGCTGGGCAATGTCGACACCCTGCCACCACCCGGCCAGCGTCGGCAGATCGTGTGTGGTGGCCATCGCCACGGCATGCGGTGGCCATCGCTTCGAAGGCGTGAAGGACACCCGCCCCGGACCGAGCCCGGGCTGCTGCATGAACCAGAGCACGTCCATGCCCAGGATGCCGTTCTGTCGCAGGGCCGCATCCAGGCCGGCCGGGACAGTGCCCAGGTTTTCACCGATCACCAGGGCCTGCCGGCGCCAGGCCTCCAATGCCGTCAATGCCAGCAACTCGCGCGCCGGCATCCGCAGGTAGGCTCCATCTGCCGCCTCGCCGCCTTCGGGAATGACCCACAGCCGTTCGAATCCGGCGATGTGGTCGATGCGAAGGCCTCCGACATGTTCGAGGCTGGCCCGCAGCACAGCCAGGAAAGGCGCCTGCGCATGGGTACGCAATGCCTGCGGGGAAAATGCCGTCAGGCGCCAGTTCTGGCCCAGCGGATTGTGGATGTCGGGTGGCGCCCCCACCGACACGCCTGCCAGCAGGTGGCCGGCCTGGCTCCACGCCTGGCTTCCGGCGGGACTGGTTCCCACCGCAAGATCCGCCATCAGCCCGATGCGCATGCCGGCACGACAGGCCGCACGATGGGCCTGGTCCAGGCTGGCCGCTGCCAGCCACTGGAGAAAGCAGTGAAAATCGACCTCACTGGCGTGTTCGGCGGCATAGGCCCGCACCTCGGGCGTCCCCGGATCCCGCCAGCAGGATTTCCACTGAGTCCAGGGCAAGGACTTCCCCTGGTGATCGGATGCAACGGATGCATCGGCCTGCAGGCACTCGAATACCGCGTGGTCTCTCAGCGTTTCGCCCCGGCTGCCCAGGAAATGCCGGTAGTCGGCCTGTACGTGCGGCCCGAAACCGGCAAGCCCATGGTGCAGGCGGCGCAGTAGCCGCATGCGTGCGGCGCATGCCCGTGGCCAGTCGATCCGCCGCGGCGCATCCAGGGCCGCCCAGTCGACCTCCGCCAGGGACCGCATCGCCTTGCGGACCGCATCTTCCCCCAGCACATCGGCGGGCGCCGCATAGGCGGCATTCAGAAAGAGGCGGCTCGACGGACAATAGGGACTGCACGCCGCCGGGTCTGCGCTGAACATCGCGTGGGCGGGGCTGAGCATCAGGGCGTCAGCGCCTTCCCGCGCGAGCTGCTGCGCCAACCGGCGAACCGCGGCGAAGTCGCCATGCCCCCAGGTGGCCTTCACCGGATCCTCATCGGTCGTGCGAAGGCTGTAGATCTGGGCCGCCACGCCCCACAACCGTTCGCGGCGCGCCAGCATGCGGCTGGCAGCGGTCTCGGAGCGGCACGGCGCGATGGCGAGCCGGACGGATTCGCCGCACCGCGGGTGCAGCCGGTAATACCCCGGCTGCGATGGCGCTCTCAGCCAGGCGCCGGATTCGTCGCAGGCAATGCGCAACCCAGCCTGCGGTGCGCTGCCCTCTTCCGGCTCCAGCAGGCAAGGCCCCAACGGCAGGCCCGGCAGCCGGACAGCGCCCCCGGCGTAGCCGACCAGCAGCTCCGGTCGGCTGCCGATGGATTCGACCGCCGCCCGGCTTTCTCGGACGCGAGCCGCCGTGCCGCCGGGCAAGCCCATCGAATCCAGCAGGGAACGCAGTGTATCGGACGATACCCGCCGTGGGACGCCGTACGGATCAACCCAATGCTCCTGCAGGCCGGCCTGCGCCGCCAGTGCGGACAACCCACCTTCGCCAGGAACGTGCCAGCGTTCTTCATCTCGTCTCATGCCTGCGCTCCAATACCGGCCCTGCCCCCCGCCGCCTTCACGCCGGGCCGTCCCCGGCCCCCTGCGCAGCCAGCAGGACAATGGAATGCGCCTGCACCTCGATTCCATCCGTCACGGCGGTGACGGAATGATCTTCAGTGCCGGAATCCAGCTCGCATGTCCAGGTCAGCGAAGGTTCGGGCAGCACGAAAGACAAGGCCCCGTCGCGGGGATTCAGCAGCAGCAGCGTGACATCCACCACTCCGCCGCGAAGCGAGGCCCGCCGCAACGCGAAGGCGCGCTGCTCGCCCTCTTCCCAGTCCGCTGGAGAAACCGGCCGGCCATCCGGCTCGAAGAAACCCGCACGCGCCACCCCAGGCAGTATTTCCTCGGCCAGGTCCAGGTAGCGGTCCGCATGCAGGCTGGGGTGAAGCCATCGCAATTCGGCAAGCCGCCCGACAAACCGTATCATCGTCTCGCCGCGGGTGCTGTCCACACGGCTCCAGTCCAGCCACGACAGCGGGTTGTCCTGGCAATAAACGTTGTTGTTGCCCGATTGCGTGTGGCCGAACTCGTCGCCCGCCAGCAGCATCGGCGTGCCATCCGAGAAGAACAGGCTGGCCAGCAAGGCGCGGCGGACGCAGTCACGCAAGCCTGCGATGGCTTTGTCGTCGGTATCGCCCTCCACGCCCCAGTTGGCACTGAAATTTTCATGGGTGCCGTCTTGGCCGTCCTCGCCGTTGGCTTCATTGTGGCGTTCGGCGTAGCTCACGAGATCGGCGAGCGTGAAACCATCGTGCGCGGTAATGAAGTTGACGCTGCTCCAGGGCCGCCGGTGGCGGCGATCGAAAAGACTGCGAGAGCCGCACAGCGCGCCCGCCATGCCCTGCCTCTGGGCCGCGTCGCCACGCCAGTAGCGACGCGCGCTATCCCGGAATACACCGTTCCACTCGGCAAATCCGGGCGGATGCTGGCCGAGCTGGTAGCCGCCAAGCCCCACATCCCAGGGCTCCGCGATCAACTTGAGGCGAGAAAGAACCGGATCCTGGAGAATGGCGTCGAAGAATCCCGCCCCCGGGTCGAACCCCGTGCCCTCGCGTCCCAGCGTCGCGCACAGGTCGAAGCGGAAACCGTCCACACGGTACGAGCAGGCCCACTCGCGCAGGGAATCGAGGACCATGCGCAGCACGGCGGGATGGGACAGATTGACTGTATTGCCGCAGCCGGTTTCATCGATGTAACGGCGCTCGTCGCCAGGCACGAGGCGATAGTAGCTGGCGTTGTCGATCCCCCGCCACGACAGCGTGGGGCCCCACTCATTGCCCTCGCAAGTGTGGTTGTAGACGACATCCAGGACGACCTGTATGCCTGCTGCATGCAGGCGGCGGATGGCCTGGCGCAGGGTATTGGGGCCATTGGGGACATAGCGGGGTTCGGGCGCGAAATAGGCCAGCGTGTCATAACCCCAGTAGTTGCACAGGCCCCGTTCTTCCAGCGTGCGGTTCTGCAGGAACGCATGCACGGGCAACAGTTCGACCGCCGACACGCCCAGCCGGTGCAGATGCTCCACGAAACGCGGATCGCCCAGCGCCGCGGCCGTGCCGCGCATGGATACGGGAATGTCATCGCGCATCATCGAGGCGCCCCGCACATGGACTTCGTAGAGGATCGTGTCGGCCCAGGGCGTGTCCGGCGCCCTGGAATCCCCCCAGGAATACGGGTGCTCCGCCGTGACGATGCATTTCGGCATCAAGGCTGCACTGTCGCGCCTGTCCATGCTGAGGTCGCCGCGCGCATGACCCACGCGATAACCGAACAAGGCGTCACCCCAGTGCACCTCGCCATGCAGGCGGCGCGCGTAAGGGTCGAGCAACAGCTTGAAGGGGTTGAAGCGATGGCCGTTGGCGGGATCGTAGGGTCCATGGACGCGAAAGCCGTACAGCAACCCCGGCTCCGCATCGGGCAGGTAGCCGTGCCACACCTCGTCGGTGCATTCGGGCAGCGCGACACGCCGCATTTCCTTGCGGCCATTGGCGTCGAACAGGCAAAGATCGACACGGGTGGCATTTGCGGAAAACAAGGCGAAGTTGACGCCGAGTCCGTCGTGGTTCGCACCGAGCGGATAGGGCCGCCCGGCCGATAGCGGGGCATGCGGGGCCTGGTTCATCATTGCGGCTCCTGTGAGACGAATAGCAGCGTGGAATTGCCCGGCAGGTCCAGCACGAGCGAACAGGGCCGCCCGTGCCTGGGCTCTTCCCATGCCGCGATGTTTCGGAGAGACGGCGGCCGGTCGGCGCAGCTCGAGTCCAGAAGCAATTGCCACGGCCCGGCACGGCTCGCCCCCACCGCATAGCCGGCATGGGGCACCGGCGTGAAATTGCAGACGGCCAGCAGCGACGCCTGCCCCGGCGCGGAACGCTCGAAGGCGAACACGCTGTTCTCCACATCATCCGCGACGGTCCACGAGAAGCCAGCCACATCGGCGTCGCTGGCGTGCAAGGCGGCCAGGTCGCCGTACAGGCGATTGAGCCGACCGACCAGGCGCTGCACATCTCTGTGGGCCGGCTGGTCGAGAAGATCCCAATCGACGGCGGCATCATGGTCCCATTCACGCCACTGGCCGATCTCGCAGCCCATGAATAGGAGTTTCTTTCCCGGATGGGCCCACATGAAGGCCAGGTAGGCACGCAATGCATCCAGCCTGCGCGCCGGGTCGCCTGCCATCTTCGCTGCCAGGGATCCCTTGCCGTACACGACCTCATCGTGCGAAAGCGGCAGGATGAAGCGCTCCGAGAACGCATACTGAAAGCCGAAGGCGATGTCGCCATGATGGTAGCGGCGATGGATCGGGTCGCGCCGCATGTATTGCAGGGTATCGTGCATCCAGCCCATGTTCCATTTGTAATCGAAGCCCAATCCGCCCTCTGCCGCCGGCGCCGTGACTCCCGGCCACGCAGTGGATTCTTCCGCGATGGTGACCGTGCCATCGCCCCGGGCGCGCACGCTGCCGGTCAATTCCCGCAGGAAATCGATCGCTTCCAGGTTCTCCCGTCCACCATGGCGATTAGGTATCCATTGGCCCGGCGCGCGGCTGTAGTCGCGATACAGCATCGAGGCGACCGCGTCCACGCGCAGGCCGTCGATGTGGTATTCGGTGAGCCAATGATGGGCGCTTGCCAGCAACATGGCTTTCACCTCGTTGCGCCCAAGGTTGTAGATGGCGCTGTGCCAATCGGGGTGATGCCCCTCGCGAGGATCCGCATGCTCGTACAGCGCGGTTCCATCGAAATGCTCAAGACCGTGCGCGTCTTCGGGAAAGTGCGAAGGCACCCAGTCCAGGATCACGCCGATTCCCTCGGCGTGGCAGTGCCCGACGAAACGGGCGAAGCTACGGGGCGTTCCATGGCGCGCGGTCGGCGCGAAAAGGCCAAGCGGCTGATAGCCCCACGAACCGCCGAACGGATGCTCCATGACCGGCAGCAGTTCGACATGGGTGAAACCCAGCGCGCGTGCATACGGCGGCAAACGTTCGCCCAGCCTTTCCCACAGATCGTCGCCTCCGCCTGGGCGCACCCAGGACCCTGCGTGGACTTCGTAGATGCTGACCGGCCGGGACGGATGCTGGCGGTCCGGCCGTGCGGCACACCAGTCGCCGTCATGCCACTCGACGAGTTCCGCGCCATCGACCACCGAAGCCGTATGCGGCGGGCATTCCGCGCGCCGGGCGAGCGGATCGGCCTTCCAGCGCAGGATGCCGTCCGCCCCCAGCACGGCGAATTTGTAGCGGTCTCCGGCGCGCACGCCCGGCATAAAGAGTTCCCAGACGCCCGTCCCATGACGCAAGCGCATCGGATGGCGGGACGGATCCCATGCATTGAAATCGCCCACCAGGGCGACCTGCCGCGCATTGGGCGCCCACACGGCGCAACGCAGGCCCTGCTCGGTTCCGATCTTCACGAGGGCGGGCGCGAGCGAAGCGACGGCGCGCCAGTCGCCCGCGCCGAAACGCTCAAGCGTGGCGTCGTCGATCAAGGCACCGGCCGTCTGGAGAGACTCGATCATGGCGAACCGCCTGCAGCAGGCGCGGCCTGCAACCCCAGTAGTGCGCCCGCGAGCCGCACGAGCGCATGCACGGGGATCGGCAGCCATTCGGGGCGATGCGCCGCCTCGTAGCGCACTTCGTAGGCCGCTTTTTCCAACTGGAATATCGTGAGCAGCGCGGATTCCGTCTCATCGCTCAACGCCAGCGCGGGGGCCCGGGCATCACGGTAGCCGTCCAGGAACGCCGCACCGGCGCGCGCGCGGAAGATCGACAGCAGCTCGGCAGGCGGCGCGGCGGGCGCAGCCCCGGGGGCCTGCGGCAGCCCCGCCCCGGCAGCCGCATCGGACGGCGTCTCCGGCATGCCCGGCGTGCGGTCTTCTTCCCGCCGCGCGAGCGCCGCAGCGTAATCGAAAGAACGCAGCATGCCCGCAAGATCCTTGTAGATCGTGGAAGCCTCGCGCCGCCGTTCCGGATCACTGAGCGGTTCACCCTCGAAATCGATCAGGTACGCATCGGCATGCGAGACCAGGATCTGACCCAGGTGCAAGTCGCCATGCCCCCGCAGCCGCATGACGCTTCCGGCCAGACGGACCACCTCGTCCACGCGGGACGCCAGGGCGACGCGATGGGTGCGCAGGAATGCAACGGCATCCCGCAAGGGCGCCAGAACATCCGCGGGCTGCCGCGCAAGCGCTTCGAGCGCCAAGGACAACGCGTGCAACGCCCGCCTGCCATCAGCGGCGATGTCGGCCAAGGTGCCAGCCGTCGCCGGCGGCGGTCCGCCATCTTCCGCATCCACCGGCCGTGCAAAGACCGCATGCAGTTCGGCCACTCTGCGGCCCATGCGCCGTGCAAGCGCCAGATAGCCCGACAGGCTCTCCTCGAACGCGGTCGCATCGTTTCCGGTCAGCAGCGTGGCCTCCAGGTTGCGGTGCAGGAACTCCAGAGTCCATTGCCAGGCATTGCCTTCATTGGGCACGTAGCGGTGCAGCACGGCCAACGTGCGGCAACTGCCGTCGGCGGCATGGCATTCGACGGTACCGAGCAAAGCAGGCGCATTGGCGTAGCCGGCCTGCGTCAGCCAACGGCTCATTTCGATCGCCGGGTCGGGTTCAGGTCCGACCTGCCGCAGGACCTTGATCACGATCTGTTCATCCACGATCGCGGAACTGTTGCTCTGTTCTCCCCCGACCCAGCGTACATCGGCATCGGGCGGGAGCGGCTCCAGGGCGTCCGCAACGCGCCGGTAATGCAACACCGGCTGGCCGGACGAGGACGGTCCGGCCCTTGGCTCCGGCTCGCCGCCCGCAGGGGCCCTGCTCAGTCCATCCACCAGCGCGCGCAGAAAACCGGCCTCCTGGACAGCATCGACCAGAACCCCCGTGTCGGCGCCGCAACGGACACGTGCAATCGGATAGGCCGGCCGGGCATCTTCGTTCCAGCACAAAGTGACCGGAACGCTCAGGCGCCTGGCACCTGAACCTTCGAATCCGAGCAGCACCCAGCAATGCCAGGATGCCGCCTGGGCTGCCGGCGCACCGGTGGCCGGCAGGGGAACCATCTCTTCGATGCAAAGGCTGGACAGACCGGCGGCCGACCAGCGCTGCCGGGCCAGATAAGCAGGCAGCGCCTCGCGTTCGAAGAGCTTGCGTGGCGCTTCACCGAAGGTCCGCGGATGCTTCGACCGCAGGACCAGCGTGGCGAGTTCCCGCACCCGCTCCGGTTGCTCGACATGCCAGTCCGGCGGTGCGGCATCGGCGTCCAGTTCGAACCAGTAGAAACCGTAAGGCGGCAGCGTCAACAGGTAAGGCAGCTCGCCGACGCTCGATCCACGTCCGTGCAAACGACTCGGGCGGCGCATGCAGCACGCGCCGGGTGATCAAGTCTTCATGAGGCACCTGGGGATCGATGCGTGGATCCTCCAGGTCGGGCTGCAGCCATTCCGGGCGCGCCGTGGCCGGAAGCGCGCCACGGGCGACGCGATCCAGCGCCAGCTCGAGATGGCAGGTCAGGCCTTGGTCCGCAAGGCGGCGGCCAGCTTCGGCAATCTCTTCGCCGATCGGCAGGCCGGACCGTTCGCTCAGATCCGCATCGAGGGGAGCCGCCCTGTGGGATCGGCCGCCAGTCCGCCAGGGCACGGGCGCAATGACGCCCGTGGCGCCAGCGGCCTTCCACCGTTCTGAGTGCTCTACCGCTGCCTCAAGCGAAACGGCCCTGGCGAGACAGGGCCAATGCGCAGCGCAATTCCGTTCCCGGGCCATGGGTGCTTATCCAGCCGCCGAAAAACGTGCTTCTTTGGCGCAGGCGATGAAGATTCGCGCGATGGCGCCCGCGAAAGCCTCGTCGAACCAGGGAAAGCACCCACTGACCCCCACCGCGACACCATCGACGATCACGCCGCCCCACAAAGGCAGCTCACCCGCCGCCATGCGGTGCGGTTCGAGGTCGCAAACCTCGTGTCCGTCACGCCCGGAGCGCCAGCACATGCGGGCCTTGCCGCGCGCATAGGCGGCATAATCGGCGTCCCAGCGTTCCGCATCCCCGACGTTGTGCTCGTACAGGATGGCGTCTTCGAAAGATGTTTCGCCGGGCGGCGCAAGCGGATTCATCACCACGACATGCAGGAAACCGCTGTCCCCGGCCTCGTGCGAATCCATGGCGGCGGCGATCATGGGCATGGCCAGGCGCACCGCACGCGCAGCCGATTCCCGGTCGAAGAATGCTCCCTTCATGAAGCCTCCTCTTGGCTTTTCATCCTCGAAGATTCAGCAAGCGGCATGCCCGCGTTTTCTGAAGGAATTGATTTGTATCCTGGTGTACGGACCCCTGCATCGATATTTCCGTGGCACGGACCCACGGCGGCCGGAAACGAAGCATTAGCCAGGAAAATTATTTCCTTGTTACTGCATACAATATTCGCAAGAAAACCGTCGGTTAATCACGGCCAATATCGTGCTAGGGTGAAAGCGAATATCAACAACACGGAGGCCGTATCATGAGAAAACTGAAAATGATCGCCAGCCATGTGACCATGGCGGGGATGTTGCTCAGCCTGGGCGCTTGCGGCGGAATGTCGCAGCAGGGCAAAAGCACGGCCGCAGGGGCGGGAATCGGAGCGGTCGGCGGCGCAGTCCTGACGGGCGGAAGCGCCGCAGGCACGATCGGCGGCGCGGCAGTGGGCGGCATCGTGGGCCATGAGGCCGGAAAATAATCATCCATCGCCTGCCGCGTGAATCCACACTCCCGATTCACGCCGAAACACGCCATTCCTGATTCTGGAGATCACCAATGCTGTATTACGCCATCGTTTTTCTCATTATTGCGCTGGTCGCCGGCGTCTTGGGCTTTTTCGGTATAGCCGGGATGGCCGCGAGCATTGCCAAGATCCTGTTCTTCATTTTCATCGCCCTGTTCGTGCTGTCGCTCATATTCGGCCGCAGGCGGCCATGAAAGCGCTGCCTCATGGCGGCCCCGCAGCCGCCCGCCGGCGGCGCGCGTCAGGGGCGGGGCGGACCGCGGGTGGCCCGCCCCGTTTTCAGAATGCGCCTTCCAGTTCGTTTTGCCGGTCCAGTATCTCGCGCAAGGCGTGTCCGTGCTGCGACCCGCCCGCAAAGCGGCAGGTTTCTTCCTGCGGATAATCTGCCAGGCACTTCTCCATGGCGGAGCAGCAGCGGAAAACCCCGGTGATCCAGTCGACGAAGACATTCACTTTCGGGGAGAGGTGGCGGCTCGGCTGATAGACGACGGAAATCGGCATGGGCGGTGGCGCCCAGGCGTCCAGCACTTCGATCAATTCACCCGATTCCAGGTACGGCGCCGCCATGTACAGGGGCGGCTGGATCATGCCGAATCCCGCCAGCCCGGCGGTAACGTAGGCATCCGCATCGTTCACCGACAGTGCGCCCGGCACGGCAATATCCACGATCTCGTCGCCGACCTTGAAACTCCAGTCGATATTGCGCCCCGTGCGTGAAGAAAAATAATTGACGGCACGGTGCCTGCTCAGGTCATCCAGCGTCTGCGGCTTTCCGTGCCGGGCGATGTAGGAAGGCGCCGCGCACGACACCCCCTTGAATACCCCGATCCGCTTCGCGATCAGGGAAGAATCCTTCAGATCTCCGATCCGCAACGCGCAGTCCACGGCTTCCTGGACCAGGTCGACAGGCCGGTCGCTCAGGCCGACGACCAGTTCGATGTCCGGATAGCGTTCGTGGAAATCGCACAATTTTGGAATGAGCAACGTACGGCCCAGGGATGGGGGCGCATCGATGCGCAGGCGTCCCCGCGGCCCCCGGGTGCGGTCCTGGAAGGAAGCCTCGGTCTCCTCGACCTCCGCAAGAATGCCGATGCAGCGCTCGTAATAGGCGGCCCCATCGGGCGTCAGGCTCAACCGGCGCGTGCTGCGGTTCAGCAGCCGGACGCCCAGGTGCTCCTCCAGCTTGCGGATGATCGTGCTGACGGTTGCCCTGGGCATGTCGAGGCTGTCCGCCGCCAGGGAAAAGCTGTTGGCATCCACGACCCGGACGAAAACCTGCATGGCTTGAAGACGGTCCATCGCGACACTCCTGTGCGGACATGGTGTGGCATCCACGCCCGCCATTGTTATCCATTAATGAATAGTGATGACAAAAATTGGGTATTTATCCGTTTTTGCGAATAACAAATAATACCGCACTGTTCAAAAGGGAACTTCACCATGCTCACTCCACGCAGACGATACGCGGTCGCGATCGCCGCATTGTTGCTCGCAGCAGGTTTCCTGCTGGTGCGCAAAAGCATTGGCGGGCCGGCATCCCCCTCCCCCGTCGGGCCGCCCGCGATCCCGGTCGACGTAGCCACGGTCCAGGCGCGCAAGATCACGGATTGGCACGAATATTCCGGACGCCTCGAGGCCGTGGACCGCGTCGAGATCCGGCCGCTGGTGTCCGGCACCCTGGTCAAGGTGCATTTCAAGGACGGCGCGCTGGTACAACGAGGCGATCCGCTCTTCACCATCGATCCGCGCCCCTACCAGGCCGCGGTGGATGAAGCACAGGCGCGGCTGGCCGCCGCAAAGGCAAGAGCCGCCTACGCCAGCGCCGATCTGGCCCGCGGGCAACGGCTGCTCGCCGGCAATGCCATCGCCCGCCGCGACTTCGAGGAGAAGCGCAACGCGGCCCGGGAAGCGGCCGCCAACGTCGAGGCCGCCAGCGCGGCGCTGCAGACCGCGCGGCTGGACCTGGAACACACCCGGATCGTCGCGCCGATCTCCGGCCGTGTCTCGCGCGCGGAAGTCACCGAAGGCAACATCGTCGGCGCCGGCGAGGCGCGGCCGCTGACCACCCTGGTTTCCGTGGCGCAGATCTATGCAACGTTCGAAATGGACGAACCCACCTTCCTGCGCACCATGGGCAGCACCGCCGCCGGGGCTGCGCCGGCCGTCCCGGTATCCATGGGGCTGGCCAGCGAGAAGGGGCATCCCCGCCAGGGCCGGCTGGCATCCCTGGACAACCAGCTCGATCCCCTGAGCGGCACGATGCGGGTGCGGGCGCTGTTCGACAACCCGGACGGACTGCTGCGCCCAGGCCTGTACGCAAGAATCCTGCTGGGTGCGGGCCAGCCCCATGACGCTGTCCTCCTGGAGGAAAAGGCCATCGGCACCGACCAGGCCAAGCGTTTCGTCCTGGTCGTGGACCAGGCCAACAAAGTGGTCTACAGGGAAGTGACCCTGGGCGCGGGCCGCAACGGGCTGCGCGTGGTCGAAACCGGACTGAAGGCTGGCGACAAGGTCGTGGTCGGCGGCATGCAACGCGTCCAGCCCGGCGATCTCGTGGCACCGACGGCCATCGAGACGGACGACACGGGCAGGCTGGCGGCCGGCGAAGCCGGCACACCCGCAGCAACGGCAGCTCCGGCATCCCATCAATCCTGAGCAAACCGATGAACATTTCCAAATTCTTCGTCGACCGGCCGATCTTCGCCGCCGTCCTGTCCGTGCTGATCCTGCTGGCGGGGCTGCTGTCCGTCTTCCGCCTGCCCATCTCCGAGTATCCGGAAGTCGTTCCGCCCTCCGTGGTCGTGCGCGCCCAATTCCCCGGGGCCAATCCCAAGGTGATCGCCGAGACCGTCGCCGCCCCCCTGGAAGAAGCGATCAATGGGGTGGAGGGCATGCTGTACATGCAGTCCCAGGCCAATAGCGACGGCAATCTGGCGGTGACGATCCATTTCCACCTGGGCACCGACCCCGACAAGGCACAGCAACTCGTGCAGAACCGTGTCGCCCAGGCCCTGCCTCGCCTGCCGGAAGACGTCCAGCGGCTGGGGGTCACCACAGTCAAGGCGTCTCCTGCCCTGACGATGGTCGTGCATCTGATCTCGCCGGACGATCGCTACGACCTGACCTACCTGCGCAACTACGCCGTCCTGAACGTCAAGGACCGGCTGGCCCGCATTCCGGGCGTGGGCGAGGTGCAGATCTGGGGCTCGGGCAACTACGCCCTGCGCGTCTGGCTGAACCCGCAGCGCGTCGCCGAGCGCGGCCTGACCGCCGGCGACGTGGTGGCGGCGATCCGCGAGCAGAATGTACAGGTGGCCGCCGGCGTGATCGGCGCCGCACCCAGCGGGCCGGACGTCGCCATGCAGTTTTCCGTCAATGCCCAGGGCCGGCTACGGACGGAGGAAGAATTCGGCGACATCATCCTGAAGACGTCGGCCGACGGCGGCGTGACCCGCCTGCGCGATGTGGCCCGCATCGAGCTGGGCGCTTCGGAATACGCGCTGCGATCCCTGCTGGACAACAAGCCGGCGGTCGCCATGGCCATCATGGAAGCGCCAGGCGCCAACGCGCTGGAAATATCCGCGGCCGTGCGCCAGACCATCCAGGAACTTTCCGCGGATTTCCCGCCCTCGCTGGAAAGCCGCATCGTGTACGACCCCACCCAGTTCGTCCGGTCCAGCATCCGGGCAGTGGTCACGACGCTGCTCGAAGCCATCGCCCTGGTGGTCATCGTCGTCATCGCATTCCTGCAGACCTGGCGCGCATCCATCATCCCGCTGCTGGCCGTACCCGTGTCCATCATCGGCACGTTCTCTCTGATGCTGGCATTCGGCTACTCCATCAATGCCCTGTCCCTGTTCGGCCTGGTGCTGGCAATCGGCATCGTCGTGGACGACGCGATCGTGGTCGTCGAGAACGTCGAACGCGGCATCGAGGACGGCCTGGGCCCGCGCGAAGCCACCTACCGCGCCATGCGCGAGGTCAGCGGACCGATCATCGCGATCGCGCTGACACTGGTGGCAGTCTTCGTGCCACTGGCGTTCATGACCGGGCTGAGCGGCCAGTTCTTCAGGCAATTCGCCATGACGATCGCGATCTCGACCGTGATCTCGGCCTTCAACTCGCTGACGCTGTCGCCGGCGCTGGCCGCGCTGCTGCTGAAGCCCCATGGCGCCCGGCCCGACGCGCTCACCCGCGGCATGGAGCGCACGCTGGGCGGCTTCTTCCGCGCGTTCAACCGCACCTTCGGCCGCGCGTCGGATGGCTATGCGATCGGGGTGGGCGGAGTGCTGCGGCGCAAGGGCGCGACCCTGGGCGTCTACCTGATCCTGCTGGCGCTCACGGCGGGCATCTCCTACGTCGTCCCTGGCGGCTTCGTGCCCGGGCAGGACAAGCAGTACCTCGTCAGCTTCGCGCAGCTGCCCAGCGGCGCATCGCTGGAACGCACGGATGCGGTCGTGCGCCGCATGACCGACATGGCGCTGACCCAACCCGGAGTCGAAAGCGTCGTGGCCTTCCCCGGCCTGTCGATCAATGGATTCACCAACAGCTCCAGCGCCGCCGTGGTGTTCATCAAGCTCGACGATTTCGCGCAGCGGCGGGACGCAGCGACATCCGCCCAGGCCATCACGGCCGCCCTGAGCCAGCAGTACTCCGGCATCAAGGACGCCTTCATCGCCGTCTTCCCGCCGCCGCCCGTGATGGGCCTGGGCACCGTCGGCGGCTTCAAGCTGCAGATCGAAGACACGGCCGGGCTGGGCTACGACAAACTCAACGACGCCGCGCAGGCCTTCCTGGCGCAGGCCGCGAAAGCGCCTGAACTGGGGCCCGCGTTTTCCAGCTACCAGATCAACGTGCCGCAACTGGATGTCGACCTGGACCGTGTCAAGGCCAAGCAGCTGGGCGTGCCCGTCACGGATGTCTTCGAGACCATGCAGATCTACCTGGGCTCTCTCTACATCAACGATTTCAACCGCTTCGGCCGGGTCTACCAGGTCAAGGCGCAGGCCGACGCGCCATTCAGGGCGCACCCCGACGACATCCTGCGCCTGAAGACGCGCAGCGCCTCGGGCGCCATGGTCCCCCTGGGCTCACTGGTATCGCTGACACCCACCTACGGTCCTGAAATGGTCGTGCGCTACAACGGCCACACGGCCGCCGACATCAACGGCGGCCCGGCGCCCGGCTACTCATCGGACCAGGCGCAGGCGGCCGCCGAGCGCATCGCCGCCTCGACACTGCCCAAAGGCATCCGGTTCGAATGGACGGACCTGACCTACCAGCAGATCCTGGCGGGCAACGCGGGCATCTGGGTGTTCCCCATCAGCGTCCTGCTGGTGTTTCTGGTGCTCGCCGCGCTCTATGAAAGCCTGACTCTGCCCCTGGCGGTGATCCTGATCGTGCCCATGAGCGTGCTCGCCGCGCTGGCGGGGGTCTGGCTGACGGGAGGCGACAACAACCTGTTCACCCAGATCGGCCTCATGGTACTGGTCGGCCTGGCGTGCAAGAACGCGATCCTGATCGTCGAGTTCGCCCGCGACCTGGAAAAGGAAGGCCTGTCGCCCGCCGACGCCGCGCGGGAAGCCAGCCGCCTGCGCCTGCGCCCCATCCTGATGACGTCGATCGCCTTCATCATGGGCATCGTGCCCCTGGTCCTTTCCACCGGAGCAGGCGCGGAAATGCGCCATGCCATGGGCATCGCGGTCTTCTTCGGCATGCTGGGCGTGACGCTGTTCGGCCTGTACCTGACCCCGGTCTTCTACGTGCTGCTGCGCAGCCTGAACCGGCGCCAGACGCGCAGCGGCCCCTCGCTCCAGCCCGCAGGCGATCCCGTCGCGCATCCCTCTCTGGAATCCTCGAAATGAGCAATACCCTTCGTCTTGCCGGCGCCTCCGGCCTGCTGGCAATCCTGCTGACCGGCTGCGCGGTCGGCCCTGAATACCGGCGCCCTTCCATCGAAGTCCCGGCAGCCTTCAAGGAGGCGCACCAGGCCGCCGGCGAAACGCTTCAATGGAAGCAGGCACAGCCCGCCGACGAACTGGAGCGGGGGCACTGGTGGTCCGTATTCCAGGATCCGACGCTGGACGCTCTGGAAAAACAGGCCATGCAGGCCAACCAGAACCTTCGGGCCGCAGCGGCCCGGGTCCGGCAGGCACGCGCATTGCGGCAAGGCGCCGGCGCGGACCGTTATCCGGAACTGACAGTCGGCATGGGACCGACCCGCCAGCGCACATCCGATGCCGGCCCCCAGGGCGGCAGCACCGCCACAGCGTGGCGCGCACAGGCCGGCATCTCGTACGAGGCCGACCTGTTCGGGCGGGTGGCGTCCCACCTGGATGCAGCCAGCGCCGACGCACAGCAGGCCCAGGCCCTGTACCAGTCCGTGATGCTGGCCCTGCAGGCCGATGTCGCTCAAGCTTATTTCACGATCCGGCAACTGGATGCGGAATCGATGCTGTACGCCCATACGGTGTCACTGCGCCGCGCGGGCCTGGATCTGCTGGAAACACGCTTTCACGAAGGCGACATCACGGAGCTCGACGTGACGCGCGCACGATCCGAACTCGCGTCCGCGCAATCGCAAGCCCTGGAAGCCGCGCGTCAAAGAGCTGCCGCCGAACACGGGCTGGCCCTGCTGCTGGGCCGGGCACCCTCGGAATTCACCCTGGCGGCGCAGGAATTGCACAGGATCTCGATCGACATCCCGGCAGGCCTGCCGTCTTCCCTGCTGGAGCGCCGGCCCGACATCGCCGCCGCCGAAAGGGCCGTCGCAGCGGCCAACGCCCGCATCGGCGAGGCCCGGGCGGCGTTCTTTCCCCAGCTCATCCTGACCGGCGCATTCGGCTACGAATCGACGGACCTCGGCGACCTGCTGCGTTGGTCCAGCCGCAGTTTCATCCTGGGCCCCCTGGCAGGGACGATGCTCAGCCTGCCCCTGTTCGACGGCGGGCGCCGCCAATCCAGGGTGGATCAGGCCCGGGCACGCTACGAAGAAGACGTGGCGCTGTACCGCCAGAGCGTGCTGCAGGCGTTCAAGGAGGTCGAGGACGGTCTGTCCGCGCTGCGCCTGCTGGACGAGCAATCGAAGACCCAGGACGTCGCCGCCGCCTCGGCGAGCCGTGCCGCGGAACTGTCGAAGGCCCAGTACGACGCCGGATCGATCAGCTACCTGGAAGTCATCGATGCCGACCGCGAAGTGCTGCGGCACCGGCAGACCGGGGTACGGCTGGACGGCCTGCGCGCCCAGGCGACCGTCCAGCTCATCAGGGCGCTCGGAGGCGGCTGGAGCCAGTCCTGAACTCCCGGCCGCCAGGCATATCGACAAAGAGCCGGACCTGGCGGCCAACCCGGCTTTGCAACGGACGGGCGGCACGCTGTTAAAATTTCCGGTTCAATTTTTTTCCGAGCCGACCGCCATGCAGACATCCCTTCAGAATCTGATCGAATCCGCCTGGGAAGACCGTTCCTCCCTGCGCCCCGGGCAGTTCCCCTCCGATCTGGCCGATGCGGTCGAGCAGACCATCCAGGGCCTGGACGACGGCTCGTTGCGCGTGGCGGAAAAGATCGACGGCCAGTGGCAGGTCCATCAATGGGTCAAGAAAGCCGTGCTGCTGTCCTTTCGCCTGGCCGACAACCGCGTCATGGGGCAGGCGCCCCAGCTTTATTACGACAAGGTCCCGCTGAAATTCCAGGATTACGGTCCCGACGACTTCCAGCGCGGGGGCTTTCGCGTGGTGCCGACCGCCACGGTGCGGCGCGGGGCATACATCGCACCCGACGCGGTGCTGATGCCTTCCTACGTCAACATCGGCGCCCGCGTGGGCGAAGGCACGATGGTGGACACCTGGGCGACGGTCGGCTCATGCGCGCAGATCGGTAGCCACGTCCACCTGTCGGGCGGCGTGGGCATTGGCGGGGTGCTGGAACCCCTGCAGGCCGGGCCGACCATCATCGAGGACAACTGCTTCATCGGCGCACGTTCGGAAATCGTCGAAGGCGTGGTCATCGAGGAAAACTCCGTCCTGGCCATGGGCGTCTTCATTTCCCAGAGCACGCGCATCTATGACCGCGCCACCGGAGAAATCCATTACGGCCGCGTACCGGCGGGCTCGGTCGTGGTGCCGGGCTCGCTGCCCGCACCCGACGGCAGCCACAGCCTGGCCTGCGCGGTGATCGTGAAGCGGGTCGATGCGAAGACCCGCGCCAAGACCAGCATCAACGATCTGCTCCGGGCCTGAGGCCCGCACATACGATCCAAGGAGACGCACAGCATGGCAGACGCCGACGTCCGCACCCTGGCCCGCGCACTGATCGCCCGCCCCTCCGTCACGCCGGACGATGCCGGCTGCCAGGATCTGATCGCGGATCGCCTGCGGCCGCTCGGCTTTGCGTGCGAGTCGCTGCCCAGCGGCGCCGTGAGCAACCTCTGGGCGCGGCGCGGCACCGCCGGGCCGCTGCTGGTGTTCGCCGGCCACACGGACGTCGTTCCGCCCGGCCCCGAGGCCGAATGGCCCAGCCCGCCCTTCACCCCCACTGAAACCGGCGGCATGCTGGTGGGCCGGGGCGCGGCCGACATGAAGACCTCGATTGCCGCCTTCGTGGTCGCGGCCGAAGAGTTCATCGCGGCCCATCCCGACCACCCGGGCTCCATCGCCCTGCTGGTCACCTCCGACGAAGAAGGGCCGGCGACCGACGGCACGGTCCATGTCTGCCGCATGCTGGAAGCGCGCGGCGAACGGCCCGACTACTGCATCGTCGGCGAGCCGACCTCGGTCCAGGCGCTGGGCGACACGATCAAGAACGGCCGCCGTGGCTCGATGTCGGCCCGGATCACGGTGCACGGCGTCCAGGGCCACGTGGCCTACCCTCACCTGGCCCGCAACCCGATTCACGAACTCGCCCCTGCCCTGGCCGAACTGACCGCGGTCCGCTGGGACGAAGGCAACGAATACTTCCCGCCCACCACCTTCCAGGTCTCGAATCTGCACGCAGGAACCGGAGCGGGCAACGTCATCCCCGGTACCGCCACGGTCGATTGCAATTTCCGCTTCTCGACCGCCAGCACGCCCGAAGGGCTGCAGACACAGGTGGCCGCCATCCTGGACCGTCATGGCCTGCGCTACGACATCGACTGGACGATCAGCGGACTGCCCTTCCTGACGCCCAGGGGGGCGCTGTGCAGCGCCGTGCAGACAGCCATCGCCGAAGAAACCGGCGTCCAGGCCGAGCTTTCCACGACGGGCGGCACATCCGACGGGCGCTTCATCGCCAGGATCTGTCCGCAGGTCGTCGAATTCGGCCCGTTGAACCGGACGATCCACCAGACGGGCGAACACATCCCCCTGGACAGCCTCGCGCCGCTGAAGAACATCTACCGCCGCACGCTGGAAAAACTGCTGGCCTGACCCTCATTCCTGCCCGCGCCCCACGGCCCGGGCGATCGCACCCATCCCGCACGCCATGACCTCTCCCCATACCGAACTCCTGACCCTGCGCGATCTGCTGCGCTGGTCCATCAGCCGCTTTCACGCCGCGAACCTGGTCTTCGGCCACGGCAGCGACAATGCCTGGGACGAGGCCGCCTACCTGCTGCTCCACGGTCTGCACCTACCGCCCGACACCCTGGAACCTTTCCTGGACGCGCGCCTGCTGGAACGCGAACGGCAACGCTGCGTCGACCTGATCCACGAGCGCATCAGCACGCGCAAGCCCGCCGCCTACCTGACCGGCGAGGCCTGGCTGCAGGGCGAACGCTTCCTGGTGGACGAGCGGGTCATCGTGCCGCGTTCGCCGATTTCCGAACTGCTGGCAGAGGGCCTCGCCCCCTGGATCGACGACCCGGACGCGGTCGGCCAAGTGCTGGATCTGTGCACCGGCTCGGGCTGCCTGGCAATCCTTGCGGCCCATGCTTTCGGCAACACCGCCGTGGACGCGGTGGACATATCCGCCGATGCCCTGGCAGTGGCGCAATCGAACATCGAACTGCACGGCCTGCGGGACCGCGTCCGGGCGCTGCGCAGCGATCTGCTGTCGCAGGTGCCGGCGGATCGCCGCTACGACCTGATCATCTGCAACCCGCCCTACGTCAACGAACGGTCGATGAAGGCACTGCCGCCCGAATACCGGCACGAGCCCAGGCTGGCACTGGCGGGCGGCGCCGACGGCATGGACCTGGTGCGCCGCATCCTGGCCGAAGCGCCCGGCCTCATGGCGCCCGAAGGCCTGCTGGTGCTGGAAATCGGCCACGAGCGCGAGCACTTCGAGGCTGCCTTCCCCGAACTGGAGCCAATCTGGCTGGACACCGCCGCCACCACCGGCCAGATCCTGCTGCTGCGCCGCGCGCAGTTGGCCTCGTGATCCGCGCCGCCGGCCTGACCCTGCGGCGCGGCGTCAAGGTCCTGCTGGAAAACGCCGAATTCGTCGTCCATCCCGGAGAACGCGTCGGCATCGTCGGCAAGAACGGCGCCGGCAAGTCCTCTTTGTTCTCCCTGCTGCAGGGAGAGATCGATCCGGACGCCGGCTCGCTGGACATGCCCGCATCCTGGCGCCTGGCCAGCGTCGAGCAGATCCTGCACGACACCGGGCGCCCCGCGCGCGATTTCGTCATCGACGGCGACCGGCACCTGCGCGAGCTGCAGGCGCGCCGCGCCGCCCTGGACCCCGACCAGGGCCAGGCGATCGCCGAACTCGAGGCGGCCCTGGTCGAGGCCGGCGCCTGGAGCGCCCCGTCGCGGGCCGAGCAACTGCTGGCCGGCCTGGGTTTCGCGCCCGACGAATGGACCCGCCCCGTGGCCAGCTTTTCGGGCGGCTGGCAGATGCGCATCGCCCTGGCGCGCGCCCTGATGGCGCCTTCCGATCTGCTCCTGCTGGACGAGCCCACCAACCACCTGGACCTGGATGCGATGCTGTGGCTGGAGCGCTGGCTGGCCGGCTATCCGGGCACGGTGCTGCTGATCTCCCACGACACCGAGTTCCTGGATGCGGTCGCGCGCGTGATCCTGCATTTCGAACAGGACAAGCTGGTGCGCTACAAGGGCGGCTACGAGTCGTTCCTGGAGCAGCGCGCCGAGCGCCTGCGCCAGAACCGCCTGGCGATCCAGCGCCAGGCGCGCGAGACGGCGCATCTGCAATCCTTCATCGACCGGTTCAAGGCCAAGGCCACCAAGGCCAAGCAGGCGCAGAGCCGGGTCAAGGCCCTGGCGCGCATGCAGACGCTGGCTCCGCTGGCCATCGAATCGGGCATCGACATCCGCCTGCCCGAACCGGCACAGACACCCGACGTGCTGCTGACGCTCGAGGACGCGGCCCTGGGCTATCCGCCGGACAGCGCCGCAGACGGTTCGCCGCGCACCATCCTGCAGGACGTGAGCCTGATGGTGCGCGGCGGCAGCCGCATCGGCATCCTGGGTGTCAACGGCGCCGGCAAGAGTACGCTGGTCAAGACCCTGGCGCGCGAACTGCGGCCTCTGGCGGGCGACTACCGCCCGGCCAAGGGTCTGGAGATCGGCTATTTCGCCCAGCAGCAGCTGGACGTGCTGGAGCCCGGCCTGAGCCCGCTGCAGCATTTCACCCGCATCGCCCCCGATACGCGCGAGCAGGAACTGCGCAACATGCTGGGCGGCTTCGGTTTTGGCGGCGACATGGTGAACCAGCCCGTGGCGCCCTTCTCCGGCGGCGAAAAGGCGCGCCTGGCCCTGGCCCTGATCGTCTGGCGCAAACCCAACCTGCTGCTGCTCGACGAGCCCAGCAACCACCTGGACGTGGACACCCGCGAGGCACTGGCGCGTGCGCTGGCGGAGTTTCCAGGCAGCGTGTTGCTGGTGTCCCACGACCGGCACCTGTTGCGCACCACCGTGGACAATTTCTGGATCGTGGCCGATGGCCGGGTCCAGCCCTTCGATGGCGACCTGGAAGACTACCGCGACTGGCTGCAGCAGCGGCAAGCGCAGCACAACCAGATTGCACGCGCTGCGGCCCCGGCCCCGAGCCAGGACCGCAAGGCCCAGCGCCGCGAACAGGCTCAGGCGCGGCAGGAACTGGCAGCGCGCCGCAAGCCGCTGGAAGCCCGCCTGAAGCGGGTCGAGGAAGCGATGGCCAAGGCCCAGGCCAGGCTGGCGGAACTGGACGCACTGATGGCCGACCCGGCCTTCTACACCGATGCCCACAAGGACGCCCGCCCCCGCCTCATGGCCGAGCACGGCGAGCTCAGCAAGGCCTTGCAGGGCCACGAGGAAGATTGGCTGGATCTGCAGACGGAGATCGAAGCGCTGGGCGAACCCGGAAAATCCTGAACGGTGCGCTGAAAACCGCAGCCCGCCCCCCGGCGGCAACGTGCGCGCCGAGCACTGATTTTCCTGCATATTCCAAGGCTGAATAATTTAATACTCTTATATTCGTTCGGCATGAGAAGGGCGCTCCTTAGAATGGACGGGTCTTATAACTTCCCGTTCACATCGCCCGCGCCATGAGCCGTCTACCCATCCAATCCGTCGAATCCGCCCCTGCCGAAGCCCAGGAACGCCTGCGCGCCGCCGCCCAGGCCAATGGTTTCCTGCCCAACCTGCTGGGCGTCCTGGCCAATGCGCCCACCGCCCTGGAAACCTACCAGGTCGTCGGCGCCATCAACGGCCGCAACAGCCTCACCCCCACGGAACGCGAAGTCGTGCAGATCACGGCCGCCACCTATAACGGCTGCGGCTTCTGTGTTGCCGGCCACACCAAGCTCGCCTACAAAAAGCTGCAGCTGCCCGAAGAGCTGGTCGAGGCCCTGCGCGGCACCCGCGCTTTATCCGACCCCAAGCTCAATGCTCTGGCGCAATTCACTCTGCAGGTGCTGGAACATCGCGGTCAGGTACCCGACGAAGCGCTGGATGAACTGCGCGCGGCGGGTTACGGCGATGCCCAGGCGCTGGATGTGGTGCTGGGTGTCAGCCTGGCCACGTTGTGCAACTACGCCAACAACCTGGCCCGCACCCCCATCAATCCGGAACTGCAGGCCTACGCCTGACCCAGGAGGCCCGCATGTCCACCGATCTGCTGCCCGCCCCCCATGGCGAGGGCATCGACGCCCTGATCCGGGACGCCCTGGCGCCCCAGGCAGAAGCCATCGACCAGGGCAAATACCCTGGCGATTTCATGCGCGCGCTCGGCCTGCTGGGCGGTTTCGGCGCCGCGCTGCCCGCCGAATCGGGCGGCCTGGGCCTGGGTCTCGCGGCCCAGATCGAGATCATCGCCCGAGTCGGACGCGCCTGCGGCTCCACCGCCTTCCTGGCCTGGTGCCAGTCGGCCTGCACCTGGTACCTGCGGCAGACGGACAATGCCGCGGCACGCCAACGCTACCTGGCCCCCATCGCCCGAGGCGAGATCCTGGCCGGTACGGGCATGTCCAACTGCGTCAAGCATCTTGCCGGGATTGAACGCATCAATCTGCGCGCGCGCCGCGACGGCGAAGGCTACCGCGTGAGCGGCGCCCTGCCCTGGGTCTCGAATCTGGGGCCGGACCATCTGGTCATCGCCGCCGCGTCCGTGGAAGATGGCGGCTACATCATGTTCGCCGTGCCACCGGGTTCGCCTGCCCTGACGCTGCGCCCCTGCCCCGCATTTTCCGGCATGGAGGGCACCGGTACCTACGGCGTGCACCTGAAGAACGCCTGGATTCCCCCGGAAGACCTGCTGGCCGAATCCGCCGCTTTCGAGGACTACATCCGCCGCATCAAGCCCGGCTTCCTGCTGATGCAGATCGGCATGGGCGTGGGACTGATCCGGGCCAGCCTGGAAACCATCCATACGACCAATCAGCGGCTGAGCCACGTCAACACCTATCTGGATGACCAGGAAGGCGACCTGGAGCGGGATCTGCAGTCCCTGCTGGCGGAAACCGTGCGGCTGGCCGGGCAGGACCTGGACGCGTTGCCCCTGGACATCCTGCGCGCGCGCGCCAGAGCTTCCGAACTGAGCCTGCGGGCCACGCAATCGGCCGCCCTGCACGCGGGCGCGGCCGGTTACCTGATGAGCCATCCCGCCCAGCGCCGCCTGCGCGAGGCGCTGTTCGTCGCCATCGTGACGCCGGCCTTGAAGCATCTGCGCAAGGAAATCCACGCGCTCGAACAACAGGCGGCCTGAACGATGAGTCTCGCTGCGGCAATTCCCGATGCGATCGTCGAGCCCGCTGTCTCGGAGACCGGTGTGCTCAGTGCCGAGGACGTGGCCCTGGGCTACGCCCGGCCGGGCGCCGGCACGCATCGCATCCTGCAGGATTTTTCCCTGGAACTCCAGCAGGGCGAGATCGTCGCCCTGCTGGGCCCCAGCGGGGTCGGCAAATCCTCGCTCCTGCGGGTGCTGGCGGGCCTGCAGCGGCCGCTGGCCGGACAGATCCGCCTGCGCGGCCGGCACCTGACCGGCCCCGCCCCCGATGTCGGCTTCGTCTTCCAGGACCCCTGCCTGCTGCCCTGGCTGACGCTGGAAGAAAACGTTGCCTTCGGCCTGGATTTCCGCCACCAGCCCAAGCTGGACGAAGCGCTGCGCCGCCAGCGCGTGCAGCAGGCCATCGCAGAAGTCGGCCTGGCGCACGCCCGGACACGCTACCCGGACGAATTGTCGGGCGGCATGGCCCAGCGCGCCTCCCTGGCCCGCAGCCTGGCGCGCGCACCCGAAATCCTGCTGCTCGACGAACCCTTCAGCGCCCTGGATGAAGTCACCCGCGGCGAAATGCAGGCCCTGCTGCTGGAAGTCAGCGCACGCCACCATGCCGCCGCGATCCTGGTGACGCACGACATCGACGAAGCCTTGCTGTTGGCCGACCGCATCCTGCTGCTGGGCGGCCAGCCGGGCCGCCTGATCGGCCAATGGCGGCCCGGCCGCCCTCACCCCCGGGACGAAACCGATCCCCACCTCACCGCCTTGCGCGTCGAGATCCTGCAGGCACTGCGCGCTGCCCGTCCTCCCAAACCGACCCTCGCATCATGACATTGAAGCTCATCGACTCCTGCTGCGGCACTGCCGCCAACACCCTGGCCGGCCGCCGGCAGTTCCTGAAACTGTCGTCGCTGTTCACGATCGCCGGCGCCCTGCCCCTGCTGCAGGCGGGCCGGGAAGCGCGCGCCGCCGAGCCGGACGCGCCCGTGCGCATCGGCTACCTGCCGATCACGGACGCCACTCCGCTGCTGGTGGCCCACCATAACGGCCTGTTCGAGAAACGCGGCCTGCAGGTGGAAAAGCCGCGCCGTTTCCGCAGCTGGTCGCAGATCGTCGAGGCTTTCCTGAGCGGGCAGGTCAACGTGGTCCACCTGCTCATGCCGATGACCATCTGGTCGCGCTACGGCAGCAAGTCCCCGGCCAAGGTGGTCGCCTGGAACCACATGGAAGGCTCCTGCCTGACCGTGCAACCCGGCATCGCCAGCCTCGCCGACCTGGGAGGCACCACGGTGGCCATCCCGTTCTGGTATTCGGTGCACAACATCGTCCTGCAGGCCATGCTGCGCGAATCCGGACTCGAATTCATCAGCGAAGGCGAACCGACGAAACAACAGGTCAAACTGGTGGTGATGTCGCCCGGCGACATGCTGCCCGCCCTGGGTTCGAAGCGGATTTCCGGCTACATCGTGGCCGAGCCGTTCAACGCCAAGGCCGAGGAACTGGGTGTCGGCAAGGTCTGGCGCTTCACCGGCGATGTCTGGCGCAACCACGCCTGCTGCGTGGTCACCATGCACGAGCGCGACCTGCAGGAGCGCCCGGAATGGTCCCAGAAGACCGTCGACGCCATCGTCGAGGCCCAGGCCTGGGTGCGCGGCCATCGCGAGGAAACCGTGAAGATCCTGGCGCGCAACAACCCCGCCGACTATACCCCGCACGAACCCTCGACCCTGGCGCGAGTCCTGCTGGCCTCGCCCGAGCGGGATGCCGAATACGCGCGCACCGGCGCGATCCGGCATGCCGACTGGAACGAGCAGCGCATCGACTTCCAGCCCTACCCCTTCCCCAGCTACACCGAGAAACTGGTGGAGCTGCTCAAGAACACCTTCGTGCTGGGCGAGAACGCCTTCCTGAAGGACCTGGATCCCGCGTTCGTCGCGCGCGACCTCGTGGACGACCGCTACGTGCGCAAGGCCATCGAAGCCCAGGGCGGCCTGGAAAACTTCGGCGTGACCGGCGGCTACACGCGCACGGAAACATTCTCGGTCGCCTAGACCGGGCCGGACGGACACCGAACCCATGAAACCGCGCACCACTCCCCTGCCCGCCCACAGACGCCTCGCCCTGAGCCTGGGCGGGCTACTGGTCCTGCTGTTGCTCTGGGCCGCAGGCATCGGTCTGGTCGGCGAAGAAACGGCCATGGCCGGCCTGTTCTCGCCGATCAAGGCCTTGCCCAGCCTGGTCCACCTGGTCCTGGACAACCAGTTGACGGTGCATACCCTGGTCAGTCTGCGGCGCGTGGCAGTGGGCCTGTTCTGGGCGCTGGTCTTCGGCATACCCCTTGGGCTGGCCATCGGCGCCTCGCAGAAGCTGGAACTGGCCACCAGCGGTGCCTTCCAGTTCCTGCGCATGGTCTCGCCCCTGTCCTGGATGCCGGTGGCCGTGATGCTGTTCGGCATCGGCGATGCGCCCATCTACTTCCTGCTTAGCTTCGCCGCCGTCTGGCCCATCATCCTGAACACCAGCGCCGGCGTGCGGCAGCTGGATCCGCGCTGGCTGATGCTGGCGCGCAGCCTGAGCGCCACGCGGTCCGAGGTCCTCTGGAAGATCGTGATCCCCGGTTCCCTGGGGCACATGCTGACCGGCCTGCGGCTGGCCATCGGCATCGTCTGGATCATTCTGGTGCCCTGCGAGATGCTGGGCGTCAGTTCGGGCCTGGGCTATTTCATCCTGGACACCCGCGACCGCCTGGCCTATTCCGAACTGATGGCCGTGATCGTGCTGATCGGCGCACTGGGTTTCCTGCTGGACGCCACCGCGCAGAAGCTGCATCGGCGCTGGGCGCGGGGACGCTGACACAACCCGGTCCGGCGGGACCGGATCGGGCCCGGATCAGTCCAGCACTTCCAGCTTTGCCACGCCCAGGGCCAGGGTCTTGGTGCCCGCATCGCGGAATTCGATCCGCGCCTGGGCATCGGCCCCGCTGCCGCTGAGCGCAACCACGGTGCCCTCGCCGAAGCGCCCATGGCGCACTCCCGTACCGATACGGAAGCACTGCTCGCCCACCGTGACGCCGGCCGACTGGGTGCGGGGGGATCGCGGCGCGAAAGAGCTGCCCGCCTCGCCCTGCCAATCCCCCAGGCCGCGCCGAAACGCACCGCTCCAGGGCGGCCGGGCTGCGACCTGGCGTTGACGCGGAGTGATCCATTTCAGGTGCTCTTCCGGAATTTCGTCCAGGAAGCGCGAACGCATGCCGTAGCGCGTCTGGCCATGCAGCATGCGGCTCTGCGCCAGGGTCAGGGTCAGGCGCCTGCGGGCCCGTGTGATCGCCACGTACATCAGACGGCGTTCTTCTTCCAGGCCGCCCTGATCCAACAGGCTGTTCTCGTGGGGAAACAGGCCTTCTTCCAGCCCGGTGATGAACACTGCGTCGAACTCCAGGCCCTTGGCCGCATGCACCGTCATCAATTGCACGGCATCCTCGCCGGCCTGGGCCTGATTGTCCCCGGCTTCCAGGGAAGCATGGCTGAGAAAGGCGCCCAGGGGCGACATGACGACGGGGGACGGCTGCCCGCCGTCGCCAAAGGCCGGGTCGGTGCCGGCAGGCGCATCGGCGGCAATGGCCGCAGTCTCTGGAATCCGGGCTGCCGGCAGGCCCTGGAAGCCTTCCTCGGCGACGAAGGCGGCGGCCGCATTGACCAGTTCCTGAAGGTTTTCCAGGCGATCCTGGCCCTCCCGGTCGGCCCGGTAATGGGCCTCCAGGCCGCTGTGGTGCACCACGTGGCCGATGAGTTCGGGCAGATCCAGGGTCCTGGCTTCCTCGGCCAGCTCGCGGATCAGGGTGGCGAAGCGCGCCAGGCTGGCGCCTGCCTTGCCCGGCACGAAAGCGACCGCCCCGGCCAGGCTTGTGCCCTGCTGCGCGGCCATGTCGGCTTGCTGTTCCAGGGTGCGGGCACCGATCCCGCGCGTGGGGAAATTCACCACCCGCATCCAGGACGTATCGTCGTTCGGATTGTCGATCAGACGCAGATAGGCCAGGACGTGCTTGACTTCCTGGCGCTCGAAGAAGCGCTGGCCGCCATAGACCCGGTACGGAACCCGCGCGGAAAACATGGCATGCTCGATCGGACGCGATTGGGCGTTGCTGCGGTACAGGATGGCAATCTCGTGCGCGGGATGGCCTTCGCGGACCAGGGCGCGGATCTCGTCCACCAGCCACTGGGCCTCGAGCGCATCGGATGCCTGCTCGACCACGCGCAGGGGCTCGCCCTCGCCCGCATCGGTCCACAGGTTCTTGCCCAGGCGATTGGCATTGTGCGCGATCAGGGCATTGGCCGCATCCAGGATGTGTCCCTGGGAACGGTAGTTCTGCTCGAGCCGGATCACGCGCCCCCGGGCGTGGCGCTGCTCGAAGTCGGCCATATTGCCGACGTTCGCCCCACGAAAGGCATAGATCGACTGATCGTCGTCACCCACCGCGAACACCGGGGTGTGGGCGCCCGCCAGCAGCATCAGCCAACGGTACTGCAAAACATTGGTGTCCTGGAATTCGTCGACCAGGATCTGCTGGAAGCGGCGCTGGTAGTGTTCGCGGATCGGCGCCTCGCGCTGCAGCAGTTCATAGGCCCGCAGCAGCAGCTCACCGAAATCGACCACACCCTCGCGCTCGCACTGGTCCTGGTAGCGCTGATACAGATCGGCCAGGCGCCGGGCATGGGAGTCGCGCGCGTCCAGGTCGCCAGGACGCAGGCCGTCTTCCTTGGCACTGTTGATCATGCGCTGCACGTCGCGCGGCGGGAAGCGCTCGTCATCGATGCCGGCAGCCTTCAGCATGCGCTTGATGGCCGAGAGCTGATCGGCACTGTCCAGGATCTGGAAGGCCTGGGGCAGCCCCGCCTCGCGGTGGTGCGCACGCAGCAGCCGGTTGCACAAGCCATGGAAGGTACCAACCCACATGCCCCGCGTGTTGATGGGCAGCAGCGCCGACAGCCGCGTCAGCATTTCCCGCGCGGCCTTGTTGGTGAACGTGACGGCCAGCAAGCCGTGGGGACCCACCTGCCCGGTCTGGATCAACCAGGCCATGCGGGTGGTCAGGACACGGGTCTTGCCGCTGCCCGCACCAGCCAGCACCAGGGCGTGTTCTGCGGGCAAGGTGACTGCGGCCTGCTGCTGCGGATTCAGGCCTTCCAGCATCCCACCGATCATGCTGCGTAGCGCCCGAGGCGAAGGGCGAACTGCTCCAGGCCGTCGATGCCGCTGTTCCGGGCACGCTGGCACCAGGCGCGCAAGTCGGCCAGCAGCTGCTCGCTGCTGGCACTGGAGGATTCCCACAAGGCCGTCAGTTCGCGACGCATCTGCACCAGGGTGGAAAGCGTCGGCGCTGCCGACAGCGCCCGATCGACTTCGGCCTGCTCGCAGGGCGCCAGCGCGGCGGCATCGCGCACCAGCCATTTCCGGCAGCGCCGCAGCAGCAGGCGCTCGCCGCGCCGGTGGCGCAGTTTCAGGGCCTTGAGCTCATGCGCCACGGCCGTCTTGATCACCCCGGAATAGCGGGCCAGGACTTCGTAGCGGTGGGCGATGATGCCCTGAAGCTGGTCCTGCCCGAGCGCATCCCCTGCTGCCGGCGCGCGCAGCTGCAGCCGGGGCGCCACCCGGCGCACCTGGGCCAGGCCCAGGGCCTGCAGGATGCGGATATAGGCCCAGCCCAGGTCGAACTCAAACCAGCGCGAGGAAAATTTGGCCGAAGTTCCGTAGGCATGGTGGTTGTTGTGCAGTTCTTCCCCGCCGATCAGCAGTCCCCAGGGCACGACGTTGGTACTGTTGTCTGGGCAGGCAAAATTGCGGTAGCCCCAGGCGTGGCCCAGGCCATTGACCACCCCCGCCGCCCAGAACGGAATCCAGGCCATCTGCACCGCCCAGACCGTCAGGCCCAGGACACCGAACAGAGCCAGGTCCAGGACCAGCATCAGGCCCACGCCCAGCAGGTTGTGGCGGGAATACAGGGTGCGCTCGATCCAGTCATTGGGCACGCCATGACCGAAGCGCGCCAGGGTTTCCTCGTTGCGGGCCTCGTCGCGATAGAGTTCCGCCCCACGAAAGAAGACCTGGGCCAGGCCGAACACGGCCGGCGAATGCGGATCGCCTTCGCGCTCGCACTTTGCGTGGTGCTTGCGGTGGATGGCGACCCATTCGCAGGTCACCATGCCCGTGGTGAGCCACAGCCAGAAGCGGAAGAAATGCGCCACGACGGGATGCAGGTCCAGGCCCCGGTGCGCCTGGCTGCGATGCAGGTACAGGGTCACCGCGGCGATGGTGACGTGGGTCAGTGCCAGCGTCACGCCCACCAGGGCCCAGGGGCCCAGATCCAGCATGCCGCCCTGAAGAAAGGAAAGCCAGGTGTTCATTGCATTCGGGCCATGCCCGCGTGGTACTGAAAGATGATTCCAGTGTAGCCCACGCGGTTTTCCTGCGTCAGGGGGACAACCCCGACTCGGGTTCGCCGGCCGCCGGCCGCTCGGCCTTGGCGCGCTGCATCACGGCGGCAAAGAAACCATCGGTGCCGTGGACATCGGGGCGCAGCCGCAGATACGGCCCATCCAGTGCCACCTCGATGCCCCGGTCGGCCAGGATGACGCCAGCGTCCAGCAAGGAGAATTCCGGATGGTCGGCCAGGAAGGCCTCGACCTGGAGCTCGTTTTCCTCCGGCAGGATGCTGCAGCTGGCGTACACCAGGCGCCCGCCCGGCATCACGCAGGCGGCGGCGTCCCGCAGGATCGCCGCCTGGGTCTCGCACAGCTGGGCGAGAGATTCCGGATGCTGGCGCCATTTCAAGTCGGGATTGCGGCGCAACGTGCCCAGGCCGCTGCATGGCGCGTCCACCAGCACGCGATGCGCCTTGCCCCGCAGGCGGCGCACCCGCTGGTCGTTGCGTTCCGAAATGGCGACCGGCACGATGTTGGACAGGCCGCTGCGCGCAAAACGCGGCTTGGCCCTGGCCAGGCGCGCGGCCGACACATCGAAGGCATACAGGCGGCCGGTGGAACGCATCAACGCGCCCAGCAGCAGGGTCTTGCCTCCCGCCCCGGCGCAATAATCGATGACCATCTCGCCGCGCCGGGGCGCCACCAGTGCGGCCAGCAGCTGGCTGCCCTCGTCCTGGACCTCGATCTCGCCACGCTCGAAAGCCTGCCAGCGGTTGACCGGCGGGCGCCCCTGGATGCGGATGCCCCAGGGGGAATACGGCGTGGGCTGCGCCGCCCAGCGGGCCTCCGGGCCCTGGGCCCAGGCAGCCAGCAGGGCCTCGCGCTCGGTCTTCAGCGGATTGATCCGCAAGTCCAGCGGCGCGGGCGCATTCAGCGCCTGCAGCAGGGATTCGGCGTCCGACAGGGCCGCCAGACGCTCGTCGAGCCAGTCCGGCACGCTGTGGCGCACCGCCCGCGGCAAGGCGTCGGCGGGCAGCGAAAGCACATGGCCCAGCCAGGCTTGCTCATGCTCGTCCAGGCCGGTGTCCAGGGTCTCGCGGGGCCAGACGGCCGCCAGGCCTAATATCGCCAGGCGCCGCGTGCCCGAACCCGATCCGCTTTCGGCGAATTGACGATAGCGCCGCAGATGGCGCAGCACGTCGAACACGGCCTCGGCGATCTCGCCCCGGTCGCGCAGCCCGGCATTGGGATGGGCGCGGAACCAGTGCGACAGCACGGCGTCGGCCGGGTATTTCCATTGCAGGATATCGCCCAGCACCTGGCGCACCTGCTCGATGCGCGCCGCCGCCATGATGTAGGGCCGCGCCGGCTGGCCACCCCCCGTGCCGCCGCGCGCCGCATCCCTGCCCCGCGGGGCGCGGGGACGATCGCCCGATTCGGAACGCCGCCCGCCGTCAGCGGCGGCCGCGCGGCCGCGCGGCCGGGAGCGGGATCCGTCCCGCGTGTCATTCCTGCTCATGATGTTCCTCGTTGAAAAGCGCGTCTCCGGCCCAGGCGCGGTGCGCCGCCCCCGCGACCGAAACCCGGCCGTCGGCCAGCAGCTGCACCCGGCCCTGTGCCAGCCAGCGCAGCACCTGGGCGTAGACCCGGTGCTCGACCGGCAGCAGCCGTGCCGCCAGCGTGTCGGGTGTGTCGCCGTCGAGCACCGGGATGGCACCCTGGGCGATGATCGGCCCATGGTCGAGCTCCGGTGTCACGAAATGCACGGTGCAGCCATGCCACTGCACCCCCTGGCTCAGGGCCTGCTCATGGGTATGCAGGCCCGGAAACACCGGCAGCAGCGAAGGATGGATATTGATGATGCGTCCTTCGAAATGACGCACGAGATCGGCGCCCAGCACCCGCATGAAGCCGGCCAGCAGGATATAGTCGGGCGCCAGCGCATCCAGCCGCGCCCGGAGGGCGGCATCGAAGGCATCGCGGCTGCCGAACTCGCGGTGGGCAAGCACGTCGGCGTGCAGGCCGTGCGCGCGGGCCCAATCCAGCCCTGCCGCATCGGCGCGGTTGGACAGGACGGTGCAGATGTCGACGGGCAGGTCTTCGGCCGCGACGGTCTCGGCCAGAGCCTGCATGTTCGAGCCCCGGCCCGAAATCAGAATGGCCACCCGGATCGGGCGGTCGGGGGAATGCGGCATGCGCAGGGTCTCCAGCAGGAAAGGTGTGTCGGCAGCCCGGAAGACATCCTGGGCACAAACGTAAAATTGTAAACTCTCGCCTGTGAATACCGAACTCCGCCTCTACCGCCACCTGCCCCGGCACGATTCGACGGCCCCGAGCGCCGTCACCATCGGCAATTTCGATGGCGTGCACCGGGGCCACCAGGCCATTCTCGAACAGGTCCGGCGGCAGGCCGAAGCACTCGGCCTCGTGCCCACCGTGATGACCTTCGCCCCCCATCCGCGCGCCTTCTTCGCCCGCCGGGGACAGCGGCCGGAACTCATACCCACTCAGATCAGCAGCCTGCGCGACAAGGTCGCCCTGCTTGCCCAGCATGGCATGCGGCAGATCGTGGTCCAGCGCTTCGACCAGCGCCTGGCCGACATGGGCGCCGAGGACTTCATCCGCCACCTGCTGGTGCAGGGCCTGAACACCCGCTGGCTGCTGGTCGGCGAAGATTTCCGCTACGGCCACAAGCGCAGCGGCGACATCGACCTGCTGCGCCGCATGGGGCGCGAACATGGCTTCGAAGTCCGGACCCTGGCCGACGTCGCCGATGACCAGGGCCAGCGGATTTCCAGTTCCGCGCTGCGCACCGCGCTGGCGGTGGGCAACCTGGAGCGCAGCGGCGAACTATTGGGCGCCCCCTACCGCATCAGCGGCCACGTCATCCACGGCCGCAAGCTGGGCCGCGACCTGGGGTTCCCCACGCTGAACCTGCGTGTGCCGGAACCCTGCGCGGCCCGCTCGGGCATCTACGTGGTGCGCGCGCACGGGCTGGGCGAACATCCCCTGCCGGGCGTAGCCAGCCTGGGCGTGCGCCCCACTGTCAACCGCGACGGCACCCTGTTGCTCGAGACGCACATCCTGGATCGGCGGGTGGACGCCTACGGTAAACTGGTGTGCATCGAATTCCTCGAATTCCTGCGCGACGAGGAATCCTTTCCCGACCTGACCACCCTGACCGCCGCCATCCGCCAGGATGCGCAAGACGCTCGCGACTATTTTGCCTCCCATGGACTATAGAAACACCCTGAACCTGCCCGAATCCCCCTTTCCCATGCGCGGCGATCTGCCCAAGCGCGAGCCGGGCTGGATCAAGGAATGGGAGGAAAAAGGCCTGTACAAACGGCTGCGCGAGGCCCGCCAGGGGGCGCCCCTGTTCATCCTGCACGACGGTCCGCCCTACGCCAACGGCAAGATCCACATCGGCCACGCGGTCAACAAGATCCTGAAGGACATGATCGTCAAGAGCCGCCAGCTCGAAGGTTTCGATGCAGTGTACGTGCCGGGCTGGGACTGCCATGGCCTGCCGATCGAGAACGCCATCGAAAAGCTGCACGGCCGCAATCTGCCGCGCGACGAAATGCAGTCCAGGAGCCGCTCCTTCGCCACCGAGCAGATCGCGCAGCAGATGGTGGATTTCAAGCGTCTGGGCGTGCTGGGCGACTGGGACCATCCATACAAGACCATGAACCACGCCAACGAGGCGCTGGAATTGCGCGCCTTGAAGAAGGTCATGGAACGCGGCTTTGTCTACCGCGGGCTCAAGCCCGTGTACTGGTGCTTCGACTGCGCTTCTTCGCTGGCCGAATTCGAAATCGAGTACGCCGACAAGCAGAGCCAGACGCTGGATGTGATGTTCCCGGCCGCCGATCCCGGCAGGCTGGCCGCCGCCTTCGGCCTGGACTCGCTCGGCAAGGACGCCTTCATCGTCATCTGGACGACCACGGCCTGGACGATCCCCGCCAACCAGGCGCTCAACGTCAACCCGGAACTCGAGTACAGCCTGGTCGATACCGAGCGCGGCCTGCTCATCGTCGCCTCCGCACTGGTCGAAAAATGCCTGGAGCGCTGGAAACTGCATGGCCGGGTCATCGCCACGGCCAAGGGCGAAAAACTCGATCACATGCCTTTCAGGCATCCGCTGGCGCACGTGGACAAGGGCTATGACCGCATCTCGCCCGTGTACCTGGCCGACTACGCCACGGCCGAGGACGGCACAGGCATCGTGCATTCCTCTCCCGCCTACGGCGTGGACGATTTCAATTCCTGCACGGCCAACGGCCTGGCGTACGAGGACATCCTCAATCCCGTACAGGGCCACGGCGTATACGCCGACGACCTGCCGCTGTTCGGCGGCCAGCCCATCTGGAAGGCCGTGCCGGCCATCCTCGACGCGCTGAAGGCCGCGGACCGCCTGGTGGACACATCCCCCATCACCCACAGCTATCCGCACTGCTGGCGCCACAAGACACCGGTGATCTATCGCGCCGCCGCGCAATGGTTCATCCGCATGGACGAGGGCCAGGGCGTGTTCACCGACCCGGCCCAGAAGCCCGAAAAGACGCTGCGCCAGATCGCGCTCGAAGCCATCGAGCAGACCCGCTTCTATCCCGAAAACGGCAAGGCCCGCCTGCGCGACATGATCGCGGGACGGCCCGACTGGTGCATTTCCCGCCAGCGCAGCTGGGGCGTGCCCATCCCGTTCTTCCTGCATGTGGATACGGGCGAACTGCATCCGCGCACGATGGAAATCATCGACCAGGCGGCCGACATGATCGAGCAGGGCGGCGTAGAAGCCTGGAGCCGCGTGACGGCCGAAGAAATCCTGGGCGCCGAGGACGCCAGGCACTACACCAAGAGCACCGACATCCTGGAAGTCTGGTTCGACTCGGGCTCCACCTTCTGGCACGTGATGCGCGGTTCGCACCCGGCCATGCACCACGACAACGGCCCCGAAGCCGACCTGTACCTCGAGGGCCACGACCAGCACCGGGGCTGGTTCCACAGCTCGCTGTTGCTGGCTTCGGCCATCTTCGGCCGCGCGCCCTACCGCGGCCTGCTCACCCACGGGTTCACCGTGGACGGCCAGGGCAAGAAGATGAGCAAGTCCCTGGGCAATACCGTGGCGCCGCAGGACGTGGGCAACAAGATGGGCGCCGAGATCATCCGCCTGTGGGTGGCATCGACCGATTACTCGGGCGACCTGGGCATCGACGACAAGATCCTGGCGCGCGTGGTGGACAGCTACCGCCGCATCCGCAACACGCTGCGCTTCCTGCTGGCGAACACCAGCGATTTCGACGCGGCCAGGGACGCCGTGGCCTACGAAGACATGCTGGAGATCGACCGCTACGCCCTGGCGCGCGCGGCACAGCTGCAGCAGGAAATCCTCGGCCACTATCAGGTCTACGAATTCCACCCCGTGGTCGCCAAGCTGCAGCTGTTCTGCTCCGAGGACCTGGGCGGCTTCTACCTCGACGTACTGAAAGACCGCCTCTACACCACGGCCCCCAAGAGCCTGGCGCGCCGCAGCGCCCAGACCGCGCTGCACCAGATCACCCACGCACTGTTGCGCTGGATGGCCCCATTCCTGTCGTTCACGGCCGAAGAGGCCTGGCGGATCTTCGGCAGCAGCGACAGCATCTTCCTGGAAACATTCACCACCCTGCCCGAAGGCGACGAAGCGCTGCGAACCAAATGGACGCGCATCCGCGAAATCCGCGACCAGGTCAACAAGGACATCGAGGCCGTGCGCGCCGAAGGCAAGGTCGGCGCTTCGCTGCAGGCCGAGGTAACCATCACGGCCCCGGCCGAGGACCTGGCCCTGCTGCAATCGCTGCAGGACGACCTGAAGTTCGTCCTCATCACATCTGCCGCCCAGGCCGTGGCGGGCGACGGCCCCCTGCAGATCCAGGTTCGCGTCACGACGCACGAGAAATGCGGCCGCTGCTGGCACCACCGCGCCGATGTCGGCCAGGACCCCGCCCATCCGGAACTCTGCGGCCGCTGCGTGGACAATCTGTACGGCGATGGCGAGGTCCGCGCCCATGCCTGATCCGGGCCTCGACCCGGATTCCGGGCCAGGCGCGTCGCCAGCCGCTCCGGCCGCATCGCGCCTGCGCCCGCTCGCCGGATGGCTGGCCTGGGCGCTCTGCCTGGTGCTGCTGGACCAGGCGACCAAGGTCTGGGTCTCCGGCTCGCTGGGCTACGCCCAGCGCATCGCCGTGCTGCCCGTCTTCGACCTGACCCTGTTGCACAACACCGGCGCGGCCTTCAGCTTTCTTGCCGACGGCGGCGGCGCCCAGCGCTGGCTGTTCACCGGCATCGCCGCGGTTGCCGCCGTCCTGATCCTGCGCTGGCTGTACACTCACGCAACCGAACGCCTGCTGTGCGCGGCCCTGGCCAGCATCCTGGGCGGCGCCCTGGGCAATGCCATTGACCGGCTGCAACATGGGCATGTCGTCGATTTCCTGCTGTTCTACTGGCGCGACTGGTATTTCCCGGCCTTCAACCTGGCCGACGTCGCCATCACCTGCGGGGCCGCGCTGCTGATCCTGGACGAAATCCTGCGCGCGCGCCGCGCACGCACACCCTGAAGGAGGCCTCTCCATGGACCTGTCGGGCAAACGCATCATCCTGGGGCTGACGGGCGGCATCGCCTGCTACAAATCGGCCGAGCTGCTGCGCCGCATGCAGGACGAAGGCGCCACGGTGGACGTGGTGATGACCGAGGCAGCCACCCGCTTCATCACGCCCGCCACGATGCAGGCCCTGTCCGGCCGGCCCGTCTGGGTGGACGCCTGGGACGAGCGCATGGACAACCGCATGGCGCACATCAACCTGACGCGCGGCGCCGACGCGATCCTGGTGGCACCGACCAGCACCGATTTCCTGGCCCGCATCGCCCATGGCCTGGCCGACGACCTGCTGACCACGCTGTGCGTGGCGCGCGGCGCCGTGCCGCTGCTGGTGGCACCGGCCATGAACCACGAAATGTGGACCCACCCCGCCACCCAGCGCAACGCGGCGCAACTGCGCGCCGATGGCGTGTCGCTGGTCGGGCCGGACGCGGGCCCGCAGGCTTGCGGCGAGACCGGGTCGGGCCGCATGGAGGAACCCGACCGGATCCTGCGTGCCCTGATCGCCTTCTTCCAGCCCAAGGTGCTGGCGGGCCGCCGCGTACTGCTCACGGCCGGTCCCACCAGCGAAACCATCGACCCGGTGCGGGTACTGACGAACCGGTCGTCCGGGCGCATGGGCTATGCCCTGGCCCGGGCAGCGGCCGAGGCGGGCGCCGAAGTGACCCTGGTGTCCGGTCCCACTGCGCTGCCGTGCCCCGACGGGGTCGAACGCATCGGCGTGCGCAGCGCAGCCGACATGCACGCCGCCGTGATGGCACGCACCGCAGGCACCGACCTGTTCATCGCCGTGGCGGCCGTGGCCGACTGGGGCATCGCCAACCCGTCATCCCTCAAGCTCAAGAAGCAGCCCGGCGGCCAGCCGCCCCGCCTGGATTTCATCCAGAACCCCGACATCCTGGCCGAGGTCGCCGCCCTGCCCGACGGCCCCTGGTGCTTGGGGTTTGCCGCGGAAACCGACCGCCTGGCCGAACACGCCCAGGCCAAGCGCACGCGCAAGGGCATCCCCGCCATCGTCGGCAACCTGGCCCAGGACGCCATGGATGCCGAGGACACCGAACTGGTGATCTTCGACGACGAGGGCGCACACCCCCTGGCACGGCAGCCCAAGCTGCAGGCCGCCCGGCAACTGGTGGCCTGGATCGCAGGGCGCCTGCCCCGCCACTGAATCCCGGCACAGCATTCTTTCAACCGGCCGCACCCGGCCAAATTCCATCCAGACTTTCACCGCCATGCAACGACGACTCATCCAGGCCCGCATCGTCAATCCCCTGCTGGGCTCGGACGCGATTCCCCTGCCCGACTATGCCACCGGAGGTTCCGCTGCCCTGGACCTGCGCGCCTGCCTCGAGGCACCCCTGACCTTGTCGCCAGGGGAGCGCGTGCCGGTGCCTACCGGCCTGGCCCTGAACATGATGGATCCCGGGCTGGTGGCGATCGTGGCTTCGCGCTCGGGCCTTTCCCTGAAACACGGCATCCGTGTAGCCCAGGGCATCGGCGTCATCGACGCCGACTACCACGGGGAAATCAAGGTCCTGCTCACCAACGACAGCGATGCGTCCTATGAAATCCAGCCAGGCGAACGCATCGCACAGCTGCTGTTCCAGCCAGTCGTGCAGGTGGGCCTGCATATGGTCGAGCATTTCGACACGGCAACCGAGCGCGGCGAAGGCGGTTTCGGCAGCACCGGCCGCCACTGAACGGGCGCTCACATACGCCAACACCGACCTGACGCCGCCGCACGCCAACATTCAGCCAGGGTTTATACCGATTCGGCACGGAACGATCCGGCCCGGTCGCGCTGCCGCGTATCGGATCGGCCGGCTGCCGGTGCCAGGTCATGCGCAGCCACGCCATCCTGCCCCCAGCCAGGGAAGATTTGAAATATTTTTTATATTTCAATTGGCTGCGCCTTATTTCTATAAATTTTCTAGATTTCAGATATTAGGGTTTGTACTAGTTTTTATAAAAAATATTATCAATATATTATGTATCCAGTTCAAAATGACCAGGAAGCGCTGTGGTTATGCAAGCGTTGATCTAGGCGATATCCCTGGTTGCACTTGCAGATTTCAGATGGTTATACTTCGCCCGTCTTTCAGGTTGCGCTTTTCCCCTGCCTCCGGGGTTCTACCTGAACGATAGGGTTAACCAATCCTCGCACGGCTCCGTCATCCACATGACGAAGCCTCATGAGGAACCGGTCTTCTTTCCATAGAGACAAGGGCAACCCCCGGAAAGAGACCGACCGCATCGCACACGCTCTACCCGAACCCATCACCGCGATTGGATCCGTCACAAAGGAGAATCCAGACATGAGCAGGCTGACCAAACTTTCCACTCTCACCGCAGCGATCCTGCTGGCGACCGGTGCCGGCACGGCGTTCGCCGCCGATGGCCCCATCAAGATCGGCGTGCAGGCCCCCATCACGGGCGAATACGCCGCCGAGGGCCAGGGCATCGAAAACGGTGTCCAGCTGCTGGTCAAGCAAAAGAACGAAGCCGGTGGCCTGCTGGGCCGCCAGATCCAGGTGATCGTGTGCGACGATGAAGGCAAGGCTTCGCAAGCCGCCATCTGCGGCCGCAAGCTGGTCAACGACGGCGTGATCGCCGTGATCGGCACCTACACCAGCGGCGCCGCACTGGCCGCCGCCCCGATCTATTCCGCCGCCAACGTCATCCAGACCTCGGACGGCACCAGCGACGAGCTGACCCAGCGCGGCTGGAAGACCTTCTTCCGCAACGCGCCGCCCAACAGCGACGAAGCCGAATTCGTGGCCAACTACTTCACCAAGGTGAAGCAATACAAGCGCATCGCCGTGCTGAGCGACCGCTCCAGCTACGCCACCGGCCTGGCCAAGGCGACTGTCGATGCCCTGAAGAAGAACAACGGCAACGTCGTGGCCGAAGACTTCATCAATGCCGGCACCCAGGACTACAGCGCCGTCCTGACCAAGCTGAAGGCCGAAAATCCCGACGTGCTGTTCTTCTCCGGTTACTACACCGATGGCGGCCTGATCCGCGCCCAGATGAAGCAGCTCGGCATGGAAACGGACTTCGTCGGCGGCGACGCCAACCAGAACGCGGCCTTTGCCAAGATCGCCGGCAACGCTGCCCAGGGTGCCGTCATCGTCAACGTGCCCGCTCCCGAAAACCTGCCCTATCCCGAAGCCAAGGAATTCCTGACCAGCTACGAGAAGGCCTTCGGTGCGCCGCCTCCCAGCATCTACACGCTCACCAATGCCGACGGCCTGCGTGCGGTCTTCGCCGCCATCGAAGACACCAAGAGCACGGACACGTCCAAGCTGATCCCCTGGCTGCACAGCATGAAGCAGCCCTTCCCGGGCCTGACCGGTCCTTTCACCTGGGATGACAAGGGCGAACGCATCGGCAGCCCGATGTCCGCCTTCGAAGTCCAGGCCGACGGCAGCTACAAGACCATCTACCCGACGAACTAAGCCTGCCGTCCGACGGCGCCCGTGCTCCACGCCCGGGCGCCGTTCTTTCCGCCGTACCCGGCTCCGGGCGGCGCGCCTGCCGCGACGCGGCTCTCTCTGGAAACCGATCGATGGACTCTATCCTCCAGCAATTCATCAATGGGGTGACGGTCGGCGGCATCTACGCGCTGATCGCGCTGGGCTACACCATGGTCTACGGGGTGCTCAAGCTGATCAACTTCGCCCATGGCGACTTGTGCATCCTTGGCGCCTTCATCGGCCTGACCGTCCTCACCTCCGGCATCTTCGGCGGCCTGTCCACGCCGGTCCTGCTGATCCTGGCGTTTCTGATCGCCATGATCGTGGTGGCCGTCGCCGGCACACTGCTCGACCAATTCGCCTACAAACCCCTGCGCAAGGCGCCCCGCCTGTCGGCCGTCGTGTCGGCCCTGGGCGCATCGATGCTGATCCAGAACGGCATCATGCTGATCTGGAGCCCGAACGTGCAGGTCTTCCCCAACAATCTCCTGCCCAGCACCACCTGGCAGATCGGCGGGGCCTACCTCAGCTTCGTCCAGCTGCTGATCATTGTCGGTGCGTTCGTGCTGATGGCAGCGCTGTACTTCTTCGTGCACCACACGCGCGTGGGCACCGCCATCCGCGCCACCGCCATCGACCAGGACGCCGCCCGGCTGATGGGGGTCAACGTCAACCGGGTGATCGCGATGGTCTTCATCATCGGCCCCGTCCTGGGCGCAGTGGGCGGCCTGTTCATCGGTCTCTACTACCGCCAGACCTATTTCACCATGGGCTGGTCCTACGGCCTGAGCGCCTTCATCGCAGCCATCATCGGCGGCATCGGCAACATCCCCGGCGCCATGCTGGGCGGACTGGTGCTGGGTCTGTTCAACGCCTTCGCCGCCGGCTACGTCTCCAGTTCCTGGCAGGACGCCATCACCTTCGCCCTGCTGATCGCCATCCTGCTGGTGCGCCCCACCGGCCTGCTGGGCGAACGCGTCGCGGAAAAGGTGTAATCCATGGACAAACACATGAACCAAGCCTCTCCGGCCACCTCTTCGGGCTCGACCCGCGCGCTGCGCCTGGTCGGCCCCGCGCTGTGGATCCTGGGCCTGCTGATTCCTCAGCTGCTGTCGCCCGCATGGATCACCATCGGCGGCATTTTCGCCATCTACTCCATCGTCGCCCTGTCCCAGGACATCGTGCTGGGCCGCGCGGGCATGTACGACATGGGCCACGCGGTCTACTTCGGCATCGGCGCCTACACCAGCGCGATCCTGTCGCTGTATTTCAACTGGCCCATCCTGTGGACGATCCCGGTGGCCATCGTGCTGGCCGCAGCCCTGGGCGCCATCCTGTCGGCCCCCATCGTCAAGCTGCGCGGCGACTACCTGCTGGTGGTCACCATCGGCTTCAACGCCATCTTCGTGCTGGCCATGCAGAACAACCTGTTCGGCATGACCGGCGGTGCCGACGGCCTGTTCGGCATCAGCGGCCCCACGCTCTTCGGCCACATGTTCGGCACGCAAAGCGATCTGTTCTACATGAACTGGGTCGTGCTGGCCGTGGTGCTGTGGCTGATGGGCAACCTGGACCGTTCCTCGCTGGGACGCACCTTCCGCTACATCAAGCACGACGAGCTGGCCGCCACCACGCTGGGGGTCAACGCCCGCAACTACAAGGTTGCCGCCTTCGCGCTGTCGGCGGGGCTTGCCGGCCTGGCCGGCACCCTGTTCGCCATGCAGCTCTCGGCCGTCAGCCCCGGATCGTTCCGCTTCACCGATTCGGTGGTGCTGTTTGCCATCGTGCTGGTCGGCGGCCAGGCATCCGTGCCCGGCGTGCTGCTGGGGACCGCGATGATGTTCGTGGTGCCGCAGATCTTCACTGAATTCGCCCAATACCGCTATCTCGCCTTCGGCGTGGCGATGATCCTCGTCATGATCCTGCGTCCGCAAGGCATCTGGCCGGCTCGCAAGGGGGTCATATGAACACCGCAGTTTCCCAGCAATCCGAGGCCGAGGTCCTGCTCGAGCTCGACGGCATCGGCATCAGCTTCGGCGGCCTGCGCGCGGTCGACGACCTCAGCTTCAAGGTACGGCGAGGCGAAATCGTCGGCCTGATCGGCCCCAACGGCGCGGGCAAGACCACGGTGTTCAACATGATCACCGGGGTCTACCGGCCCACCGACGGCCACATCCGCTGGCACGGCCGCGACATCACGGGACTCGCCCCGCACCGCGTGGCCGAGGCCGGCATCCGCCGCACGTTCCAGACCATCCGCCTTTTCCAGGACATGACGGTGCTGGAAAACGTGATCGCCGGCCAGCACCTGCGGATGCGCCAGTCCTGGTGGCAGGGCCTGCTGAATACCCCCGCGCAGCGCCGCGAGGAGCGCGAACTGATCGAACGCGCCATGACAGTGCTGCAGCAGCTTGACCTGGCCGACGTGGCCCACGAGATCGCCACTTCCCTGCCCTACGGGGCGCAGCGGCGTGTCGAAATGGCCCGCACGCTGGTGGCCGAACCCGAGCTCATCATCCTGGACGAACCGGCCGCCGGCCTGAACGAGCAGGAATCCGCCGGCCTGAACGAAACCATCCGCGCCATCCGCGACGCCGGCATCACCGTGATCCTGGTCGAACACGACATGAGCGTGGTGATGAACGTCACCGACAACATCGTCGTGATCAACTTCGGCAAGAAGATCGCCGAGGGCAAGCCCGCCGAGATCCGCAGCAATCCGCTCGTCATCGAGGCCTATCTGGGCCAGGACGACGACGAGGACGACCCGCTGATGAACGCCGTACAAGACCAGGTGAACGTATGACCGCACCTCTGCTCCAGATCGAAGACCTGCACGTCAACTACGGCCACATCCAGGCCCTCAAGGGCATTTCCCTGCACGTGCAGGAAAAGGAAGTCGTGGCCATCCTCGGCGCGAACGGCGCCGGCAAGACGACGCTGATGCGCACCCTCAGTGGCCTGATCACGCCCAAGTCGGGCAAGATCACCTTTGCCGGGCACGATACCACTCGCATGGGCGCCGACCGCATCGTGCGCCTGGGCATCGGCCAGTCGCCCGAGGGACGCCGCGTGTTCGGCACCCTGTCGGTGGCCGAGAACCTGCGCATGGGTGGCTTCACCCGGCCCACGGACGAAATCGAAGCCAGCTGCGATCATGTCTACAAGATCTTCCCGCGCCTGTACGAACGCCGCGCCCAGCTGGCCGGCACGCTTTCGGGCGGCGAACAGCAGATGCTCGCCATCGGCCGAGCGCTGGTCACCAAGCCGCGCCTGCTGCTGCTCGACGAACCCAGCCTGGGCCTGGCCCCGATCATCGTGCGCAACATCTTCCAGGTGCTGCGCGACGTGCGGGAAACCGGTGTGACCATCCTGATCGTGGAGCAGAACGCCCGCATGGCGCTGAAGCTCGCCGACCGGGGCTACGTGCTGGAAGTCGGTAAACTGTCGCACGAAGGCTCGTCGCGCGAACTGCTGTCCTCGCCGGAAATCCAGGCCGCATACCTGGGGCACTGAGACACGGACGCGCAAGACAACCACCATCCAATCCCTCTCAGGAAAAACCCATGACCCAAGCATCCGCCCGCCACATCCTGGTCGACACCGAAGAGCAATGCCTGCAGCTGAAGGCCGACATCGAAGGCGGCGCCGATTTCGCCGCAGTCGCCCGCGAGCACTCCAACTGCCCCTCCAGCCGCGACGGCGGCAACCTGGGCACCTTCGGCCGCGGCCAGATGGTGCGTGAATTCGACGAGGTCGTCTTCAGTGCTCCGGTTGGCGTGGTCCAGGGGCCGGTCCGCACGCAGTTCGGATACCACTTGGTGGAAGTGACGGATCGCCAGGACTGACCTCGGCGACCGGCCAGGAAAAAGGGCTTCGATCGAAGCCCTTTTTCTTTTGCGCGCATCCGGGATGCGGCCCGGATGATTCAGGCGACAGGCAGTCGCAGCGGACTGCCTGTCGTCCGGGATCATCCCACCATCATCAGGCTGGCGTTGCCGCCGGCGGCGGCGGTGTTGATGCAGACCGAGACTTCGCGCACCAGCATTTCCAGAGGATAGGCCTTGCCTGCGGACAGTTCGTCGACGCGCCGCGCCAGGATCGGTACGATCGGGCCGGAACGCTCGGCGACCGCGCGAGACAGTGTCTGCAGGCCATCACCGTCGCCCTCGTAGAGCACCGCCTGAAAGTCGGCCGCGGCGGCGGCTTCGGGCGCCACCCAGCGGGCACCCGCACCCTCGGGGCGAGCCGCCAGGAAGGCACGCACTTCGGGATGGTCCACCCACAGCATGTCGTTGCCCGTGCGTTGGCAAGCTTCCAGCTGCGCCTGCGCCCCGGCCGAGCTGGCCGCATGGCACAGCACCGTGCCCCGCGGCTTCAGGTGGTATTGGTTGGTCTCGCCGGTGGGTCCGGGCAGCGTCAGCGGACGAGCGCCCTTGCCCACCACGCCCTCGACGGGCAGGAAGCTGGGCCCGGCGGCCAGCAGGCGATGCAGATACAGGGGGCCGCCGGCCTTCGGACCGGTCCCCGACAGGCCCTCGCCCCCGAAGGGCTGCACGCCCACGGTCGCGCCGACGATATTGCGGTTCACGTAGATATTGCCCACGCGGATGCGCTCGGTGACATGGCGCACGGTCTCGTCCAGCCGGGTGTGCACGCCGAAGGTCAGGCCATAGCCCCGGCTGTTGATGGCATCGATCACCGTGTCGAGATCCTGACGGCGATAGCGCAGCACATGCAGGACGGGGCCGAAGACCTCGCGTTCCAGTTCGGCGATGTCGGAGATTTCGATCAGGGTCGGGGCCACGAAGGTGCCGTGGCGCGTTTGCTCCGCATCCATCGGATGCCGGTCGATGGCGTGTCCGGCCGCCCGCATGGCCTGGACGTGCCGCTCGATCACGGCCTGGGCCTCGGCGTCGATCACGGGGCCGATATCGGTGGAAAGCAGCTCGGGGCGCCCCACACGCAATTCATTCATCGCGCCCCGCAGCATCGCCAGGGTGCGGTCGGCACAGTCTTCCTGAACGCACAGCACGCGCAGGGCGGAGCAGCGCTGACCGGCCGAATCGAATGCCGAACTGAGCACGTCGTAGACGACCTGCTCGGTCAGCGCCGAGGAATCGACGATCAGGGCGTTCTGGCCGCCGGTCTCGGCAATCAGGGGAATCGGATGGCCGGCACCGTCCAGGCGATCGGCCAGGGTGGCTGCGATCAGGCGTGCAACCTCGGTCGAGCCGGTGAACATGACGCCGCGCACCGCCGGGCTGGCAACCAGGGCCGCACCGACAGTCTCTCCCCGGCCCGGCAGCAGCTGTACCGCATCGGCCGGAATGCCGGCGCGATGCAGCACGGATACGCCATAGGCGGCAATCAGCGCGGTCTGTTCGGCCGGCTTGGCCAGCACGACGTTGCCGGCGGCCAGGGCTGCAGCCACCTGGCCGGTGAAGATCGCCAGAGGGAAGTTCCAGGGGCTGATGCACAGCACCGGGCCCAGGGGCCGGTGGCTGTCGTTGGAAAAGGACTCTTCGATCCGGACGGCGTAATAGCGCAGGAAATCGACCGCCTCGCGCACTTCGGCGATGGCGTTGGGGAAGGACTTGCCGGCCTCGCGCACGATCAGGCCGATGGTCGACTGCATCTCGTCTTCCATCAGCTGGGCGGCATGCCGCAGGCATTGCGCCCGCTCGGCCGGCGGCGTGGCCTGCCAGATCGGCGCGGCGTATTCGGCGCGCCCCAGGGCCGCCTGGACGTCGGCCTCGTCGGCCTCGACCACCTGGCCGACCACATCCCGGTGATCCGCCGGATTGAGCACCGCGCGGGCGCGTTCGTCCCGCCATTCCCCCGGGGGGGCGGCACGCCATTCCATCGTTGCGCTGCCCAGCAGTGCCGCGGCCAGGGAACCCAGGCGATGCTCGTTGCTGAGATCCAGGCCGGCCGAATTGGCGCGGTCCTCGTGTGCCCGGTACAGGTCGCGCGGCAGGGGAATGCGGTCGTGCGGTGCGCCCAGCGGCTGAATGGCGCGTGCCTTGCGGACCGGGTCGGTCACCAGCGCGTCGATGGGCAGGTCGCGGTCGCCGATCTGGTTGACGAAAGAGGTATTCGCCCCGTTTTCAAGCAGGCGGCGCACCAGGTAGGCCAGCAGGGTCTCGTGCGTGCCCACGGGTGCGTAAACGCGGCAAGGCCGATTCAGGCGGCCCTTGGAGAGCGGACCGACGACTTCTTCGTACAGGGGTTCGCCCATGCCGTGCAGGCACTGGAATTCATACTGCCCGGGGTAGTAGTTCTCGCCCGCCATGTAGTAGATCGACGCCAGCGTCTGGGCGTTGTGCGTGGCGAACTGGGGAAAGATCGCTTCCGGCGCCGACAGCAGCTTGCGCGCGCACGCCAGGTAGGACACGTCGGTGTGGACCTTGCGCGTGTAGACCGGATAGCCTTCCAGGCCGTCGACCTGTGCGCGCTTGATCTCGGAATCCCAATAGGCGCCCTTGACCAGCCGCACCATCAGGCGATGCTTGCTGCGTCGCGCCAGGTCGATCACGAAATCGATCACGAACGGAGCGCGCTTCTGGTAGGCCTGGATGACGAAACCAATGCCGTTCCAGCCCCGCAGGCGTTCATCGAAGCACAGGGCTTCCAGCAGATCCAGGGAAAGCTCCAGGCGATCGGCCTCTTCGGCATCGATGTTCAGGCCGATATCGTAGCGGCGCGCCAGTGCGGCCAGTTCGACCATGCGCGGCAGCAGTTCGTCCATGACCCGGTCGCGCTGGGCGCGCGAATAACGCGGATGCAGCGCCGAGAGCTTGATGGAAATGCCGGGGCCTTCGTAGATTCCGCGCCCCTGGGAAGCCTTGCCGATGGCGTGGATGGCCTGCTCGTAGGACTGGTAGTAGCGCTCGGCGTCTTCCGCCGTGGTCGCTGCCTCGCCCAGCATATCGTAGGAATAGCGGAAACCGATGTCTTCGTACTTGCGGCTGTTGGCCAGGGCCGAGGAAATCGTCTGGCCCGTGACGAACTGCTCGCCCATCAGGCGCATGGCCATGTTCACGCCGCGCCGGATCAGGGGCTCGCCGCCCTTGGCGATCAGGCGCGTCAGGGCCTGGGACAGATTCTGCTCGCTGTTGACACTGACCAGCTTGCCGGTGACCAGCAGCCCCCAGGTGGCCGCGTTGACGAACAGCGAACGGGATTCGCCCACATGCGAGCGCCAATCGCCGTGGCTGATCTTGTCGCGGATGAGGGCATCGCGCGTGGCCTGGTCGGGAATGCGCAGCAGCGCCTCGGCCAGGCACATCAGGGCGACGCCTTCCTGGCTGGACAGCGAGAATTCCTGGATCAGGCCTTCCACCCCGCCCCCTTTGCGCTTGTCCCGCAGGGTCTGGACCAGCCGGCGGGCCAGGGTCTCGACCTGTTCGGGCTGGGGCGACTCGGCCTGGTCCACCAGCATGGCCACGCATTCCGGTTCAGGGCGACGGTAGGCGGCGGTGATGGCGGCGCGCAGGACGGACTGCGGCAGGACGTCCTGGGCAAATTCGTGGAACGGGGCCAGCGGCTCGGATTCCGCCGACGGGGATTCGGCCGTTTCGGCATCCGAGCGGCGATCGAGCTCGGCAGGCACCTGGCCGCGCTCGATGGCCTCGATGTAGCTCAGCAAAGCCTGCTTGTGCAGCCAGTGCGGCGTGCAGCCCAGTGAATCCGCCAGGACCCGCAGACGCTCGCGCAGCGCCTCATCGACTTTCACACCCAGGGTTACAGTAGCCATGTTCGAGGTATTCCACTTTGGTATCGCCGACCGGAGAACCCGGTTCGCATCAGGCGCCATGCTAAAAGGTTGCACCTGAAATCGCCATTATGGTTAACCCCAAATCTGATCAGGTGCAACCGGATTTTGACATGGTTGGCCCCCTCTGTAAATCAGTCGATGCGGCTGCTGTTTCATCAGCGATCAGGGCCGCCAGACGCTCCAGTGCCTGGCGCTGGGCATCCACCAGCGCCGCCACACCCACGCCTGCGGGCTGGCGCACAGAGGCCTGGCACAGGCGGGCATGGCCGGCACCCGGCGGCCGGTCCGTCCAATTCGCTTCCAGCGCCACGAAATGCCCCCAGACCATGTCGAACCGATCGATCCGCACATCGATGCGGCGGACGGGGCCGGATGCCGCGTCCGGCAGGCGCCGCACGTCCTCTGCACCCAACCGGCGGCCGACCCCGAAAGCCAGCGCATCGCGGATCTGGTCGGCCAGCGGCGCCGCCCAGAGGGAATCGTTCAGCACCTGCACAGCAGGATCCGCGGCCGGATCACGGACCACCAGTTGTGGCCGCTCGGATTCGGCCGGGATTCGCGCCACCGTCAGGTTCAGGCGGTAGTCCACCGTCGGGCTTCCCGCCGCCCCATGATCGGCCACGGGTGCAGCGGCCAGGCTGTAGTAGCGCTGAGGGGCCACCGAGCAACCCGCCAGCAGCCCCGCAAGGCCGATCAGGCAGGCCCAGCCCAGGTTCGTCCGTTTCATGATGCGCTTTTCCTCATCAATGCAGCTTATCGGGCGCACGCCCCCGGATCAGGGCATCCGGATGCGCCTGCAGGGTTTCGGACAGCAGGCGCAAGGCGCGGACGGCACGGTCCAGTTCGCCCAGGGTATCGCGCAAGCCGCCCAGCAGGGGTGCGTCGGGCGCCAGTGCCGCGCCGATACGGTCCAGCGAGGTGCTGGCCGAAGACAGCGCCTTGCTTGCCTGGGGCGCAACCTGCCTGTCCAGCCGCTGCAGCAGGCGATTCAAGGCCTCCAGGCTGCCATGCAGGTCACGGCCTATCTCATCGATCGGCACCTTGTCGAGCTTGGCGACGATATTGCCCAGCTGTCCCTGCAGCCGGTCGAAATCCCCTCGTACCGTAGGCACCAGGAATCCCCTGTGATTGGAGAGGTCTCCCGGGATCTCGGGTTTCGCATGCGCTTCGCCCGGGAAGAAATCCAGGGCCACGTATTGTTGTCCGGTCAGCAGGCTGGCGGTACGCAGCTGAGCCCGCAACCCCCGCTCGATCAAGGGCTGCAGCAGCGCCTCGTCCCGCAGGCCGCCGGACGCCTCGGTCAGCTGGCGATAGGCCTCGCTGAACCGCATCGGATAGAGCTGCGCCCGCACCCGGGAATAGAAACGACGGCGCGCCTTGTCGAATTCCAGGTCGATGTCGACCACCCTGCCGATCGACATGCCGCGGAAGTCGACGTCGGCCCCGACGCGCAGCCCCCGGACCGACTGGTCGAAGCGCAGCTCGATCGTGACCGGATCGCCATCCGGATCGGACAGCGCTTCGTCGCGCGAGCCGAACAGGCGATAGGTGCTGCCGGCGGCGGCCGGCGCGCTGTCCACTTCGCCGTCATAGGAACTGGACTCATCCGCCTGGGCGAAGGCAATGCCGCCATTCAGGATTGCCGACAGGCCGCTGGTGCGCATCTGGACCCCGTCGGTCGATACCGTCAGATCCACGCCACTGTCGTTCCAGAAACGCGTGTCCGGCGTCACGTAGCGGTCATAGGGGGCTTCGACGAAGATGTGCAGATTGACCGACCGCCCGTCAGCCGCCATCTCGTAGCTGACGACACGGCCGACTTCGATGCGGCGATAGTGGATGCGGGACCCCACGCGCAGCGAACCCAGCGTATCGGCCCGCAGCACGTAACGGGTGCCGACCTGGCCGCTGAGCACCTCCGGCGGATTGCGCAGACCCTCGAAGGTACGGACCGGATCGCCCTTGGGGCGCACGGTGGGCGCATCCACGTCGATGTAGACGCCCGACAGCAGCGTATCCAGCCCCGACACGCCCGCGAGACTGACCTGGGGCCGGACGATCCAGAACTTGGAGTCCTTCTGGGTGATGTATTCGGAACCCTCGCGCCTGAGCTGCACGTCCACCAGCACGTGCTTGCGATCCCCCGCCACACGCACGTCCGATACTTCGCCCACCACCACGTCGCGATAGCGCAGCTTGGTCTGGCCGGCCTCGACGCCGGCCGCCGACAGGAAACTGATGGTGATGACCGGGCCGTTGCGCACCCAGACCGAGGCAAGCAGGGACAGCCCCACCGCCAGCGCCAGCAGGGGCACCAGCCAGACCCAGGACCAATGCAGGGCGCGGCCGGGCCGGATGACGGGCTCTGCGGGGTTGTCTGCGGGAAATTCCGTGCCGACGGGGTCGTCCGGCTTCCGGGCGGGCGGATCCTCAGTGTCCATGCTTTTCCTTTGCCAGCCGGGCATCCCGCAGGATGTCCCAGCCTCGACGCGGATCATAGCGCATGGCCGCCCACATCGTGAGCACGACCACGGCGCCGAAATTCAGTGCGGCAGGCCCGACGCTGATCTGCGACAAGCCCGGGAAATTGGCCATGGCGGCCATCAGGACAACGACGAAGACATCCAGCATGGACCATTGCCCGACGAACTCGACCAGGGCGTACAGCCGCGTGCGCTGCCGCTGGACTTCCGCATCCACGGGCCGGTTGCGCCACAGCAGGAAGGCGAGTGCGAGCAGCTTGGTCACCGGCACCAGCACGCTGGCGACGAAGACGATGACGGCCAGGTCCCAGGAGCCGTAGCGCCAGAGCTCGATCACCCCGCCCAGGATGGTGTGGTCGCTGCGCCCCAGCAGGGTGCGAACTTCCATGATCGGCAGGAAATTGGCCGGTACGTAGAACACGGCCGCCGACAACAGCAAGGCCCAGACCTGGCCCGGTTCGCCGTGGCGATGGTGCTTCATTGCGGCGCCGCAACGCAGGCAGCGCCCGGATGACCGGGGGGCCTGGACGCAGCCGCAGGCATCGCATACCCTGCCCCGCCCCTGCGCGCCCGACACCGGCACCAGGCCGGCATCCTCGGCCTGGCGCCACAGAGCGCGCGCATTCCAGCGGCTCAGTCCGGTCAGCAGGAAACAGAGCGCCAGGAAACCCAGCATGCCGGGCTCCACCTGCAGGCGCGCCAGGCCGGCCACCTTGACGACGGACACCAGGATGGACAGGATCAGCACCGTCGCCATGGACCACGGCGCCAGATGCCCGAGCAGCCGCAGCGTACGCCCCAGGTCGGGTGGCAGACGCCGCGCCGCGATCGCCTGCATCACCCACAACGTCAATGCGATCTGGAGCAGAGGAAACCAGAATCCGACCAGCCCGGTGAGCACCGAAACCCCGTAGTAGCCGCGATCCCAGCACAAGTGCAGGGCCTGCCAGTAGGTCAGGCTGATGTCCTGTCCCTGGAGCGAAAGACTGGCAATGGGAAACCACTGGGCAATGGCAAACACGGCCAGGCCGGCCCACCCCAGCGCCACCCATTGCTCCATCGACAGCCAGCCGCGCCGGTACAGCACTGTGCCGCAGCAGCGGCATTCGGCCCTGCCGCGCACGCCCGGATCGAGCCGGACGTGCAGCGTGTCGCAATGCGGGCAGGCGATCAGGGGCCCGCGCGACATCAATCCACGAGCTCAGGCTCGGGCCGCGAAGGCTCCGGCACGGCTCCTGCGCCCTCGCCGCCTTCGGGGAAATTCAGCACCACCTGCTCCCGGGCGTCCAGGTCGACCTCGACCCGTCCGCCGTGCACCAGGCGGCCGAACAGCAGCTCGTCGGCCAATGCCCGGCGGATGGTGTCCTGGATCAGGCGCTGCATGGGCCGGGCGCCCATGGCGGGATCGAAGCCGGCCCGCGCCAGGTAATCGCGCAGCGCCTGGGTGAACAGAACCTCGACGTGCTTGTCGTGAAGCTGGTCCTCGAGCTGCATGAGGAACTTGTCCACGACCTGCAGGATGACTTCGCGCGGCAGCGGCGAGAAACCGATGATCGCATCCAGCCGGTTGCGGAACTCGGGGGTGAACTGGCGCTTGATTTCGGCCATCTCGTCGCCCGAGCGCTGCGGCGCGGCAAACCCGATCGTGTTGCGGTTCAGCGTATCGGCGCCCGCATTGGTGGTCATCACCAGGATCACGTTGCGGAAATCGGCCTTGCGCCCGTTGTTGTCGGTCAGCGTGCCATGGTCCATGACCTGCAGCAGGATGTTGTAGACGTCCGGATGCGCTTTTTCGATTTCATCGAGCAGCAGCACGCAATGCGGCTGCTTGGTCACGGCCTCGGTCAGCAGCCCGCCCTGGTCGAAACCGACATAGCCCGGCGGCGCGCCGATCAGGCGCGACACGGTATGCCGTTCCATGTATTCGGACATGTCGAAGCGCAGCAGTTCGATGCCCAGGACGAACGCCAGCTGACGCGCGACCTCGGTCTTGCCCACGCCCGTGGGACCGGAAAACAGGAAGCAGCCGATGGGCTTGTCGGGCCGGCCCAGCCCCGAGCGCGCCATCTTGATCGAGGCGGCCAGCGCGGAAATGGCCTGGTCCTGGCCGAACACCACGGCCTTCAGGTCGCGCTCCAGCGTGGCGAGCTTGTTGCGGTCGTCCGTGGAGACGTTCTGCGGCGGGATGCGGGCGATGCGTGCCACGGTGGACTGGATCTCGGCGCGGCCGATGAGCTTTTTCTGGCGCGACTTGGGCAGCAGGCGCTGGGCGGCACCGGCTTCGTCGATCACGTCGATCGCCTTGTCCGGCAGGAAACGGTCGCTGATGTGGCGCGCCGCCAGCTCGGCCGCCGCCGTGATCGCCGCGCCCGAATAGCGCACCTGGTGATGCGCCTCGAAGCGCGCCTTCAGGCCGCGCAGGATCTGGATGGTCTGGGCCACGGTGGGCTCGGGGATGTCGATCTTCTGGAAACGCCGTGCCAGCGCATGGTCTTTTTCGAAGATGCCCCGGTATTCGGTGTAGGTGGTGGCCCCGATGCACTTCAGGTTCCCGGAGGACAGCGCCGGCTTGAGCAGGTTGGACGCATCCAGCGTGCCGCCCGACGCGGAGCCCGCGCCGATCAGCGTATGGATCTCGTCGATGAACAGCACCGCATGGCGGTTGTCCTTCAGGGCCTTGAGCACCAGCTTCAGACGTTGCTCGAAGTCGCCCCGGTACTTGGTGCCTGCCAGCAATGCACCCATGTCCAGCGCATAGACCTGGGTTTCGTGCAGGACTTCAGGCACGTCGCCCTGGGTGATGCGCCAGGCCAGGCCTTCGGCGATGGCCGTCTTGCCGACGCCCGCCTCGCCCACCAGCAGGGGGTTGTTCTTGCGCCTGCGGCACAGCACCTGGATGACGCGCTCGACCTCGTCCTCGCGGCCGATCAGCGGATCGATACGGCCCTTGAGGGCCTCGGCATTGAGGTCGGTGGCGTAGGTTTCCAGGGGAGACTTCTGCTGCTCGGCCTTCGGGTCGGCGGCCGGCGGCTCCAGGCGGGGATTGTCCGCCGCCGGAGGTTCGTCGGAGACCTTGGTGATGCCATGGGACAGGTAGTTGACCACGTCCAGCCGGGACACGCCCTGCTGCACAAGGAAATACACCGCGTGCGAATCCTTTTCGCCATACATGGCCACCAGGACGTTGGCCCCGGTCACGGCGTTCTTGCTGGAGCCGTTGGATGACACGTGCATGATGGCACGCTGGATCACGCGCTGGAATCCCAGAGTGGGCTGGGTGTCGACCTCGCCCTCGCCCGGGAAGACTGGCGTGTTCTCGACAATGAACTTGCGCAGGTCCTGACGCAGCAGCTCGATGTCTGCCGCGCAGGCGCGGAGGACTTCGACTGCCGAGGCATTGTCCAGCAGGGACAGCAGCAGGTGCTCCACGGTGATGAATTCGTGTCGGGCGGCGCGGGCCTCGACGAACGCCATGTGCAGGCTGACTTCGAGCTCTTCGGAAATCACGCTTCCTCCATTGCATATCGGAGCGGATCAAGCAATCCGTTATGCCTATTCTATGACTAAAACCGCCCGGCGTTTGGCGCACGGGGACTCGGGATCGTCCCTAAGGGCGGCGGCGCCGCGGGACCACGGGAAAAGCCTGTGCGCAAGACCGCCTCCGGACAGCCGGGTGTCAGAAAAACGGCACAGGCTCCATCAGGCATTGCAGCGGATGCTGGTCGGCATGGGCCAGGTGCAGCACGGCATCGACCCGGGTGGCGGCCACGTCGCGGGTGTAGATGCCGCAGACGCCCCGGCCCTCGTGATGGACCTGCAGCATGATGCGCTCGGCTTCCTCGCTGCCCTTGTGGAAGACCAGCTGGAGCACGCGCACCACGAAATCCATCGGCGTGTAATCATCGTTCAGCAACACGACCTGATACATCGGCGGCGGCGCGAGGCGCACAGGTGCGGCTTCACGCACCAGTTGCTGCTGATTTTGAATATCGGTCGACATGCGAATCAGAACCTAGTGGTTTCCATAGTTGACTGAATGACGCGGAATTCAGCATGATCGTCGTGTCCCGCAGGCCGCCCTCAGGGGTGACCGGGGTCCGTTCAAACCCCACACTATAGTCGAGAGGCAGTTTGCATGTCGGAATCCATCGAAAACACCGGAGAGTCACAAAAACTGACAGGCACGGTCAAATGGTTCAATGATGCCAAGGGTTTTGGCTTCATCACCCCCGACAACGGGGGCGAAGACCTTTTCGCACATTTTTCATCCATCCAGATGAACGGCTTCAAGACCCTGAAAGAAGGGCAGAAGGTCGTTTTCGATATCGCGCAGGGTCCGAAAGGCAAACAAGCCCTGAACATTACCGCCGCCTGAACCAGGCCCGGATGTTCAACGCCATTTTAACGCGATGCGGGGCCCCTGGCGGGCCCCGTTTTTTTGCCTCGACAAGCGTCGCGGCCCTGCTGCTGGCGGTCTCGCTGTGTGGCGGACCCGCTGCGGCACAGCCGCCGCTGCCGACCGTGACGCTGCGCGTCGGCACCCATGCCATCCAGGCCGAATACGCCGACACGCCGGAAACCCTGAGTGCGGGGCTGATGCACCGGACAGCGCTGGCCGCCGACAGCGGCATGCTGTTCGATCTGGGCGATCCGGACATCCATTGCTTCTGGATGAAGAACACCCTCATCCCCCTGTCCATCGCCTTCATCGGCCGGAATGGCCGCATCGTCGACATCCAGGACATGCAGCCCGGCAGCCTGGACCCGCACTGCCCGCCGGCACCCATCACGCAGGCACTGGAAATGAACCAGGGCTGGTTCACCCGCGCCGGCGTGAAGGCCGGCGACCGGGTCACACGCCGGGACGGCCAGCCACGGTCTGCAAAACCGAGGCGGTGACGCCGCCCGGACCAGTGCCGTCTGCTCCTCC